>DATDMA010000295.1:0-2667 GCA_036519015.1 Pseudolabrys sp. | reverse complement strand
TTGATGTCGAGATAATAGGGCGAGCCAGAAAGATGCGGCGCGGCCGCGCGCGCCGCCTCGAGGCTCGAGGCCGCCGTCACCGCCGAGATCACCATGTCGGTGCCGCGAACAGCGTCCGCGGCTGATTCCGCGAGCCGCACGCCGATCTTGTCGCCCGCCGCCTTCAGCCGCGCGCCGCCCGCTTCCGGAAACAGGATGTCCCAGGCGGCGATCTGCTCGATGCCGGCGTCACGCAAGCCGGCGGCAATGGCCTGTCCGGCCTCGCCGAAGCCGATGAAGGAAACGCGGGGCGTATTGCGACGTGTCATGTCGGTTCCTTGGACGTTTCTGAACTGCCTTGGAATTCTAGACGGACTTTGTGACGGCGTCAGCGGGGGCCATCACAGCATGTCGAGCGGCATAGGTTTCTTCGGCGGCGGAAAAGCGTGGTCGAGCGTTGCGAAGTCGTCGTGCGTGAGCAGCACATCGAGGGCGCCCAAATCGTCATCGACGTGCGCGAGGGTGCTGGCTTTGGGGATGACGATGACGTCGTCATGCCGCATCAGCCAGGCCAAAGCGATCTGCGCCGGCGTCGCATGATGGCGCGCGGCGACTTCGCGCAGCGCGGCATGGCCGAGCAGGCCGCCCTGCTCGATCGGGGAATAGGCCATGACCGGGATCGCGTGTTTCCGGCACCACGGCATAAGGTCGAACTCGATGCCGCGCCGCGTGAGGTTATAGGCGACCTGGTTGGTGGCGACGCTGTTGCCGTTCGGCATCTTCCACAATTCGCCCATGTCGGAGATGTCCAAATTGCTCACGCCCCAGGCGCCGATCTTGCCGGTTTCGACCAGCGCTTCGAAGGCTTCGACGGTCTCCTCCAGCGGCACCTCGCCGCGCCAGTGCAGGAGATAAAGATCGATGCGGTCGGTCTTCAGCCGTTTCAGGCTGCGCTCGCAGGCGGCGATGGTGCCGCGCCGGCTGGCGTTGCCCGGCAGCACCTTGCTGACGATGAAGACCTCTTTGCGCCGATTGCCCACTGCCTCGGCGACGATGGCCTCGGCCTCGCCGTTGCCGTACATCTCGGCGGTGTCGATCAGCGTGACGCCGAGATCGAGCCCGTGGCGCAGCGCCGCCACTTCATCCTTGCGCCGGCCCGCGCTCTCGCCCATGCGCCAGGTGCCGAGCCCGAAGGTCGGTACCGTCGCGCCGGAGGGGAGGCGGGTGGTGGGGATGGCGGATGTCGGCATATGTGGCCTACCGTTATACGCAAGCGGCGGTTTGCGTATAACACGTCCGCCGCCGCTTCGATCCGTCTACCTTACTTATGGGCGACCTCGGGCGTCCCATGGGTGTGGAACGACTCGATGGTCTTCAGACCCCAGGCCTGGCCTTTTTTGCGTTCCTCCTCGGTCCAGGTGATCGGCTTCCAGTCGGGAGCCAGGATCAGCCGCGCGCCGGCATTCGCCACCTCGACGCGATTCCCGCCGGGTTCGTAGACGTAGAGGAAGAACGTCTGCTGCACCGCGTGCTTGTGAGGGCCGGTCTCGATGAACACGCCGTTCTCCAGGAAGACGTCGGCGGCAAGCAGCACTTCCTCGCGCGAGTTGAGCGCATAGGTGATGTGATGGAAGCGGCCGGGGATGCCGGTATGGTCGCGCGTATAGGCGAAGTCGTAGCTCTTGTTGGTCGCGGTCAGCCAGATGCCGGCTTCGCTGCCGTCGTTGAGCACGATGCGCTCGGTGAGCCGGAAGCCGAGATAGTCCTCGAAGAACTTGCGGCAGGCCGAAATATCCGCGGCCAGCCCGTTCCAGTGATCGAGCCGCCGCACGTTACAGCCGCGCGCCGGAAAGCGCTGCGCCTGGTTCTTCAAGGAGGGCTTGAGCTCCGGCGGCGCCTCATACCATTCGGTGTCGTAATAGAGCTCGATGACATGGCCGTCCGGGTCCTTGCAGACAAAGGTCTTGCCGTGGCCGAGGTCGCCGTCAGTCCAGCCGACATCGAAGCCGGAGCCCGTCAGCGCCGCCGCGCGCCGCTCCAGCGCCTGCGGCGAGCGCGTCCGATAAGCGACATGCGCCATGCCGTTGGTCTTCGACGCCGTGAGCTTGAGCGAATAGCGCTCGTAGTCGTCGTAGGCGCGCAGATAGATACTGTCGCCTTTCTCGCCGCTCACGGTCATGCCCATGACGTCGATGAAGAAGCGCGCGCTTCGGTCGAACGTCGGCGTCAGCAGTTCGAGATGGCCGAGATGGGCGATGTCGAAGATGGGTTCGGCTTGCATTGAGGTCCTTCTAGGGGCTTTCAAGTCGTGATCAATTCTGCCGGTCCGGGCGGGCGAAGGCCAGGACCAGATTATTGGCGGGCATCGGCACGATATCCGCAAGCGTGAGCCCGGCGCGTCTTGCGAGCGCGCTCAAGTCGCCCACGTCGCGCACGCCCCATTCCGCATTGGCCTCGCGCAAGGAGGCGTCGAATTCGGCATTGCTCGGCGCGGTGTGCTGTCCGCCGCGCATAAAGGGGCCGTAGACGAACAGCCGGCCGTCGTCTGCCAGGTGGCGGCCCGCGCCGCCGATGAGATTTTCCGCCACGACCCAGGGCGAGATGTGCAGCACATTGACGCAGAGCATGGCGGCGAGCGCGCCGCCCGCTTGGCCCTCTTGCTGCCAGGTCCAATCGGGCGCGCCGAGG
>DATDMA010000294.1:0-2348 GCA_036519015.1 Pseudolabrys sp. | reverse complement strand
TTTCATACCGAGTTTTGGAACGGCGAATTCTGGACCTGATCATAGAAGTTGCGCCGCCTGTAGTTGCGGATGAAGTGCGAGCAGATGTCTTCGTTGCAGGTATACTCGGTCGTTTCGGGCTTGTGTTCGAAGCCGTGAAAGAATGCCTGCGCGATTTCCCGCTTGAAATTGACTCGCGGAAACTGGCTGACCACTCGCATCCGAACGTCTTCGGGAAAGGTTTCGTACCCGACTCCGAGTGAATCCAGCGCCACGCCGTTGTATAGTAGTTCCACTTCCAAGGGCTTGTACGCTGCGATGCCGGGCGTGGTGTGAAGCGATATCGCGTCCCAAGCCGTCTGAATACGGGCGCTGGGCACGTCATGATGTTCGAGAAACTGACGCACCGCGTTCGCACCATCGACCTCGAAACGGTCAGTGGCACTACTGAACTTCTTGAGCAAACCCAAATCGTGGAACGCAGCGCAGATGAACACAAGCTCCGCGTCGAACTTCTGTCCCGTTTGGCGCCCCATCTCGTTTGCCCAGAAGAACACGCGATGCGAATGGTTGATCAACACCGGCGTGCTGAATTCTCGCAGTAACCCGGCCGCCTCTCGAGTCATTTGAGTGTCGGGAACCCCGGGCTCCACATGCTGAAACTGGGGCGAAGGAGCTGGCACCGGAAGAATGGTCTTGGGACGACGAAATGTTGGCGGCTCGTCAACAGACTGCCCAGCGGCCCGCTCACTGAACTGACTATTGACTGCAATCGCACCCGCTGTGGTGGAAGACACTTTCAAAAATGCGCGGCGATGCATTAATTTTCGAGGCTTCATCTGGATCATGGCTCTCTCCTTGAGGTTATCCCCCTCGATGGAACAGCCCAACGCTCGCCCACGCGGTGCTTGGGGCGTGGAAATTGTCAGCGCTTCTTGCACCGGCGATAAAGGAATGCCAGTTGGTAGGTGTATGCCAGCCGATAGCACGATCGTCGCCCATTGCTCGCACTTGGCAGCCTCGGCGTGCTCCGTTCACAGGGCGGCTTTGCACATAAAGTAGCGCTAAAAATCGAAATGGAAGTGCGTGCCGCCAGTTTTTTTCGGTCTTACGTCAGTCACACTGACTTTTTTTAAAAACCACTGTAACCGCAACAGACCGCATACGAGCCTTAACGAGATTCACCTCGACGGAGTGCGCGATAGGTAAGGCCCCGAGAAGTTCGCGCCGATGTCGGATTCCGTAACCATGCTGACGCCAACGCCGGCGGCGATCAATCCGTACGCCACCATGGGCCAGGCCTTCCAGAGCCTGTCTCCCTCCCTCAGCAGCGAGAATACGTAGCTCAAGAGCTCGTTCACGAGAGCCTCCTGCCAAGAGGACTACTTTAGTACAATGACTAGGTTACATTTCCCATCGTCGCGGCGCTTTTCTTGATCAGCGCACGGGTGCGATCAACGATGTCGCCAGTGCGCATTCCGTCCTTGACGACACAAGCGAGCAACCGCCGGACTGCTTCCGTATCTGTCGGCTGGGCGAGGAGCAGCCGCAGAGCGGCTTCGGCGTTCATGACGACAGCGCTGATCGGCTGGTTGATTTCGACAATCGACGCCGATAGCTGCCCTAGGATCCCGACCTGGTTCGCGGATGCCAAGTCTGTCTGAGTTTCGTGATAGCGCGGCTCGCTGTCACACGCGGGCTCCTCCGGGGCGTTCCACGCGCACTCGGGCTCCTCCGAGATGATGGCGCGCGGAGGGTCCGGCTGGTACGTCCTGGCAAACACGGTTGCGGTAACGGCGCTGGTCTCGCGTACGGCGTTGGGCATGGCACACCTCCGAACTTGGGTGGTGTAGCCGCTCCCGGAGGGCGATTCCTTAGGGCCGATCTTAAGAATTATTAAATTGCGCTTGTCCCGGTGAGGTCGCCTGGCTGCGCGGATGCTCCCGGTGCAGGGTTACCGTGGACGGTCTTACGTTTGATAATACCCTTCGGTTTCTCTGTGTCCGCGGGTTATATGAAAGGCAAAACTTCAGCAGGTCTAACCCACGAGGGCGAGATGTCTGAAGCAAGCGCCAATCTGGTCTATGCGTGCGATCATTGGGAGATCGACCTCGGCCGGCGGGAGTTGCGGTCGCGCGGGATTTCCGTGCCGCTCGGCGGCCGGGCCTTCGAGATCGTCACGGTCCTCGTACAATCGGCCACCGAGCTCGTCACCAAGGACCACATGATGGAACGGGTGTGGCCGGGCGCCATCGTCGGCGAAGGTACGCTCCACGTTCACATCTCCGCGGTCCGCAAGGCGCTAGGCCCCGATCGAGCCATGCTGAAGACGGTCTCCGGTCGCGGCTATCGCCTGCTCGGGAGCTGGA
>DATDMA010000293.1:0-3723 GCA_036519015.1 Pseudolabrys sp. | reverse complement strand
TGTCGCGCCAGGTGCGGGTCGCGTCAAGCTCATGGCAGAGTCAATGTTGCGGAATGGATCAAAACTTCTGAACTTTTCGATCGAAGAAATGCGCGACGAAAAGTTACGGAAAATTTATTGCAATAAGCCGCATGTGATTTTTGGGGGCAGCGCCCGCGCACGCGCCGCCGCGAATCTTGTCGTCCTGGACCCTCCCCGCATTGCGGAGAGGGATAAGAAAGAAGCGCCGTCATCCTGAGGTGCGAGCGTACGAAGCACGCGATCCTCGAAGGATGGCGGCCGTCACCCTTCGAGGGCCGCGCAAATGAGCGGCCACCTCAGGGTGACGTCATCACTCCGCCGCTTCCATATGCTGCTCGGCCTTCTCGACCTTGGCGGCGCAGAACTTGAATTCGGGGATCTTGCCGAACGGATCGAGCGCCGGGTTGGTCAAGATGTTCGCCGCCGCTTCGACGTAAGCGAAGGGGATGAACACCACGCCGTCGGGGATGGCGTCGTCCTGCCGCGAGTTGAGCGTTACCGTGCCGCGCCGCGTGGTCACGCGCACCATATCGCCCGGCTGGATGCCGAGCTTGCCGATCGTGCCGCGCGAAAGCGACGCGACCGCGCTCGGCTCCAGCGCATCGAGCACGGTGGCGCGGCGCGTCATGGCGCCGGTGTGCCAATGCTCGAGCTGGCGGCCGGTGGTGAGGATGAACGGATAGTCGTGATCCGGCGTCTCGTTCGGCGGCGTGAGCTTGGCAGCGACCAGCTTGGCCATACCGTTCGGCCGCGGGAAGCCCTGGTCGAACACCACGTCGCGGCCCGGCACGTCGAGGCTGTCGACCGGATAAGTGACGTGATACTCGCGCTCAACGCGTTCCCAGGTGATGTTGTCGAGCGCCGGCATCAGGTTCGCCATCTCGGTGAACACTTCGCTGACGTGCTTGTAATTCCATTTCTCGCCCATGCGCTGGGCGAGATCCTGGATGATCCACAAATCCTGCCGCGCATCGCCCGGCAGCGGCAGCGCCTTGCGGCCCATCTGCACCTGGCGATTGGTGTTGGTCACAGTGCCGTCCTTCTCCGGCCAGGCGGAGGCCGGCAGGATGACGTCGGCATAGGACGCGGTCTCGGTGAGGAAGATGTCCTGCACCACCAGGCATTCGAGATGCGCCAGCGCGCCGCGCGCGTGGTTGAGATCGGGATCGGACATCGCCGGGTTCTCACCCATGATGTACATGCCCTTGATCTCGTCGGCATGCACCGCGTCCATGATCTCGACGACGGTCTTGCCCTTCTTCGGGTCGAGCTTCTTGCCCCAGGCGGCTTCGTACTTCGCGATCAGCTCCGGGTCTTCCACCGACTTGTAGTCGGGGAAAAACATCGGGATGAGGCCGGCGTCGGAGGCGCCCTGCACGTTGTTTTGTCCGCGCAAAGGATGCAGGCCGGTGCCGGGACGGCCGACCTGGCCGCAGATCAGCGACAGCGCGATGAGGCAGCGCGCGTTGTCGGTGCCGTGCGTGTGCTGCGACACGCCCATGCCCCAGAAGATGATCGCATTTTCGGCGCGGGCGAAGGTGCGCGCCACTTCGCGCAGCGTTTCCGCGGGAATGCCGCAGATCGGCTCCATCTCCTCGGGCGTGAAGTCCTTCACGTGCTCGGCGAGCTGCTCGAAGCCCTCGACATAAGTCTGCACATATTGGTGGTCGTAGAGTTTCTCGCCGATGATGACGTTGAGCATGCCGTTGAGCATCGCCACGTCGGCGCCGTTCCTGAACTGCATCATCTTCCAGGCGTGGCGCTTGAGCGCCTGCCCGCGCGGGTCCATCACGACGAGCTTGGCGCCGCGCTTGGCCGCCTGCTTGAAGTACGTGGCGGCGACGGGATGGTTCTCGGTCGGATTGGCGCCGATGACGACGATGACGTCGGAGTTCTTGCACTCGTTGAAGATCGCAGTAACCGCGGCCGAGCCGACGCCTTCGAGCAGCGCGGCCACCGACGAGGCGTGACACAACCGCGTGCAGTGATCGACATTATTCGAGCCGAAGCCGGTGCGTACCAGCTTCTGGAACAGATAGGCCTCTTCGTTCGAGCCCTTGGCCGAGCCAAAGCCGGCCAGCGCGCGCGGGCCGTCGCGGTCGCGGACTTTCTTGAGGCCGGAGGCGGCGCGCTCCATCGCCTCTTCCCAGGTCGCTTCGCGGAAATGCGTCCACGGGTTCGAAGGATCGACCAGATCGTCCGCGGCCTTGGCGACGCCGTCCTTGCGGATAAGCGGCTTGGTCAGGCGCTGCGGATTGTTGACGTAGTCGAAGCCGAAGCGGCCCTTCACGCAGAGACGGTTTTCGTTGGCAGGACCGTTGCGGCCGGTGACGTAGAGCAGCTTGTCATTCTTGATCTGGTAGGTGAGCTGGCAGCCGACGCCGCAATAGGGGCACACGCTGTCCACCTGGCGGTCGGGGAATTCGGTGCGGACGTTGTTGGCGTCGACCAGCGTCGAGGGCATCAGCGCGCCGGTCGGGCAGGCCTGCACGCATTCGCCGCAGGCGACGCAGGTCGACTGGCCCATCGGGTCGTCGAAGTCGAACACGATCTTTTCGAGATGACCGCGGCCGGCCATGCCAATGACGTCGTTGACCTGCACTTCACGGCAGGCGCGGACGCAGAGATTGCACTGGATGCAGGCGTCGAGATTGACCGCCATGGCCGGATGGCTGCGGTCGGGCGCGGGCACTTCAATGCGCTCGCGCTTGGGGAAGCGGCCGGCCTCGACGCCCTGGCGCTTGGCGGTCTTCCAGAATTCGGACTCGGGGTCGTGCGCGACCTCTATCGCCGGCTGGTCGGTGACCAGGAGTTCGGCGACCATCTTGCGCGCGGTCTTGGCGCGGTCGGTCTGCGTCTTGACCTTCATGCCGGGCGCCGGCGTGCGCAGGCAGCTCGCGGCCAGCACGCGCTCGCCTTCGATCTCCACCATGCAGACGCGGCAATTACCGTCCGGGCGGTAGCCGGGCTTCGGCGTGTAGCAGAGGTGCGGCAGCTTGATGTCGAGCCGGCGCGCGGCGGTGAAAATGGATTCGCCGTCGCGGATGTCGATCTCGCGATCGTCGATGAAGAAGGTCTTCGCCGTGGAGCCCTCGCCAACGCCGGCGACCTTATCGGCGGCAACAGTGTGCGCGACCGCGGGCTTGCCGTCGCCGACGGTGCCGCCACCGGCGTTGCCCTTCTTGTCGTGTCCGTAACCGACGGGCTTCTGTGCGTTGCCTTCAGTCATGGCAATGGTCCTCTGAACCTCTCCCGTCACCCTGAGGAGCGAGCCGCACCTGCGGCGAGCCTCGAAGGGTCTGGGCCGTCATTGTGGCCGTCAACCTTCGAGGCCGCTTCGCGGCACCTCAGGATGACGGATCGTGTCACCAACTCCCGAGCGGCTTCGAGAGCTCCTCGGGGAAAAATTTCAAAACGGACAGCAGCGGGTTTGGCGCCGCTTGGCCGAGGCCGCAGATCGAGGCGTCGCGCATGGCGTTCGAGAGCTCGGTCAGGAGATCCGCGTCCCACGGACCTTGCGCCATCAGCTTGGCCGCCTTCTCGCTGCCGACGCGACAGGGTGTGCACTGGCCGCAGCTTTCGTCCTCGAAGAACCTCATCAAGTTCAGGGCCACGGCCTTCATATCGTCCTGCTCGGACAGGATGACAACCGCGTGCGACCCGACGAAGCAGCCGTATTTCTCAAGGGTGCCGAAATCGAGC
>DATDMA010000292.1:0-13593 GCA_036519015.1 Pseudolabrys sp. | reverse complement strand
CGGTGACGATACCGCCCGACAAATTCGTCAAGCAACAGCATTGACGGCCAACCCGGGCAAGCCGATGGCCCGTCGCACCTCCGACGAAGCGCTGATCGAACTCTTCCTCGACATGCAGGCGGCCGAGCGCGGCGCCGGCGCGAACACGCTATCCGCCTACCGCAACGATCTCGAGGATCTGTCGGCGCATCTGCGCGCGCACAAGCGAAGCATTGCGGATGCTCATACCGACGACCTGCGTGACTTCCTGGTGAGCCTCGACGAGCGCGGATTCAAGGCCTCGTCGCTGGCGCGGCGGCTGTCGGCGCTGCGGCAGCTTTATCGTTTCCTCTATGCGGAAGGAAAGCGAACTGACGATCCGGCCGCGGTGCTGGAAGGACCGAAGCGTGCGCGCACGCTGCCGAAGGTCCTCTCGATTGCCGAAGTCGATGCGATGATGACGCAAGCGCGGCACGCCGCCGAGGATAGCGCGCAAGCGCCGGCCGCGCGGCTGCGTGCGGCGCGGCTGCTGTGCCTTTTGGAAGTCGTCTATGCGACGGGCCTGCGCGTGTCGGAACTGGTGGCGCTGCCAGCCTCCGCGGCAAGGCGCGACCAACGTATGCTGGTCGTGCGCGGCAAAGGCGGCAAGGAACGGCTGGTGCCGCTCAACCAGGCGGCCAAGCGCGCGATGGCGGAATACCTGGCGCTGCGCGCCGAGGCAAAAACCGACGCGCAATCGAAATGGCTGTTTCCGTCCTTCGGCGAGCAGGGCCACATCACGCGCCAGCATTTCGCCCGCGAGTTGAAGGGGCTGGGCGCGGCGAGCGGCATTGTGCCTGCGCGCTTAAGCCCGCATGTGCTGCGGCACGCCTTCGCCAGTCATTTGCTGCACAACGGCGCCGATCTCCGTGTGGTACAGACGCTGCTCGGCCACGCCGACATCTCGACCACGCAGATCTATACGCACGTGCTGGAAGAGCGCCTGAAAACGCTGGTGCGCGACCTGCATCCGCTTGGCGAAAGTTAATGCGGCGCCCACAGGTAAAGCCAAATTAACCCGATTGCTTGACTTAAGGCCCCCAGCGGGTCAGTACCCCAGCCCATCCAACCATTACCGGGACCAATGCGCAGCTATCTCGATTTCGAAAAGCCTGTGGCCGAACTGGAGGCGAAGGTCGAGGAACTGCGGGCCATGGGCGAGACCGGCACCGCGGTCGCGATCGGCGACGAGATCGGCCGGCTGGAGGCCAAGGCCGCCGTGGCGCTCAAGGAGCTCTACGAAAACCTCACGCCCTGGCAGAAGACGCAGGTCGCGCGCCATCCGCAGCGGCCGCATTGCCTCGACTATGTCGCGGGCCTGATCACCAATTTCATCCCGCTCGCCGGCGACCGCGTCTATGGCGATGACGCGGCCATCATCGGCGGCTTCGGCCGCTTCCGCGGCGAGGCGGTCTGCGTGCTCGGCCACGAAAAGGGCTCCGACACCGAGAGCCGGCTCAAGCATAATTTCGGCATGGCGCGGCCTGAGGGCTATCGCAAGGCCGTGCGGCTGATGGAAATGGCCGACCGTTTCGGCGTGCCGGTGCTCTGCCTTGTGGATACGGCCGGCGCCTATCCGGGCATCGGCGCCGAGGAACGCGGCCAGGCGGAGGCGATCGCGCGTTCCACCGACCTCTGTCTGGGCCTCGGCGTGCCCAATGTCGCGGTGATTTTGGGCGAAGGCGGCTCCGGCGGCGCCATCGCGCTCGCCACCGCCAGCCGGGTGCTCATGCTGGAGCACGCGATCTACAGTGTCATCTCGCCGGAAGGCGCGGCCTCGATCCTCTGGCGCGACACCACCAAGGCGCAAGAGGCGGCGACCAATATGAAGATCACCGCCCAGGACATGGTCCGCTTCGGCGTGATCGACACCATCATCCCCGAGCCGACCGGCGGCGCCCATCGCGATCCGAAGGCGGCCATCGCCGCCACCGCCGAGTCGATCGCCAACGCCTTCGCAGAACTGCGCGGGCTCGACAGCGACGCCGTGCGCAAGCAGCGGCGTGAGAAGTTTCTCGCCATGGGCCGCACTGCGGCGCGGGTCCTCGGCTAGCCCCTACCATATTACCGGATTCCCGGACTTTCGTCGGCCAGACGACTTTACCTTCGCTTTACCATAGACTTAGCCCCTGCCAGCGCCCTGATGGTTTGCCTTGCAGATGCCACATCTTATGGATAACGATTGGGTAATGAGGGCCCGCCCCTTCGGGGAGTACCGCGTTTGAGACGTTCGGTTGTACGCGCGCTGTTAGCGTCCGCGGCTGCTGCCGCCGCTATTGCCCTTGCCGGATGCGATCCGAACGACATCCCGACCAACGGTCGCGCGATGGCGCCGCTCTCCGACAGGATGCTGTCCCAAATCAAAGACAAGAACATGGACAAGGATTCGCCGATCCTCGTCCGCCTGTTCAAGGAAGAGTCCGAACTCGAGGTCTGGAAGAAGAACCAGGACGGTCAGTTCGCGCTGCTGAAGACCTATCCGATCTGCCGCTGGTCGGGCGATCTCGGCCCGAAGAAGAAGGAAGGCGACCGCCAGGCGCCCGAGGGCTTCTATACGATCAACCCCGGGCAGATGAATCCGAACTCCAGCTACTACCTCGCTTTCAACACCGGCTTTCCCAACACCTATGATCGCTCCTGGGGCTATACCGGCTCCGAGCTGATGGTGCATGGCGACTGCTCCTCGCGCGGCTGCTACGCGATGACCGACGAGCAGATCCAGGAGATCTACGCGCTCGCTCGCGAGTCGTTCTTCGGCGGGCAGAAGGCGTTTCAGCTCGAGGCCTTCCCGTTCCGCATGACCGCGCTGAACATGGCCAAGCATCGCAACAACCCGAACTTCGCGTTCTGGAAGATGCTGAAGGAAGGCTACGACCACTTTGAGGCGAGCAAGCAGGAGCCGAAAGTCGCGGTCTGCGAGAAGCGCTACGTGTTCGATCCAGCCGCGCCGGACAATGCGACCAAGCCGCTCGCGTTCAGCCCCACGGGCGCGTGCCCGGCCTATCAGCTTGACAAGAATATCGCCGCGGCCGTGCTCGATCACAGCCGGCAAGAGCAATACAAGATGGCGCAATACATCGCCGAGGGCGTCGCCACGGTGCCCTCGCGTGCAGGCGTCGACGGCGGCATGAACGCCGTGTTCGCCTCCAAGCTCGGGACTCAAGAGGGCTACGACAGCAATGGTCGCCTCGTCGAGGTTGCGACCGCGCCGGGCTCGCTGCCACGCAGCGGCGGCGTGCCGGCCACTGTTGTCGTCCCACCGGCTCAACCGCAAGCCCAGCCTGTCGTGATGGCGAGCGCGCCGGCTCCGCAGGCGAAGCAAGCCGAAGCGCCGGTCAAGAAGTCCGGTTCGATGATCGGGGGCCTGATCGGCAATCTGTTCAGCAGCTCGAGCAAGACGAAGACCGCCTCAGCCGAAAGCGAGCCGGTGACGCTGCGCGGCTCGAGCAGCGACCTCGCCGCCAAGCCGAAGCCGGTGGTCTATCGCACGGCTTCCGCGCCGGTGCCGAAGGCCGCTGCGAATGCCGCGCCTGAGCCCGCGGAGAAGCCGGCCGCGAAGCAGGCCACGGCCGAGCCGCAACATCAGCCGGCTCCCGCATCCGACGCGCGCACCGCATACGCGGCGCCGCCTGCGCCGCAGACGAACGGCATGCTGTCCGGTGCTCAACCGGTCGTGCCGACGGGCAACTTCGACAGCCGCTGGTCCGGTTTCCGCTGAGTTCTCCTTGTCATGGCCGGGCTCGTCCCGGCCATCTCGCTTATATGAGCACTGTGCTTTCCTTATCGGGGTCACCGGGCCAAGCCCGGTGACGACAATTTTCATGCAGGATGCCTACGTCTACGTCCTCGGCACCTTCAGCAAGACCCGTCATTTGACTTATGTCGGCTGGACCAACGACGTCGCGCGGCGTCTGGCCAAGCACAATGCCGGCAAGGGCGCGCGCACGACGCGCGGCCGCGTGTGGGTGCTGCTGCATGAGGAACGCTTCGCCACGCGGCGCGAGGCGATGAGCCGCGAATGGCACCTCAAGCGCGACCGCGCCTTCCGCAAGCAACTGGCAAAGGCGCTGGCGGCGACGGTTTAATTGCAACCCCTGTGAAGTCAGGCGCGGAGTTCCATCGCCAACTGCTGCCAGCAAATCAAAAGATAGTATCTTTACTATTTTAACCTCCGCGCCATACTGGGCGAGGTTAAACGAGGGCGCGGCGATGCCTGTGAATGCGCAACGGCAGCCGGTGACGATGAGCGGCAAGCTGACCGCGCGCATCATGTTTGCCGGCCGCTCGTCCTCGCTGTCGGCGCAAATCGTCGCGGACGTGCGCGACGCGCTGTTCGCCAAGCAGCTCAAGCCCGGCGATTTCCTCGGCACCGAGAAAGAGCTCGCCGCCAAATTCGGCACCAGCCGCATCGTCGCGCGCGACGCGCTGCGCACGCTCGAGGCCTTGGGCATCGTCGAGATCCGCATGGGCAAGGGCGGCGGCGCGCGCATCGCGCATGGCAATCCGCGCCTGTTCGCCGAGGCGCTGGCGGTGCAGCTCGACCTCACCGGCGTCAGCGTCGCCGAGATCATGGATGCGCAACGCGCGATCGAGACGCTCGGCGCCGAGCTCGCCGCCGAGAACGCAACACCCGAGGACATCGCCACGCTGCGCCGGCTGCTCGCCGAGGCGGAAGCCGCGATGGACGACCTCGACGCGTTCACCAGGGCTTCGCGCGACTTCCATCTCGCGGTCGCCGAGGCCTCGCACAATCGCGTGCTGGTGGTTCAGCTCATCTCGCTGGAACACGTGTCGTGGCCACGCCGCAACGCGACGGCGACGCCGAAGCTCGCCGCGCATATCCTCGAGATTCACACCAGGCTCACCGACCTGATCGAAATGCGCGACGCGGCCGCGGCGCGCGCACTGATGAACGACCACGTGAAGATGATCCGCGCGCGGCGCCTCGCCGAGCACGGCCAAGCCCCCGAAGAGGGGCATTCCTGCTGCTGAAAACCGACGAAAAACAAAGGGAGACGACAATGGCCAAATTCGTGATCGAACCGCACTTCCGGCTGCAAGAATGGGTGGCCGAGGAGAAGGACTATTTCCGCCAGGAGGGCCTGGACTATGAATTCCGCGAGCTGATGCGCGCGACCGACGGCAAGATCCACGACAAAGGCAGCAAGGGCGCCTACCAGTCCTTCGAGGAAGGACGCAAGGCGAGCGTGAGCTGCGCGTGCCATTGGACCGTCAACGTCGCCGCCTCGAACGGCCACGGCCGCATGTACACCGACGTCTATTCGGTGACGCCGGCCGGCATCTTCGTGCCGGCGGACTCGCCCGTGAAGACGCCGGCCGATCTCGCCGGTGTGCCGGTGTCGGTCGGTTTCCAGTCGGGCAGCCACTACGCCACGGTGCAGGCGCTGGAAGTCTATCTCAAGCCGGAAGAGATCAACCTGAACTATGCCGACGGCATGCTGTTCAAGCGCATGGAGCTGCTGCTGCAAGGCACCTCGCCGGCGTGCAATCTCTTCGGCGGGCCGTATTACTTCGCCGAGCAACTCGGCTTCCGCAAGGTGATCGACACCACCTTCATGATCGGCACCATGATCCACGGCGATCCCGATCCGGAAGATCTGCGCAAGTTCTTCCGCGCGCTGCGCAAGGCGCAACGCGACATCGACCTGCGGCCGGAGCTCTATACGCATTATTACAAGAACGAATTCCCCGACCGCTTCCATGCGACGATGGATACGCGGCGCTGGGGGCCCGGCGAGCGGCTGGTGTTCGAGCCCTACACAAAGGAAGTCTACGAGGAAGCCTTCGAATGGATCGCCGCCCACGGCATTTTCCCGGACGGAAAGATGGGCACCGGCCAATACGAGCGGGCAACCCTCTCCCTGAGCTGAGATAGTCAGGGATCAAACTATTGGCCTGAATGGGCCGGTGCGGGCAATTGCCGCGCCGCAAACGTGGGTTCGCGGCGCTTTTCTTTGCCGTCGACCTCGGGCATTGTACCCGCCAAGGGTACATTCGATATCCGAGGTCTCAGGGGAGAAAACGATGAAACGCACACTGCTTGCGGCCGCGCTCGCCGCCGCGGCAATCCTGCCGGCCGCGGTCCAGGCGCAGGACACCGTCAAGGTCGGCATCATTAGCGCCTATTCCGGCCAGTTCGCCGACACCGCCGTACAGATCGACAACGGCATCAAGCTCTACATGAAGCAGCACGGCGATACGGTCGCCGGCAAGAAGATCGAGATCATCCGCAAGGATACCGGCGGGCCGAACCCGGACGTCGCCAAGCGCCTCGCCCAAGAGCTCATCGTGCGCGACAAGGCCGACATCCTCGCCGGCTTCACGCTGACGCCGGAAGCACTCGGCGCGGCCAGCGTCTCCGCCGAGGCGAAGAAGCTGATGGTCAATATGAACGCCGCGACCTCGGTCGTCACCGAGAAGTCGCCCTATATGGTGCGGGTATCGACCACGCTGCCGATGGCCGCGAGCACGTTGGGCACCTGGGCGGCCACCAAAGGCGGCGCCAAGAAAGCCTACACGATGGTCGCCGACTTCGGCCCAGGCATCGATGCCGAGCAGTGGTTCCAGAAGGCCTTCAAGGACGCGGGCGGTGAGATCGTCGGTTCGGTGCGCATGCCGATCGCCAATCCTGACTTCTCAGCCTTCGTGCAGCGCGCAAAGGACCTCAATCCGGAAACGATCTTCGTCTTCGTGCCCGGCGGCGCCCAACCGGGCGCGATCGGCAAGGCTTTCGCCGAGCGCGGCATGGACCCGAAGAAGATCAAGATCCTGTCGACCGGCGAAGCGGTCGACGAGACTGCCATTAAGAGCCTGGGCGATCTCGCCATCGGCCGGCTGAGCGGCTGGCACTACGATTACAATCACAAGTCCAAGATGAACGAGGACTTCGTGAAGACGTTCAATGCCGAGTTCAAGCGCAACCCGGACTTCTTCGCCGTCGCCGGCTATGACGGCATGCACCTCATCTACGAGGCGCTGAAGAAGACCGGCGGCAAAGCCGACGGCGACTCACTGATCGCCGCTGCCAAGGGGATGAAGTGGGAAAGCCCGCGCGGCCCGGTCTCGATCGATCCGGAGACTCGCGACATCGTGCAGACCATCTACATCCGCCGGGTGGAGAAGGTCGGCAACAACATCGTCAATGTCGACATCGACAAAGTCGAGAACGTGAAGGACCCGACGCACAAGTAGTCGGTCTACGAATTGGGTCGGTTGCAATGGGGCGACCGCCACAGTCGCCCCACTGCTGTATTTGAAATGTCTGGACGATGGCACGTCCACACGCTCTCTTCACCTCTCCCATAGGGAGAGGTCGGCGCGCGCAGCGCGCCGGGTGAGGGGTTACGGAGAGAAATGAGAGTCATGATCCCCCTCACCCCAACCCTCTCCCCAATGGGGAGAGGGAGCCGGCTCTCACCCGTGGCGCCGCTTCGGGTTACGACGGACATCGCTTAGAGGATCACAGGCTTACGATGCTCCCTCCCGTCTTCGGAGTCCTTTTCGACGGCATTGCCTATGGAATGCTGCTGTTCGTGCTGTCGGTCGGATTGTCCGTCACGCTGGGCTTGATGAATTTCGTCAACCTCGCGCACTGCGCCTTCGCCATGCTCGGCGGCTACGTCACCGCGACGCTGGTCAACCAGTTCCACTGGCCGTTCCTGGCGACGCTGCCGGCGGCCTTCATCGCCGCGGCGGTGGCAAGCGTGGTGCTCGAACGCATCCTCTATCGCCGTCTCTACCGTGCCAGCGACCTCGACCAGGTGCTGCTGACGATCGGCATCGCCTTCATCTCCGTCGCGGTCGCGGCCTATATCTTCGGCACGCTGCAGCAGCCAATCCAGACCCCGGCCTTCCTGCGCGGGTCGACCACCGTGCTCGGCCTCGGCCTGGGCAATTACCGGCTGTTCCTGATCGGCGTCGCGCTCATCGTGACGCTGCTGCTCATCGCCGGGCTCGACTACACGCGCTTCGGCGCGCAGGTGCGCGCGGCGGTCGACAACCAGCGCATGGCGCGCGGCCTCGGCATCGACGTCGACCGCACCTTCGCCATCACCTTCGCGCTCGGCAGCGGGCTGGCCGGTCTCGGCGGCGCGCTCGCCATCGACATCGTCGGCCTCGATCCCTCCTTCGCCTTCACCTACCTGGTCTATGTGCTGATCATCGTTTCGGTCGGCGGCCTCGGCTCGATCGCCGGTTCGTTCGCCGCCGCCTGCCTGATCGGCATCAGCGACATCGCCGGCAAATATTACGTGCCGGAGCTCGGCGCCTTCCTGATCTACTTGGTGATGGTCGTCGTGCTGATGTGGCGGCCGGCCGGGCTGTTCGGGAGGCGGTGAGGTGACGACCGCCATGTTCAAAATATATTCCGCTCGTCCCCGCGAAAGCGGGGACCCAGAGGCCCTGGATTCCCGCTTGCGCGGGAATGAGCGGAGCAAGGTGCGCTTCCCATGAGCCAAGCCACCGCCCGCGTCGCCCCGCAGCAGTATCTGCAATCGCTCAGCCGCTGGCGGCCAATCGAGATCGTCTTCTGGCTGGCGACGCTCACGCCCTATGTCCTCTTTCCCGACTATCTGGCGCTGGCGAGCCAGATCGCCATCTCCGCGCTGTTCGCGCTCTCGCTCGATCTCATCCTCGGCTATGCCGGCGTGGTCTCGCTCGGGCATGCCGCGTTCTTTGGGCTGGGCGCTTACACCGCCGGCATCTTCTCGAAATTCGTCTGGGGCGAGCCATTCACCGGCCTGCTCGTCGCCGCTACGGTGGCGGCCATTGTCGGCTACGCCTCGAGCTTCATCATCTCGCGCTTCCGGCATCTCACGCTGATCATGATCACGCTCGGCCTCGGCCTGCTGCTGCAGGAACTGGCCAACAGCGCGCACTGGCTGACCGGCGGCTCCGACGGCTTCCAGGGCATGACGATGTGGCCGGTGCTCGGCTTGTTCAGCTTCGATCTCTACGGCAAGACCGCCTATGCCTATTCGCTCGGCGTGCTGTTCGTGCTGTTCCTCGGCGCGCGGCGGCTGGTCAACTCGCCCTTCGGCCTGTCGCTGCGCGGCATCCGCGAGAACTGGGTGCGCATGCCGGCGATCGGCGCGCAGAGCCGCGCGCATATCCGCACCGTCTACACGATCTCCGCCTTCATGGCCGGCATGGCCGGCGCCGTGCTCGCGCAGACGACGCAGACGGTGTCGCTGGAATCGATCAGCTTCCAGCGCTCGGCCGACGTGCTGGTGATGTTGGTGCTCGGCGGCGCCGGGCGGCTCTATGGCGGCCTGGTCGGCGCCGCGATCTTCCTGATCGCGCGCGACCAGTTCTCCGGCATCGCGCCGCAATACTGGTATTTCTGGATCGGCGTGCTGCTGGTAATGGTCGTCACGTTCCTGCCCAACGGCATTCTCGGCGGCGCCTCGCGCATCATCTCGCGCTGGAGGGCGAAATGACCGCGCCCGCCGCTCCGACGAAAGACGCGATCGCTGATCGCGGGGTCGCCCTCGCCACGCGCGGCCTGTCGAAGACCTTCGGCTCGCTGGTCGTCGCGCGCGACATCGCGCTGACTTTGCCGGTGGGCGCACGTTACGCGCTGATCGGACCGAACGGCGCCGGCAAGACCACGCTCATCAACCTGATGACCGGGATGCTCGCGCCCAATGCCGGGCAGATCACGCTCGGCAATGACGACATTACCGCGCTTGAGCCGCAGGAGCGGGTGCGGCGCGGGCTGGCGCGCACGTTCCAGATCAACACGCTGTTCGCCGGCCTCAATCCACTCGAAGCGGTGACGCTGGTGGTGATGGAGCGGCGCGGCATCGCCCGGCGGTTCTGGCAGAACATCGCCGACAACAAAGAGGCGATCGAGGAAGCCTACGACATCCTCGAGAAGCTCAAGCTCGGCGACTGCGCCTATCAGACAACACGCGAACTGCCTTACGGGCGGCAGCGCCTGCTCGAGATCGCGCTGGCGCTGGCGACCAAGCCGAAGGTGCTGCTGCTCGACGAGCCGGCGGCCGGCGTGCCGCAAGAGGAAAGCGGCGAGATATTCGAAGTCGTCGGCGGCCTGTCGAACGACTTGACGCTGCTGTTCATCGAGCACGACATGCACGTCGTGTTCCGCTTCGCCACGCACATCATCGTGCTGGTCGGCGGCGCTGTCTTCACTGAAGGCTCGCCGGCGCAGATCGCCGCCGATCCGGGCGTGCGCGAAGTCTATCTAGGCAAGCGACACCATGGCTGAACCGCTGCTCAGACTGGAGAAGGTGACCGCGGGCTATGGCGACGCCGTGGTGCTGCACGACATATCGCTGGAGTTGCCGCAGAACGGCAGCCTCGCGCTGCTCGGCCGCAACGGCGTCGGCAAGACGACGCTGCTGATGACGATCATGGGCTACACACAGATGCGCGGCGGCAGCGTCACCTGGCAAGGCCGGAACGTCTCGCGCGTGCCGCCGCATATCCGCGCGCGGCGCGGCATCGGCTGGGTCGCGCAGGAGCGCGAGATTTTCCCCTCGCTCACGGTCGAGGAGAACCTCACCGTCGCGGCGCGGCCGGGGCCGTGGGACCTGACCTCCGTCTACAAGATGTTCCCGCGCCTGAACGAGCGCCGCGGCAACATGGGAAATCAGCTTTCCGGCGGCGAGCAGCAGATGCTGGCGACCGCGCGCGCGCTGGTGACCAATCCCGCGCTGCTGTTGCTCGACGAGCCGTGCGAGGGTCTGGCGCCGGTGATCGTCGATGAACTGGTGGCCGCGATGAAGCTGATGCTGTCGGACCGGCGCATCGCCATCGTCCTGGTCGAGCAGCACACCGAAATCGCACTGGAGCTGACCACCGACGCGATCGTGTTGGAGCGCGGCGCGGTTGCACATCGCGCGCCGGCGGCCGAGTTGCAGAAGGACGTCGCCACGCTCGACCGGCTGGTCGGGTTGCGCGTCGCCGCGACGGCATAAGAAGACGCCCGTCATTCCGCACGGCCAGCAGCGTGTGGGTACACGAAAGCTGCCAGCACATCCCACGTTGCCCCCCTATGCTGTCGTTTGAAAGCGAGTTGTTCCGGGACTTCATCTCCAATCTAGGAAAAGCCGATGAAGTACATGATCAGCTGGTTCGAACGTTCACAGGGTTCGCCTGCGGAGTACGAGAATGCGCAGAACCGAATCCTCGAAGTCTTCCGCCAATGGAAAGCGCCCGACAATTTCAAGATCGAGGTCTTCGTGATACGCG
This sequence comes from Pseudolabrys sp., assembly GCA_036519015.1. Taxonomy (GTDB): domain Bacteria; phylum Pseudomonadota; class Alphaproteobacteria; order Rhizobiales; family Xanthobacteraceae; genus Pseudolabrys. Next base: position 2,340 of record DATDMA010000292.1, on the reverse strand, counting down.
TCGGCGATTGGGGCGGACATATGCTGGTGGACTGCGACGATCCATTGACGGTCCACAAGTTCTGCTCGACCTTCCCGGCCTTTAAATTCCGGGCACACCCGGTGGTTCCGGTCGAGGACGCTATCCGGGTCGAACTCGAAGCGATGGCATGGCGCGCCGGACTCAAAAGCAAGTGACAGTCAAGGGCAAGTGACATCGCGTTGCTGATGCTGCTCAGGAAAGCGGCGCTCGGTTTGAGCGCCGCTTTTGTTTATTTTACATCGTTGGCGGCACCTGCGAAAATGGACGCCGACAAGTCCAAATCCGGGAAATCTCCTCATGAACATCCCCAAACCCAATGTCGGCATGCTGCCGACCGATCGCCTCGATTACTCGCCGATCACCGAGCGCAAGCCGCTGAAGCTGCCGAACAACGCGCGCATGGTGGTGTGGACCGTGACCAACGTGGAGGACTGGGATCCGACCCAGACCATGCCGCGCACGGTGCTCACGCCGCCGGCCGGCGGCTCGCCGATGCCCGACATTCCGAACTGGTGCTGGCACGAATACGGCAATCGCGTCGGCTTCTGGCGGCTGCTGGAAGTCTATGACGAGTTCAAGATTCCCGGCGTGATGAACATCAACGGCGTCGCGGTGGAAGCCTATCCCGAGCTGGTGAAGGCGTGCGTCGAGCGCCAATGGGAGTTCGTCGGCCACGGCTACACCCAGCGCAACATGCAGAAGGTCGAGAACGAGCGCTCGGACATTCGCAAGAGCGCCGAGGTGATCGAGAAGGCCACGGGAAAACGGCCGCGCGGCTGGCTTGGGCCCGGCCTCACAGAGACCTGGGAGACGCCGGACATCCTGGCCGAGGAAGGCTATGACTACGTCGCCGACTGGGTGCTCGACGACCAGCCGGTGTGGATGAAGACGCGCGGCAAGCCGATCCTCAACATCCCCTACACGCAGGAATGCAACGACGTGGCGATGATGCTGATCCAGCACCACAAGGCCAACGAGTTCTACGAGCGCGCCATGGATCAGTTCGAGCAGATCTACAAGGACTCGAAGGACTCGGCGCGGGTGATGGCGATCTCGGTGCACCCATACATCATGGGCGCGCCGCACCGGGCCAAGTATTTCCGCATGATCTTCGAGAAGATCGCGAACAAGAAGGACGTGCTGTTCTGGACCGGGTCGCAGATCGCCGACTGGTTTGTGAAGACCGGCCCCAAGGCTCCCTGAGCTGTCATTCCGGGGCGCGCCACCCAAGTCGGCTATAGCCGACTTGGGATGAAATTGCTGATCTCGGGTAAACCCGAGATCAGTGGCGCGAACCCGGAATCCAGTCGCCAGCACAGCATCCGTCTCTGGATTCCGGGTTCGCTCGGTGCGCGAGCGCCCCGGAATGACCGGGGACTTTCGTCCGCCAGGCCCTTGGTTTCATGCTCTGGCTGGACTATCGAAAAGCCGTCCGGCACGACGAGAGCAACGCCCTATGACCTCTTCCACCACCTTCCTTGACAAGAAGACCATCGCCGAACTCACGGCGAAGATGTACCTTGACACCGGCGCGGTCCGCTTCATGGCCGACAAGCCGTTCATCTTCACGTCCGGCTGGGCGAGCCCGGTCTATAACGACTCGCGCTGGCTGATCTCGTTTCCGGACGCGCGCAGCATGCTGATGGACTTCTCCGTCGCCGGCATCGACCGCGACATCGGCCGCGACAAGATCGACGCGGTGGCGGGGGGCGAGACCGCCGGCATCCCCTTCGCCGCCTGGACCGCCGACCGTATGCGGCTCCCTATGCAATATGTGCGTAAGAAGCCGAAGGGCTTCGGCCGCGGCGCGCAGATCGAGGGTCAGCTCATCCCCGGCCAGCGCGTGCTGCTGGTGGAAGACCTCGCCACCGACGGGCGCAGCAAAGTGAACTTCGTCAACGCGATCCGCGAGGCCGGCGGCGTCTGCGAGCATTGCACCGTGCTGTTCTTCTACGACATCTACAAGGAAGGCCAGAAAATCCTCGCCGACATCGGCGTCACGCTGCACTACCTGACCACGTGGTGGGACGTGCTCGCGGTCGCCAAGGCAAGCGGCCAATACGACCCGAAGCTGCTGGCCGAGATCGAGACGTTCATGAACGACCCGGCCGGATGGTCGAAAGCGCATGGCGGTGTGGCCGAAGCGGGGGAGTGAGAAGCTTGCTCCGTGCTTACCCGTCACCCTGAGGTGCTCGGCCGTAGGCCGAGCCTCGAAGGGTGACAGCCGCTGACTCCTTGCCCGTCATCCTTCGAGGCTCGCTTCGCTCGCACCTCAGGATGACGGAGTCAGAATGCGCCGGTGGCGGCATACCCCTCGGC
>DATDMA010000291.1:0-2631 GCA_036519015.1 Pseudolabrys sp. | reverse complement strand
TCGCAGGCTCTGCTTGGCGTTCTGCTCGACCAGCATGATCCCGAGCCCGGCGTCGCGGATGCGCGAGAGGATCTGGAACAACTCCTGGCACATGATCGGCGACAGGCCGAGCGAGGGCTCGTCGAGCAGCAGGATTTCCGGGGCCGTCATCAGGGCGCGGCCGATCGCCACCATCTGCTGTTCGCCGCCGCTCATGGTGCGCACGGTCTGCTTCAGCCGCTCGCCAAGGCGCGGAAACAAAGTGAGCACCATAGCGAGGTTGTCGGCCTCCTTGGCGCGGGCGCGTGCCGGATAGGCGCCGAGCAGCAGATTCTCGCGCACGGTGAGCTCACCGAAAATGCCGCGCCCTTCCGGCACCAAGGCGACGCCGGCCTCGACGATCTCGTGCGCCGGGAGGCGTGTGAGCTCGCGTCCCGCGATCGCGATGCGCGCGCCGGGCGCCGCCGGGACGAGCCCGCCGATCGCCTTGAGCAGCGTGGTCTTGCCGGCGCCGTTGGCGCCGAGGATGACGACGATCTCGCCAGGCGCGACGGAGAGCGATACGCCGTCGAGCGCGCGATGCTTGCCGTAGAAAGCAGAGAGATTCGCCACCTCAAGCATCGGCGTCTCCCAGATAGGCGCGGATGACTTCCTTATCGGCGAGCACCGCGGCCGGCGGTCCCTCCGCAATGACGCGCCCGGCGTTCATCACCACGCAGCGGTCGCACAGCGAGCGGATCGCATCCATCACATGCTCGACGATGACGATGGTGAGCCCCTCCTCGCGCAGCATCTTCACCAGCGCGATGCCGACCTGCAATTCCGACGGATTAAGACCGGCGAGCCATTCGTCGAGCAGCAGCACGTCGGGCGACAGCGCCAGCGCGCGGGCGAGTTCGAGCCGCTTCTGATCGATATAAGTGAGCTGTCCGGCAGGCGCGTCCGCTTTGTCGCCGAGCCCAATGCGCGTAAGCAGCGCACGGGCTTGGGCCTCGGCCTTACCGCCCCACAGCGGCGGCGCGTGGAAAGCGAGGCCCGCGATCACGTTCTCCAGACAACTCGACGCGCCGAGCACGCGCACGAGCTGGAAGGTGCGCGCGACGCCGCGTTGCGCGATGCGATGCGCGGGCAGCGCCGCGATCGGGCGCTGCTCGAGTGCGATATCGCCTTTGTCCGCGGCGGTCGCGCCGGAGATGAGGTTGAGCGCCGTGGTCTTGCCGGAGCCGTTGGGGCCGATGAGGCCGAGGATCTCGCCGCGACGGAGATCGAAGCTCAAGCCGTCCACCGCCTGCAAGCCGCCGAAGGATTTGCCGACTTGGGCCAGCCGCAACACCGGAGCGTCGCTTGCAGCCGTGCGCTCCGCCGGGCGCGGCCAGACGAAACGCGTCACGGCATCCGCGAGTGGCGACATAGCGACTTGCAGCGCGGCGCGGCGCAACGCCGGAATCTTCGCCTGCAACAGGCCGATGACGCCGTTCGGCAGCGCATAGACGATTAGCACGAAGACGAGACCGAGGATGATGCTGAAATAGTTCGGAAAGTACGCGGTAAGTACATCGAACAGCAGCACCAGCGGCACCGCGCCGAGCAGCGGCCCGAACAGCGTGCCGGCACCGCCGAACAACGCCATGATCACGACTTCGAACGAGATCGCCGGATTGAAGGCGATGGCGGGATCGATATAGGTCCAGCGCGGCGCCATCACCGCGCCGGTGAGCGTCATGAAGCCGGCGCTCACTGCGAACAGCGCGAGCTTGGCGCGTGTGGTGTCGATGCCGACATGGCGCGCCACCGTCTCGTCCTGGCCGATCACGCGCACCGCAAGTCCGAGGCGCGAATGGCGGATCAGCCAGCCAGTGCCGACTACGGCGACGACCAGAATGAGCAGCCGCCAATAGATGCCCTCGCTGGTCGTGTCGGCAAAGATGTAGCGGCCAACCGAGCCGTGGATGTTCACCTCGTACCAGGTGACGAGCTGGCGGATGAGCTCGGCGAGGCCGAAGCTGAAGATGACGAAATAAATTCCCGACAGCCGCAGTGTCGAGAGGCCGACGATCAGCGCGACGACGATGCCGATCGCGGCGGCGGCGAGCAACACCAGCGGCCAGGGCAGGAGGTCGGTTAGCACCGCTGTCGTGTAGGCGCCGATGCCGAAGAAGGCCGCCGTGGCGAGCGAGATGTAATGCGTCGGCCCCGAGAACAGCGCCCAAGCGGTTGCGAGAATCGTGAAATAGAGCAGGCTGATGCCGAGGGCGAGATGATAGCCACCGGCGACCAGCGGCACGGCGGCCAGCGCGGCGATGACAACGACCGCCGCGGCGGCAAGGGCAAGCTGTCGCGAGGCAAGGGCAAGCTGTCGCGAGATCAACGCGCGGGCCTCCCGAACAGGCCGGTCGGCCTCCACAGCAACACACCGAGGAACAAAGCATAGGTCACGGCGATGGTGAGCCCGGGATCGACCAGCCGCGCCACCGCCGTCTCCGAAATGCCGATCAACAGCCCGGCGATCAACGCGCCCAGCATGTTGCCGACGCCGCCCATGATGACGACGATCAGGGCCTTCATGGTGAAGACCACGCCCATCGCCGCGCTGAATGTGAGGAACATGCTGACGAGCACGCCGCCCGCCGCCACGATGGCACCGCCGGTGGC
>DATDMA010000290.1:0-3321 GCA_036519015.1 Pseudolabrys sp. | reverse complement strand
CAACATGACCGGATGGAGCCTCAGCACTGCCACCAGCGTATCCGCCGATGGCTCGGTGATCGTCGGCTATGGCGGCCATCCTTCGTTTAATGAGGCCTGGCTTGCCCGCTTCTCACCCGTATTTGGCGTTGGTCTGATCACGCCCGGCGTGGTCGCGCAATCCTTCGCCGACCAGTCGGCGATGGGCCAGACCGGCAATGCCGTTATCGGCGACGGCCTCGCCACCTTCAGTGAATTCGCGACGCAGGCGCATGCCTCGCAAGACGTTCGCAACACGCCGTACTCGGTGTTCGGTTACGGCGGCTACGACAGCGACCCGGCGGCGTCCGGCACCTTCGGCATCACGATGGACCTGCCGAATGCGATGATCGTCGGCGCGGCGGTGAGCGCCAACTATGTCCAGACCGACATGGTCTATGACGGCTCCGCGAAGATGACCGGCGGCTCGGCCGGCGCCTTCCTGGCGCGTGTGCCCGATGCCGGCTTGCAATGGCTGGTCGGCGTCAACGGCCTCACGCTCAAGGGCGACATCGACCGCGGCTATCTCAACGGCAGCGGACTCGCTTCTTCGTCAGGCAACACCACGGCCAACGGCTATGGCCTCATCGGCCGCGTTGGCTGGACCTTCGATCGCTTGCTGGCGAAGACGCAAGTGACGCCGTTCGTCTCGTATACCTACTCGACGATTCATTTTAACGGCTACACGGAAACCAGCGGCGTCTTCCCGGCGCAGTTCGATGGCTTCACCGACAACGCGCAGACCTCGCGGCTCGGCGCCGACGCGCGCTACACCTTCGCGCGCGACACCTGGCTGTGGGGCACGCTGGCCTGGGCGCACCGTCTCGACGGCGGCCAGGGCGCCGACATCTCCGGCACGCTGATCGGGCTGTTCGGCATGAACGTGCCCGGCGCATCCGTGGCGCAGGACTGGGCCGAAGCCACCGCTGGCGTCCGCCTCCCCGCCTGGAAGAACGGCGCGATCACCGCCTCGCTCACGGCCTCGATCCCCGCCGATTACGCCACCACCTATGTGGCACGGCTCGGCATCACGCAGGCGTTTTGAGGGGCCGGCATTTTCCTGCGACCTTTCGGGCATTCGCGAATTATCGTGAGTTGTCAGAACAGGAGCAGATTATGACAAAATTCGCGCTGTACGTTCCGTTGGAAGCCAAGCCCGGCAAGGAGAAAGAGGTCGCGGATTTCCTGCGATCGGCCGTGCCGGTGGTCGATGCGGAGCCTGGCACCATCTCGTGGTTCGCTATCCAGGAAGGGCCGTCCTCGTTCGCGATCTTCGATACGTTCGACGATGAGGCCGGACGCGAGGCGCACCTCAACGGAAAGGTGGCCGCGGCGCTCATGGAAAAGGTCAAAGCCGGCGATCTGTTCGCCAAGGAACCGGCGATCCACAAGCTCGATATTCTTGCGGACAAGCTTCCCAAATAGCGGGTTGGTTGCCGGCGGAGAGGCCCGCACGCTTGTGCAGCGTGCACGAGATTCGCCGGGTTGGGCCTGTGGACTAAGCCGTCCGAGGTATTGCTTCGACTCTCGGCATCAGCCCGAATGATGCGGGCATGCAGTTCCTGACCACCATGCCGCTGTGGCTCGCGGCCGTCTTGCTGATCGGGCTGCCGACCGCGATCGCCATGCTCGGGCCGGTCGTCATCCGGCGTTTCGTCCAATTCGACAAGCTGCGCACCAACAACGAGGTCGCCGGCTTCAAGTTCGCCACCGTCGGCGTGATCTATGCGGTGCTGCTCGCCTTCGCAGTCCTCGTCGTGTGGGAAAAATTCAATGAGGCGGAGACCAATGTCGCCCGCGAAGCAAGCGCGGCGGCGACTGTCTTCCGGTTGTTAAATGGATTGGCGGCCGAAGACTCCGGCCCGATGAAGCAGGCGATGACCGCCTACCTCAACGCCGCGGTCGACAAGGACTGGCCGGCGATGGAGCATGGACGCGCGAGCGCCGATGTGACGCGTGCGCTCAACAATGTCTATACGACGCTGCTGGACGCGCGCTCCGGCGAGCCGGTCGATCCTATCTTGCTCGCCGAGCTTCTGCGTCAGCTCGACGAGGTCAGCGCTGCGCGTCGCAGCCGCCTGGTCGCGTCCACCGGGACGGTACCGCCTATCCTGTGGTACGTGCTGTTCAGCGGCGCCGTCATTACGCTCGGCTTCACGTTCTTTTTCGGCACGCCGAACCTGCGCGCGCAAACCTTGATGACGGCAGCCCTGTCGATTCTCATTTTCTCCGGGCTGCTGACCGTCATCTCCATTGATCGCCCCTTCGCCGGCAGCGTGAAGGTGCACCCCGAGGCTCTTGAGTACGTACTCCGCGACATTGCCGGCGTGGCGCAGCCCGCAACGACGCACTAGATCACTGCGGCTCCAGACCCGACTGCTTCACCACCTCGCGCGCGCCTTCGCGATCGGCCTTGATCTCGGCGGCGAATTCTTCCGGCGTGTTGATGGCCGGCACCTGGCCGCGGCTGGTCACGTACTTCTCGACGAAGTCCTTGTCGGCAAACACGCGCCGCACTTCGGCGGCGATTTTATCGATGATGGGACGCGGCGTGCCTTTCGGCGCGAACAGGCCGTACCAGGACTCCGACGGCGCGCCCTTGTAGCTGAGATCCGTGAGCGTCGGCGCGTTAGGCAAGAGCGGCGTGCGGATGTTGTTGGTGAGCGCAAGCACGGTCATCTTGCCGGCATTGATTTGCGAGGTGACGTTGCCCAGACCGATGAGGCCGATCGGCGTGGTGCCGGACAGAATTGCGGTGGTGGCTTCGCCGCCGCCGCGGAATGGCACGCGCACCCAGTCAGCGCCTTTGTCGGTCTTGAGGCTGTCCATGTAGACGGCGAGGGGCAGCGAGGCGGTGAGATAGTTCAGCGTGCCCGGCTTCTGTTTCGACAGCGCGATGAGCTCGTCGACCGACTTCACGTTCAGGTCGGAGTTCACCACCAGCACCTGGATCAGGTGGAACAGGTTGATGATCGGGGTGAGCCCGTTCTCAGGATCGAACGGCAGGCTCTTGAACAGGAACTGGTTGTAGATGAGCGGATCGGCATTGATGATGCAGATCGTGTAGCCGTCAGGCTGCGCATCGGCGCAGGCGCGCGCGCCAATATTGCCGGTGCCGCCTGGCCTGTTCTCGATGATGATCGGCTGGCCGAGGCTTTTGTGTAGCGCTTCGCCCAGCACGCGCATGAAGATGTCGCTGATGCCGCCGGCGCTCGAGGTGGTGAACACGCGGATCGCGCGGTTGGGATAGTCGTCGGCCGATGCAGTGTTGGCAAAGAGCGCCACGGCCATCGCCGCGGCGCA
>DATDMA010000289.1:0-17785 GCA_036519015.1 Pseudolabrys sp. | reverse complement strand
GGCGAGCTTGATCAGCATCGGAAGGTTGATACCGGCCAGCACCTCGACCTTGGGCTGGCTCATCACCGAGATGGCGAGGTTAGAGGGCGTGCCGCCGAACATGTCGGTGAGGATTGCGACGCCCTCGCCGCTGTCGACGCGCTTGACCGCGTCGAGGATGTTCTTGCGACATTGCTCCACGTCGTCGTCGGGGCCGATCGTAATCGCCTCGATCTGACGCTGCGGACCCACCACGTGCTCCAGCGCTGAGCGAAACTCCGTGGCGAGCCGCCCGTGGGTCACTAATACGAGGCCGATCATTCCGAACTCCTCGCGGGCGCTGCTTTGGTGCGCCGCACGAAAGGGCGCACATTCACGCCCATCCGGTGCCCCATTGCAAGGGCTTCCCCCGCTATATAAGCGCTCTGCTGCACTGCGGAAAGGCGGGGCCACAAGAGGCTCGGGTGTCCGGTTTCGGCGGGCACGATCCTAGGCCCGTTATGGTTAATTCTTTCGACAGGATCGAGGGCGCCGGAGGTACTCCAATTGCCGGGGTCCGGTCAATCGGTTACCGCTCGCGTCTTTAGGACGGCGAGCACCAGCGGCAGCCCGCCCCTATCTAGGGCGACGGCCAGTCTTGGCAAGATGACCCCGGAAATCTCGGTTTTTCCGGCCTCGCGGGCGGGCAGACGGGCGGCGTCGGCGGCCGCCAGGTCCACCACCAGCCCTACCATCGCCAGGGGCTCATAGAGGAGGCGCCGGATGCCCAGCCCGCGGATTTCGAGCATCCCGGCCAGTTCGGCCGGCGGCCGCACCACCAGGCGGCCGGACTGAGCCTCGAGGTAAGCGCGGTCGTCCGTCACCAGGCGGGCGAAGGGTAGGGCGCCCTGGACTGCGGCCTCGATCAGGTCCCACGCCAGCCGCGATTTGCCGGAACCCGCCGGCCCGCGGATCAGCACGGCCTTGGGGCCGATCAGGACGGCGGAGGCGTGGATGGTGGAATTTTCGTTCATAGGGAGCGCAATTCTCTCTGGTCATTCCGGGACCGAAGCGAGCGGACCCGGAATCCAGACGCGAGCACGGCATCTGGCTCTGGATTCCGGGTTCGCGTGCTGCGCACGCGCCCCGGAATGACCGGAGATTACATCGCCGGCAGCCGCACGATGAAGCGTGCGCCGAGGATGCGCGGCTCCTGGTCGCTCTGGCCGGCGGCGGCGGGCACGGTGCGGTTCTCCACCCAAATACGGCCGCCATGCGCTTCGACGATCTGCTTGGAGATCGACAGACCGAGACCGGAATTCTGGCCGAAGCCCTGCTCGGGACGGTCCGTGTAGAAGCGCTCGAAGATTTTCTCCAGCGCGTCGGGGCGGATGCCGGGGCCATCGTCGTCGACGATGATGTCGACGTCGGTCTTGAGCCTGCGGCAGATGATGCGCACCTTGCCGCCCTCGGGGGAGAACGAGCGCGCATTGTCGAGCAGGTTGCTCACCACCTGGCCAAGGCGCGAGTCGTGGCCGGGCACCTTGAAAACATGGGATGGCCCACCGTCGAAGCTGATCGTCACGGTCACATCGTTGATGCGGACTTCGTTAGCGACCTTCACGAGCGCGTCGAGCATCTTGGACAGTTCGACGGGTGCGGCTTCTTGCCGCTGCAATTCGGCATCCAGCCGGCTGGCGTCGGAAATGTCGGAGATCAGGCGGTCGAGCCGCTTCACGTCGTGTTCGATCACGTCGAGCAGGCGCTTGCGGCTCTGCTCGTTCTTGGCCAGCGGCAGCGTCTCCACCGCGGAGCGCAGCGAGGTGAGCGGATTGCGCAATTCGTGCGCTACGTCGGCGGCGAAGCTCTCGATCGCTTCGATGCGCGTGTAGAGCGCGTTGGTCATGTCGCGCAGCGCGCCGGACAAATGGCCGATCTCGTCGCGCCGGCGCGTGAAGTCGGGAATCTCAACGCGGGTGCGGATGCGCCGGCGCACGCGCTCGGCCGCATCGGCGAGACGCCGCACCGGGCCGGCGATGGTGCCGGCGAGCAGCATCGACAACACCACCATCACGCCGGCGGCGACGAGGAACACCTTGACGATGGCGAGCCGCTCGGCCTCCACCATGTCGTCGATGTCGGCGCCTTGCGTCGACAGCATCAGCGCGCCGCGCACCGCGCGGAAACGCTGCACCGGCACGGCAACGGAGACGATCACCTCGCCGCGGTCGTTGACGCTCACCATGCTGGCATGCTGGCCGTTGAGCGCCTGCGTGACCTCTGGGTAGCCCTTGCCGTTCTCCGGCCCGAGTTCCGTGTAGAGCGGCAGGTCGCCGCGTCCGAACCAGCGCCGCAGCGCGATAAAGCCGCGCTCGACAATGCCGGGCTTTTCGGCATTGGGCGGTGGCAGGTCGAAGCGCAGCACGTCGCCGCGGCCGTAGAGATTGCGGCTGTCGAGGATCAGCACACCGTCGCGGTCGTAGATGCGTGCGCGCGTCTTGGTCGGCGACACGAGACGCCGCAGCACCGGCGCGACGCGCTCGGGATTGATCGGGAATTCGATGCCCGACATCGAATCGTCGGACGGGCCGTAGCTCTCGCCGGCCTGCAGTTCCAGCAAGCGGTCGGGATCGATGGTGATGGAATCGGTATCGACGGTGGCCGAGGCGGCGATGGCGCCGGCGATGATCTCGCTCTGCACCAGCAGGCTCTGCACGCGCGCGTCGATCAGGCCGGCACGGAACTGCGAGAGATAGAGCACGCCGGTGACCAGCGTCACCAGGCCGGCGAGATTGAGGATGACGATGCGGCGCGTGAGACTGGAGAAGCTCTGCCGAACAAAAAACTGCCACGCGGATGCGATGATCTTGCGGATGGCGCCGAAACGCTCGCGGGCCGGACGCGCTGCATCCTCGCCGCGCCGTTCGGCTTCCGCGTCCTGAATGGTAATTTCCGCGGTTCGATCGAGCACGTTGTTCAACCCAGCCGGCTTGCTCGTGGACTTCGTCCGCCCGCATGATCCTAGCCCAAAATGGCCCCTCTCCCGATACGCTCGGGATCGGACCTTTCGGGATCATGCGCGCGTCGTCGCCCCGCGACTCTACCGCAAACCGGGCGGCCCGTCAGGCCACCGGCCTCGCTATTATGCTGCTTCTTTGAAGCGATAGCCGACGCCGTAGAGCGTCTCGATCATCTCAAAGTCGTCGTCGACGACTTTGAACTTCTTGCGCAGGCGCTTGATGTGGCTGTCGATGGTGCGGTCGTCGACATAGACCTGATCGTCATAGGCGGCATCCATCAGCGCATTGCGGCTCTTGACCACGCCGGGACGCGTGGCGAGCGCCTGCAGGATAAGGAACTCGGTCACTGTCAGGGTCACCGGCTCGTTTTTCCAGGTACAGGTGTGGCGTTCCGGATCCATGCGCAGCAGACCGCGCTCGAGCACCTTGGCGGAATCGACTTCCTTGACCGGGGTGCCGTCCTTCGGGATGACGCGGCGCAGCACCGCCTTCACGCGCTCGACCAGGAGTCGCTGCGAGAACGGTTTGCGGATGAAGTCGTCGGCGCCCATCTTGAGGCCGAACAGTTCATCGATCTCCTCGTCCTTGGAGGTGAGGAAGATGACGGGAATATCGGTTTTCTGGCGCAGCCGCCGCAGTGTTTCCATACCGTCCATGCGCGGCATCTTGATATCGAGGATGGCGAGATCCGGCGGCGAGCCCTTGAAACCGTCGAGGGCGGAGGCGCCATCGGTATAGGTCATGATGCGGTAACCCTCCGCTTCGAGCGCAATCGAAACGGATGTCAATATGTTGCGGTCGTCATCGACGAGAGCGATTGTCGGCATTAGCCCCTCCTGGCTTGACGTCCCGCAACTTTTGAAGCCCACAAACGGGGGCTGAAATGTGACCTCTTTGCAACAACTATGTGATTCCCTAGCGAATTCAACCCCGATACGCAAAAGAACATGGGCTTTAGCCCGTAGCCTTAACGAAGATTAACGAGTTGGCAGCACCCCGCCATGAAACCCGATACCGCCTTCGATGCACGGAACTCCGCCAAGAAGCTCCTGCGCGAGGGGCGTTCCGGTGCGCTGGCGACGCTTATGGTGGGAACCGGGGATCCTTATTGCTCGCTGGTCAATGTCGCGACCGCGATTGACGGTTCCCCGCTGTTGCTGCTGTCGAAGCTTGCGCTGCACACAAAAAATATCCTGGCAGACGCCCGCGTCTCGCTGATGCTGGACGAGCGCAAGGCGGGCGATCCGTTGGAAGGCGCCCGTGTGATGCTGATGGGCGCGATTTCGGTTGCTGGCGACGAGGCCGCGCGTACCGCCTATCTGCGGCGGCAGCCGGAGGCGGAAATGTTCGCCGGCTTTGGCGACTTCGCTTTCTACCGCATTGCAATAAAACGCGCCCATTTGGTCGCCGGCTTCGGCCGCATTGTCGATCTCACGCCGGCGGACATTCTTACCGATATCTCTGACGCGCACGCGCTGATCGAGGCTGAAGGCGACGCCATCGCGCACATGAACGCCGATCACGCCGACGCCTGCCGACTCTATGCCACCAAGCTTTTGGGTGCGCCGGACGGCGACTGGCGCTGCGTCGGCATCGATCCCGAAGGCATCGAACTGCAGCAGGGGCGTACGGCGCTGCGACTTGATTTTCCGCACCGCATCATAGCTCCGGGTCCGCTGCGCGCCGTGCTCAAGCAACTCGCCGAACGGGCACGCGCGTGACGTTCTACGCATCAGAGCCCAAGGATTCATGACGTCTAATACGTCTGAGCCGGTTCCGAACGGCCCTTATTCCCGTTAACGTATTGATGCGACCGCAATGCCCTGCGCTTTCAACGCATGGCAATTGATCTTGGCTTTCAGGTTGCCGATCACTATGGTCCCCGGCCTTGGAACGACCGACTATAATCGAGCTTTTATAGTCGAAGGGGGCCGGGACCGGCTCGTGAGGGCTTCGCTGTAAGCGGCCCGTTTGTGTTGGGGAGGAGTGCTCGTGCAAGAGACCGGTGTACGGAACAGCGCCTACGGCGCCGACAAATTCGGGTTGAAAGACCTCGCCGAGGTTCACTGGAATCTGACCGCGCCTTCGCTCTACGAGCACTCGATTGCCGCGAAGGAAGCGACGATCGTCGAGGGCGGCGCCCTCTCGGCCTTCACAGGCCATCACACCGGCCGCTCGCCGAAGGACAAGCACACGGTCGAGGACGATCTCACGCGCGACGTGCTGTGGTGGGAAGGCAATCGCAAAATGTCGAAGGCGAACTTCGACACGATGCTCGCCGACTTCCGCGCGCACTGCAAAGGCAAGAAGCTGTTCGCGCAGGATCTCTACGGCGGCGCCGATCCGACCTACCGTATCAAGGTCCGCGTCTTCACCGAATACGCCTGGCACTCGCTGTTCATTCGCCAGCTTCTGATCCGACCTGAAGTGGCCGAACTCGCCAGCTTCACCCCCGAACTCACCATCATCGACCTGCCATCGTTCAAGCCGGACCCGAAGCGTCATGGCGGCCGCGAGGGCTCCGACACGCAGGTCGCGATCGACTTCACCAACAAGATCGTCCTGATCTGCGGTTCGTCCTATGCGGGCGAGATGAAGAAGTCGGTGTTTACGACGTTGAACTTCTACCTGCCGGCCCAGAACGTGGTGCCGATGCACTGTTCGGCCAACGTTTCGGCGGACGGCAAGGAAAGCGCGCTGTTCTTCGGCCTGTCGGGCACCGGCAAGACGACCCTGTCGGCCGACCCGAACCGCACCCTGATCGGCGACGATGAGACCGGCTGGGGTCCGGACGGCATCTTCAATTTCGAAGGCGGCTGCTACGCCAAGACCATCAAGCTCTCGCAAGAAGCGGAGCCGATGATCTGGGACGCCACCAACCGCTTCGGCGCGGTGCTGGAGAACGTCACGTTCGACCCCTACACCCGCGCGCCGAACTACGATGACGACTCGAAGACCGAGAATACGCGCTCGGCCTATCCGCTCGAGTTCATCCCGAATGCGTCGCGTTCGGGCCGCGCGGGCCATCCGAAGAACATCATCCTGCTGACCGCCGACGCCTATGGCGTGATGCCGCCGATCGCCAAGCTCACCCCGACGCAGGCGATGTACCACTTCCTGTCCGGCTACACGGCGAAGGTCGCCGGCACCGAAAAGGGGCTGGTCGGCGTGCAGCCGGAATTCTCCACCTGCTTCGGTTCGCCGTTTCTGCCGCGCCATCCGTCGGTCTATGCCGACCTGCTGCGCGACTACATCAACAAGCACAACGTCGACGTCTGGCTGGTCAACTCGGGTTGGACCGGCGGCAAGTACGGTATCGGCCGCCGCATGCCGATCAAGGCGACGCGCACGCTGCTCACGGCCGCGCTCGACGGCTCGCTGAAGAACGCTGACTTCCGCACCGACCCGTATTTCGGTTTCGCGGTGCCGACCTCGGTGCCGGGCGTTGAGCCGCATCTGCTCAACCCGATCAAGACCTGGAAGGACAAGGCCGAGTTCGACAAGACCGCGCGCGATCTCGTCAGCCAGTTCCAGAAGAACTTCACCAAGTTCGAACAGCACGTCACCGCCGACATCAAGGCGGCCGCGCCTGAAGTGCGGATCGCGGCGGAGTAAGTCGCTCGCCGCAAGCGGGGATCCGCTCGCCGGATTCCCGCTTGTGTGGGTGAACAAACCCAAGACTTCACTGCTGAACGCCGGCGTGCCGACCAGGAACGAGGCTGATCCTCAGGAGAAGCTGGTGCGTCGGTTTCTGCTCGCGTTACTTATCGTCTTCGCCACGTTGCCGGCGCTTGCGGCCGAGCAATGGGAGAGCTTGCCGCCCACCCCGGCGCCGATCACGACCAAGCGCAGCGGCCAGGCGCAGGTCAACGGCATCAGCATCCACTACGCGATCTACGGCCACGGCTCGCCGGTGATCTTCCTGCATGGCGGCTTGGCGAATAGCGATTATTGGGGCGGCCAGGTGCCGGCTGTGGCCGCGCATCACACCGTCATTCTGATGGACAGCCGCGGCCACGGCCGCAGCACGCGCGATGCGCGGCCCTACGGCTACGATCTCATGGCCGACGACGTTGTGGCCTTGATGGACAATCTGAAAATCGCCAAAGCCGACATCGTGGGCTGGAGCGACGGCGCCATTCTCGGCATCGATCTCGCCATGCGCCACAAGGAGAGGGTCGGCAAGGTCTTTGCCTTCGCGGCCAATACGCTGACGTCGGGCGTCAAAGACGGCGTCGAGAAGAACCCGACCTTCGCCGCCTATATCGCGCGCGCCGGTCATGAATACGCGGCCCACTCGGCGACGCCAAAGGAGTATGACGCCTTCGTTACTCAGATCAGCAAGATGTGGGCGGAGCAGCCGAATTGGGGCGATGCGCAGCTCAAGGCGATCGCCACGCCGATCTTGATCGTCGACGGCGACCATGACGAGGCGATCAAGCGGGAGCACACCGAATATATGGCGGCGACGATCCCACACGCCGGGCTGTTGATCCTGCCCAATGTGAGCCACTTCGCCTTTCTGCAGGACCCACGGCAATTCAATTTCGCCATCCTGCACTTCTTGGGGGATCAATAGATCGCCGGCGCGCGCATCGCGGCGGAGTAAGACGTCGTCATCCTGAGGTGCCGCGCGAAGCGCGGCCTCGAAGGATGACAGGACGCTGACTCATTGGCCGTTCACCCTTCGAGGCTCGCCGCTCACGCGGCTCGCACCTCAGGGTGACGGGACAGGAGACTTACGTATTGCCCTTGCGACCGTATGCCGTCAGTTCGATGCCGATTTGCTGCATGAGATGGCCACCTTGGCGGATCGTCACCGCGCGCTTGACCCAGTGATCGATGTCGGGGCTGTACCAGGTTCGCGCGGCGACCTCCGACCTTCGCGTTGGATCCCTGGTGTTTTGCGTCGAATAGGATGTTTCGACGACAAACGCTTCAAACGTCCCGCCCTTGGTCGTAATGCTCTCCTGGCCCGTCACGCGTGACGAGCCGGTGCGCTTGAAGGTGAAGCCGTTAGCCGAACTGATCTCGTCCGACTTAATCTTCCATGTCTTTCCGACGGTGAGCGGAAGCTCCACCCCCGTTCCATCATTGGGCGAATATTTCGACGCGCCGCTAAGACGCACATTCCATCCACGATCGTAGATGATCGGGCCGCTTCTTTCGCTGCCAACGACGGTAAAGCGCATGGCGATCTCTTTCGGTGTGACTTCTGTCACCATCACCTTGCGCACTTCAGTGACCGTACCGCCGATCTCGTCCCTGACTTCATAAGTCCAGTAATCTCCCGGCGTGGCATCGGGCATAGCGATCACTGGCTTGGAATTGGACGTTGAAGCACTGGCCGTCCCATTCTTTTCGGACGGAAGCGGCGGCGCAGCAGGCGCCGCCTCCTCGGCAGCCACGCCGCCGACGTACAACATGGCGATGATGCCCGCAGCAACGCGCCAGTACATTTCCATCCCCCGAATTCGGTCGTTAAATGAAGCGTGACCTTGAGCTTCAGACGACAGCGGACTTTTCGCGCTACTGCCGTCCATACTCAACGAGCTCGAGTGAACTGCTTTCGCGAACATGTCCGTTGGTTTGCGTCTTGGACGTTCGCTTAACCCAATGGTCAATCGCTGGGGCGTACCAAAGGGTTGTGGCCACCTGAACCTTCTTTGTCGGATCATTGGCGCCGCTGACGGTTATGGATGTCTCGATCTTAAATGTATTGAATGTGCCGGCCTTGGTCGTAACGCTTTCTTCGCCGACCACTTTCGACGTCCCCGACCGCTTCCAAAGGGTTCTGCCAGCAAGGATGTCGCTGCCGCGGAAGCTCCAGGTGCTTCCTGCCTTGAGCGGCAGTTTGATGCCGGACCCGTCATTTGGCGAGAACTTCCAAGTGCCGGTGTCTTTCACGTTCCAGGCGTGATCGTAGACAAGATTGCCATTGCCCGCGCTGCCGACGGCTCCCGTGCGAACATTGAGTTCAGTCGCGCTGACGTCCGTGACGATATTGGTGGTCGTGAGTTTCAGATCGCCGGTGATCTCGTCTTTGACCTCGTAGGTCCAATGGTCTCCGGGCAACGCATTTTCCATCGACGTTCCGCTATCCGCCGGCGACGGATCGGGGGATGCTGCGGTCGCAGGCTTGTTGCTGTCTGGCTGTGAATTCTGCGCTGCCGCAATGTTGGCAGATGCGATCATCGCAAGGGCAATCAACCCCATCCTGTAGATCACCATGATGTCCCCGAATGCTAACGGTCAGGCCAAAGAACCTGGCTAAGCCACCCCCGCTCAGTTTTAGCATGCTCAACTTAGCGGCGAAAAGCGGATAAACGCGTCCTAAAACGCATGCGTACGTCGTGCAATCGGCGTGAGGCGATCGTACTTCCTTCCTCCCGTCAAGAACGGGGAGAGGGAAGTAAGAAAAAAGGCGGCCACTGCGGCCGCCTTTTTTATTGCGCTGTGAAGACGCTCACTGGGCCGCGTTCGCCTGCGCCAGCTCACGGCCGATGCGATTGAAGCGCGCCTTCTGCTCGTTGGTGAGCGAGGCATAGAAGCTGTCGAGCGCGGGCTTCACGGTGTTTGCCGCGTCGATCAGCGCCTGCAGCCGCTTCTCCATCGCTTCGAGACGCCCCGGCGGCGTGATCGGCGTTTCGTCGGGACAGGCAGCCTGCATGATCGACACCGCCTTGTCGGTCGCGGTTTGCAGTGCGTTCAGCTCGGTCTCCTGCGCGTCGGTCGGCTTCACCACGTCTTCGATCTTCTCGATCGGCATGTTGCTCAGGCCGGGTTTCTGCTCCTTGCAGCTCTGCGCCTCCTGCGCCGAGGCTTGGCCCGACGCTTGGCTGATGTCGGTCGCGGCCGCAGTCTGGGGCTGCTGCTTCGGGCCGATCTCGTTGAAGCGCTCCTTCTGCTCGTCGGAAAGCGACGCGTAGAACTTGTCGAGTGCCGGACGCACGGTCCGCACCGTCTCGAGCGTCGCTTGCAGACGTCCGGTCATCGACATCAACCGGCCCGGAGGCGTCAGCGGGAAGGCGTTCTCCGCCGGGCACGAGACCTTGAACACGGCGGCGGCCTTCTGGCCGGCGGCGCGCACATCGGCGAGGAGCTGTTTCTGCTCATCGTTGAGACCGACCTTCTTCTCGATGTCGGCGAAGGGCCAGGCGGTGACGCCGGTGCCGGGCTGCTTGCACAGTTCCTGCACGGCGGCATAGGTCGGCCGCGGCGCCGACGAAGATGCCACTGCCGGTGCAGCTGTGCCTGCCGTTCCCGCAGGACCGACGTTGGCATAGGCATCCACATAGTCCTGCGGCGGGCCCTGCTCGCCCCAGAATACGCCGTCGAAGAAGTCGTCGTAGGCAGTGTACCAGTAGCCGTCGTCATACCCGCCCGGCCAGAACGTGTAGTCGAACACGTCCGAATAGGCGTATGGCCAGAACACCGGGCCGTACCAGCCGACGAAGCCGGCGCGGCGGCCTTGCCGCCACGCACGCCGTGCGGCCATCCACGCCGGGCGCGCACTGGGATCACGTGCCTGCGCGCGCGCATTGAAGCCGGAGGCGAAGCGGCCCTGGCGGGCCTGATCCATGGTCACGCGCGGCTGACCGTTACGGCGCGGTCCGCGAGCCTCACGCAGCGCGTTGCGCTGCGCGATGCCGGCGGCACCTGCGGCGCCGGCGGCTGGCTGGTTCTGCTGCTGGCGGGTGAGCACGCGCTGCTCGCGCGCGCGCTGGATTTCCTGGCGGCGCTCAACCCGCTGCGACGGCGGAAGGCGACGCAATTGGCGGTCCTCACGCGCGCGCAACGTGCGCTCCTGACGTTGCTGCGCCTGTTGTTGACGCTGCAGCACGCGCGGATTGGCGTTAGGTTGTGCCTGTTGTTGGACCCGCTGCTGTTGGCGCAGTTGCTGCTGCTGCACGCGTTGCTGCTGAGGCTGCTGGCGTTGAACGCGCTGCTGCTGACGTTGCTCCTGGCGGGCGGCGCGGTTGACTGAAGCAGGTCCACGCTGCTGCGGCGTTGCCGCGCGTTGCGGACCGGGTTGCGGCCGTCCCGCGCGTTGCGGACCGGCTTGCGGCGGCCGTGCGAAATGCTGAGGCGCAGCACGAGGGGCAACGGCGCGCTGTTGCGGCATCGCTCGCGGCGGCGGCGCGGCGCGCATGGCCGGCTGCGGGCGCGCCGCAGGCGCGGGCCGGGCCATCGGCGCCGGACGAGCGGCCGGTGCGGCGTGGGGAGCCGCCCGCGCCGGCGCGCCTCCGTGTGGCCCGGGCCTCTGTGGCACCTGCGCCATGGCGCCAATCGGGACCGCCACCGCCAGCGACACAAGAGCTGTCAGCACGCCTGTACGGATCGTCATCGACCGTCCCTCCAAAATAACGCCGGCATAAACTCCCGCTACTCAACCTAGTAAACGCGCGAGAGTTCACCGCCCTTCGGTGGGTCGTGCTGTTGTGATCGAAAATGAATGTCTGTTAATTATTCCGCGCTGCAACACTTGAGAGATGCCGCAATGCACCAATTGCAAATTGGTGAAATGCCGGCGTGACGTGGCGTTATGCCGCCTCAACGCAGGCGAACGCGATCTGCTCGACGTGGCGGTGATCGGTGCCGCAGCAGCCGCCGAGAACTGTCGCCTGCGGCAGCAGGCGCCGCAGATCGGCATATTGCCGCCCGAACTCGACCGGATCGCCGGCATCGAGCTCCGTCGCCTGATCGAGCTCCGCATGGCTGCGCCGGGACGCATTGGCGCGCAGGCCGCCGATGCGCTTCACCCAAGCTTCACCTGACGCAAGCGCGCCGCGGAAGTGCGTGGAGTGTGCGCAATTGACCATGTAGTAGACGGGCGCGCTTTTGCTTTCGCGATCGACCATCACGATGGCTTCTTCTAGCGTTTCGCCGGTCGGGAGCCTGCCGTCGGTCTCCACCGTGAACGAGATCACCACCGGAATGCCGGCAGCCTTCGCGGCGCAGGCGACGCCAATGCCTTCATTCACGTAGTTCAGCGTAAAGGCGGTCACGAGATCGGCCGCCGTATCGCTGAGAACGTCGATCTGCGCGGCGTGATAATCCTGCGCTTCCTTCGCGCTCATGATGCGGCTGGGATCGTAGCCGTCGCCGCGCGGGCCGATGGCGCCCGAGATCACGATGGGCGTTTGCGGCGTCTCGAACTGCGCACGAAGCGCGACCATCAGATCGACGGACTGGCGGTTGATGCGCGCGAGAGCGTCGCGCGAATAGCCGAGCTTGGCGCCCCAGTCGGAATTCGCACGCCATGTCGGCGTCTCGAGCACAAAGCCTAAGCCGGCTCGGCGCGCCGCGGCGACATAGGGCGTGTAATAGGCGCGCGTGCTGGCAATGCCTTCGGGCGTGTCGAGCAGGGTGAAGGCCGCGAAGCACGGAAGGTCAATACCGTTGTGATAGATCAGCGTGGTTTCCATCCCGCCGTCGGTCAGAAAGATCTGGTTCGACGCTTGCGGCAGGCGTTCGCGATATTTCGGCGTGGTCACGGCCGGCTCCTCGCATCTCGCGCATGCTCACTGGACCACACGTATCTTATCAGCGCGGCGTGTCTTGCCCGTGCGACTTTTCGTCTTCACTGCGGCGGCACGAGTTGCTATTCGCGGCTTGAAGCTTGCTCCGCTCATTCCCGCGCAAGCGGGAATCCAGCATTTTGCGCTGGGTCCCCGCTTTCGCGGGGACGAGCGGAAGAGTGCGCGTGTCGGATATGCGCGCTAATTCGCGCTGGCGTGACCGCCGCCCAGGCGCTGCAGCAATTCGGTCGTCGGATAGGAATCGGCGGGCAGGCCGACTTTCAGCTGCGCCTTCTTGATCGCCGCGCGGGTCTTGGCGCCGACTTTGCCGTCGGGATCGCCGATGTCATTGCCCATCTTGGCGAGGATGTGCTGCAACTCCAGCACCTGCTGCGGCTGCATCACTTCGATATCCGGATCGCCGCGATTGACCGGCGGGGCGCCGGCGAGGCGGGTGGCGAAATAGGCGACGGTCGTCACGTAGACCATCGACGAATTCCAGCCCTGCAGGACCTGGAAATTCTCATAGGCGAGGAAGGCCGGTCCACGGCGGCCCATCGGCAGCAGCAGCGCGGCCTTCGTGCCGTCCGCCGGCAGCGTGCCGTGCGCGGCGCGCACGCCCCAGGCCGCCCATTGCGAGCGCGGCAGTTGGATCGTGAGATCGGCCTGATCCCACGGCAGGTCTTTGGTCAGGCGGACTTCCTGCAGCCAGGGCTCGCCGCGCTTCCAGCCGAGATTCTTCAGGAAGTTCGCCGCAGAAGCGACGGTGTCGGGCGTGCTCTTGACCAGATTGCGCTTGCCGTCGCCGTCGTAGTCGACGGCGTTCTTGTAATAGTCGGAGGCGGTGAACTGCATGGCGCCGAGCTCGCCGGCCCAGTCGCCGCCGAGCATCTCGTCGATCTGCAGGTCGCCGCGCTGGACGATGCGCAGGGCATCCATCAACTGCGGACGGAAATAGTCGGGGCGGCGGCAGTCATAGGCAAGTGTGGCGAGCGCCCCGAAGATGTTGCTGTTGCCGGTGTTCCTGCCGAAGTCGCTTTCCAGCCCCCAGAACGCGGTGAGGATGGGAGCGGGCACGCCAAATTCCTTCTCGACTTTGGCAAACAGGTCGGCGTGCGCCTTGATCTGCGCCTCACCGTTCGGGAGGCGCGGGTTGGCGATCATGCGGTCGGAGAACTTCAGGAACGACTGGTTGAAGACGCCCTGCGCGCGGTCGCGGTTGACGATGCGCTGCTCGAATTTCATGTAGGGCGATGCGGCGGCGATCACCTTGGGCGAGACGCCCTGCGCGGCGGCGTCTTTCTTGAACTGCTCGAGCCAGGTCTCGAAATTGCCGGTATTCTGGCACGTGGCGGCCAATGTCGGGCCGGCCAGGAGTGCGCCCGCGATCGCGACCGCGAGCTTCAAGGACGTTTTGCGCATCGGTTCAGTCCGCCTTTTTGTAGGTTCGGCCCCAAATCTGCCGAATGCCGGGCCGGGGTCAAGGTTAGTCGCGGGCGAGCGTTAAGACCCATCTTTGCGCAAATGATGGTTTAAGCCCGGTTCCAATCGCGCTTCATAGCCGGTCTTTTCGGGTAAGGCAGAACGTCGCATGCAGGTCCTGGTGACCGTCATCAGCCTGCCGGGCTTGTGCGCTGTCGCTGGCGGAGGGAGGTCGTGAGTTACCTGGAGGCCTGACCAGTGGTGCCTTGCTCGGCTCGCGCAGCTTTGGCCTGAGGCGTAATCGAGGACGTGATGTCCGGCGGCGCGCCCGGATTGGTCGGGGCGATGCGGATCGCGGAGAGCTGGTCGCGATAGCTCTTGGAATAGCCGGAATACGACTGCACCGGCGTGAAGTCGCCGCCCTTGTTCTTGCCGTCATAGGCGACGAGCCCATCCTTGGTCGCCACGACATCGCCGGGGCGCAGCGTCGGATCGGTGTTCACATCGATATGCGCGAGTCCGAAGCCGTCGCGGCCGTTGCAGGTGCAGCCGGCGACGAGCTGCTTGCGATAGACATAGGCCTTGTCGAGATCGCTGTAGCGGCTGCCGTCGCGCGTTGTCGCGAAATCGATGTTGCTGCCGGAATAGAGTTTCGTGTCGGCTGTCGGACAGAAGGCGTGGCACATGTCGGCGGCGCTGACGTTGCCGCGTGACTGCACCGGGAAATAGCGGCCGTCACAGGTGCGCACGCAGAAGCCTTTGGACGGATTGCTCTCGCCGCGCTGCTGCTGCAGCTGCGCCGATGATTGCGACGGCGGGTTGAGCGCGCGGGCGAGGCTGGTGAATGGATCGCTGAACTCGGTCGACCGCGTGGTGGCCGGACGCTCGATGGCGCGGCGCAGGCCGCCGAAGATGGTTTCGAAGATGTTCTGGGCGGAGGCGGGCTGAAGCGGGGCGAACGTCGCCATACCCACAGCGACGATCCCGACAGACAAACTCAACAGTGCGCTCCCGGAACGGGCAGCCATCACAAACCCCGCCGACACCCTGCTTCACAGGATGTCTGCGAAGCTGCCCGAATCTAACGTGCTAACGGGCGGAAAGTTGCGCCCACGAAGGGTCGCAAACCACCGCCCGTCAGGTGCAGGAGAGGTAACCTATCGTGGTAAAGGGCGAGTTAGCGGCGCGTCGGTACCGCGAGATCAAGAAAGTTTCAGAATCGGCGTGATCGGCAGCAGCGTGAGCACGAGGAACAACGGGATCAGCACGCAGGCGGCCAAAACCAAGTAGCCGAAGAAGCTCGGCATCTTCACGCCGCGCTCGGTGGCGATGGCATACACCATCAGGTTAGGTGCGTTGCCGATATAAGTGAGGGCGCCCATGTAGACGGCGCCAAGAGAGATCGCGGCCAGCGTGCCGGCCAAGGGTCCCATCAACGCGCGCACGTCGCCGCCGGCGAGCTCGAAGAACACGAGATAAGTCGGCGCGTTGTCGAGGAACGCGGACAAGCCGCCGGTCAGCCAGAAATACGCGACGTCGTTGGGCATGCCGTCGCGTGCGGTCACCGCGTTCAGCAGGAAGGCGAAGGCGCCGTTGCGCCCGGCGTCGAGCATCGCCAGCACCGGGATGATGCAGACGAAGATGCCGGCGAACAGCTTGGCGACTTCGCGGATCGGCTCCCAGGTAAAATCATTGGCTTTGCGATGCTCGGCGGGCGTCAGCTTGAGCGAGAGCAAAGCGATCGCAATCAGCGCGACGTCGCGGGCAAGGTTCTGCACTTCGATCGTGGTGCCGTAGATCGTCAGCGTGATGCCGGGCTTCCATGCGGCCGAAATCAGAATGGCGCCGATGATGGCCGCGATCAGCGGGAGATTGATGAGCCCATGAATCCGCAGCGGCTGGTGCTTCGGCACCATCCGCGGCTCGCGGCGCGCGTAGACGACATCGAGGATGATGAACATTGCCAGCACCAGCGCGCTGGCGATCAGCGTATGCAGCCAGAGATGCTTTGCCGGCCAGAAAAAATCGACGCCGCGCAGGAAGCCGACGAACAGCGGCGGGTCGCCGAGAGGGCTCAGCGCGCCGCCGATATTGGCGACGAGGATGATGAAGAACACGACGACATGGACATTGTAGGTGCGCGCCGCGTTGGCGCGGATCAGTGGCCGCACCAGAACCATCGCCGCGCCGGTTGTGCCGATGATGCTGGCGATGCCTGCGCCGAACGCGAGCACCAGCGCATTGCTCGCCGGCCGGCCGCCGAGATTGCCGGTGATCAAGAGGCCGCCCGCTACCGTATAGAGCGCGAACAGCAGGATGATGAAGCTCATGTATTCGGAGAGCATCTCGTGCACGAAGGCGGCTAGTGCAACCGGTGCGCCGAAGGCCAGCGCCATCGGCGCCAGGGTGAGCAGTGCCCAGCCGGCGGCGATCTTGCCGTAATGGGCGTGCCAGATCTTTGGGAACAACAGCGGTCCGATGGCGATCGAGAGCAGGATGCCGATGAAGGGCAGCGCCCAGGGCCAGCTCATGGCCGCGCCGTTGAGGCCGGTGGCGGCTGAGGCGGCCTGCGGCGTCAGAAGGCCGCCTGCGACCGCGAGGCAGAGCGGGAAGCTGGATCGGCGGGCGGTCATCGGCGCTCATTATCAGGCGAACCGAAGCGCAGCAATTGGCCCATTTGCGTCCATCGGTTGCGGCGTGGGATGATCTTCGCGAACCAATCCGGTCCGGGGGCAACAATGGCCGCACAGGTGCGCTTTCTCAATCCCAAAACGCTGGCGCCGCCGCCAGGTTATACATACGTCGTCGACACCAAGGGCCCCGGCCGCACGGTGTATATCGCCGGCCAGCTCGGCCTCGATCTCGACAACAGACTGGTCGGCGCGCCGGGTGACTTCAGCGCGCAATGCGAAAAGGCGTTCGAGAATCTCGGGGCCGCGCTCGCGGCGGTGGGCGCCGACTTCACGGACATTGTGAAGATCAACAATTATCTCGTCGACATGACGCATATCGCGCTCTTCCGCGAGGTGCGTGACCGCTTCCTCAACACCAAGGCGCCGCCGGCGAGCACCACGGTTGCGATATCGCAGCTCGCGCGTCCCGGCGCGCTGTTCGAGATCGAGGCGGTTGCCGTGCTGTCCACGCGGGCGGCGAAGCCGGCGAAGGCCGCATCGCGACGCAAAGCGGCGAAATCGAAAAAGAGCCGCCGCCGCTAGGCCAAGATAGTGGCCGGAACCCATCTGTGGCGATAAGGAGGGGCTGTTCCCTCCTCACCTGCTGAGACAATCCATGCGCATCACCGGCATCGCCGACATCGTCGTTCCCATCTCTTCTGCCATCGCCAACGCCTATATCGATTTTTCGACCATGACGGCGAGCGTGGTCGCGATCTTCACCGACGTGACGCGCGACGGAAAGCCGGTGGTTGGTTTCGGGTTCAACTCGAATGGCCGCTACGCCCCGCAAGGTCTTCTGCGCGAGCGCTTCATTCCGCGACTCAAAGCCGCAAAGCCGGACGAGATCATCGATGCGCGCGGCATCATCGATCCGGTAAAGGCGTGGGGCGCGATGATGAAGAACGAAAAGCCGGGCGGGCACGGCGAGCGCTCGGTCGCGGTGGGCGTGCTCGACATGGCGCTGTGGGACGCGGTGTCGAAGGCCGAAGGCGTGCCCCTCTGGCGGCTGCTCGCCGACCGCTACAACAATGGCCAGGCCGACAAGACCGCCTGGGTCTATGCCGCCGGCGGCTATTACTATCCTGACAAGGACATCAGCGCACTGCAGGACGAGATGAAGCACTATCTCGACCTCGGCTATTCCACCGTGAAGATGAAGATCGGCGGCGTGCCGCTCAAGGACGATCTC
>DATDMA010000288.1:0-3133 GCA_036519015.1 Pseudolabrys sp. | reverse complement strand
CGCGGCACGCTCGGCGGTTCGGTCGCCTTCGCCGATCCGGCGGCGGAACTGCCCGCATGCCTGCTGGCGCTCGACGGCGAGGTCGAAGCCACGGGGCCGCAGGGCAAGCGCACGATCAAGGCGCAGGATTTCTTCAAGGGCCTGTTCGACACCGCGCTCGGCCCGCAGGATGTGCTCACCGCCATCCGCAGCCCGGCGGCGACTGGCGACACGCGCGTCGGGTTTGCCGAGTTGGCGCGTCGGCACGGCGATTACGCCATCGTCGGCCTGGCGGCGAGCGCGCGCGCCGATGGCCAGGGCTTGGCCGATGTGCGGCTTGCGTATTTCGGCGTCGGCGCGACGCCGGTGAGAGCGCGCAAGGCTGAAGAGGCTCTCACCGGCGGTACGATCGACGACAAGCGGCTCGATGCGGCGGTCGCCGCGCTCGATCTCGAGCCGCATGACGACATTCAGGCGACGGCGCAGGTAAAGAAACATCTCGCCGGCGTGCTGCTGCGACGCGTGGCGAAGCAGTTGATGGAGGCGCGGCCGTGAGCGAGCACATCATCGACATCGCGCTCATCGTCAACGGCGAGCAGGTCAGCGAGCGCGTCGAGGCGCGCAAGACGCTGGTCGATTTCCTGCGCGACGACCTCGTGCTCACAGGCAGCCATGTCGGCTGCGAGCATGGCGTCTGCGGCGCCTGCACTGTGCGCGTGAACGGCGAAGTTGTGCGCGGCTGCCTGATGCTGGCGGTCCAATGCGACGGCGCCACGGTGGAGACCATCGAGGGAATGTCGGACTCGGGCGAGGTCGCCGATTTGCAGGCGGCGTTCGAGCAGCGCAATGCGTTGCAATGCGGGTTCTGCACGCCCGGCATGCTCGCCACCGCGCAGGAATTGCTGAAGCGTGGTGTCGTGCCGAGCCGCGACGAAATCCGTGAGCACATCTCCGGCAATTACTGCCGCTGCACCGGCTACCACGCCATCGTCGACGCGGTGGAGTCGGTGGCGAAGGCAAGGGCGGGACAATAGACATGAAAATCACCGCCGACTCCCCGCCTGTACTCTCCGCGCTCGACAGGCCGAATTCCTATATCGGCCGCTCGGTGCCGCGGCCGAATCTGGCAAGGCTTACGCAAGGGCGCGGGCAATATGTCAGCGACATCGCGCTGCCGCGCATGGCGCATGTCGCTTTCGTGCGTTCGCCGCACGCGCATGCGCGCATCGCCGGCATCGCAACTGAGGCCGCGAAGAAAGCGCCCGGCGTGATTGCCGTGGTCACGGGTGCCGAGCTCGCCAAGGTTATGACGCCCTGGGTCGGCGTGCTCACGCATCTCAAGGGCCTCAAGTCGGCGCCGCAGTCGCCCATCGCAGTCGAGCGCGCCTGCTGGCAGGGCGAAGCCGTGTGCGCGGTGGTCGCGCGCACGCGCGCACAGGCCGAGGATGCCTGCGAGCTGGTCGAGGTTTCCTACGAAGAGCTGCCGGCGGTCACCGATCCCGAAACGGCGCTCGACGCCGCGACGCCGGTGATCCACGCAAGCCTCGGCGACAATCTCTGCTTCGAACGCAAGCTCGATGCCGGCGATGTCGACAAGGCTTTCGCCGAGTCCGACGCCGTGGTCGAGGCAATTTTCCGTACCGGCCGCCACACCGGCGTCACCAACGAGCCGCGCTCGATCGTCGCCGACTGGAACGCCGGCGAGCAGCGCCTCACCGTGTACGAAGGCACGCAGGCGCCGCACATGATGCAGGACCTGTTCGCCAAGCACCTTGGCCTCGCCGCGCATCAAGTGCGGGTGATGACCAAGGATGTCGGCGGCTCCTTCGGCGTCAAGGTGCACACTTACGCCGACGAGATGGCGACCGCCGCCCTGTCGAAGCTGCTGAAGCGGCCGGTAAAGTTCGTGGCCGACCGGCTGGAAAGCTTCGTCACCGACATCCACGCGCGCGATCATCGCGTGAAGGCGAAGATCGGCGTCAAGCAGGACGGCACGATCACCGCCTTCGAGATCGATGACTTGACCGGCATCGGCCCTTATTCCGTCTATCCGCGCACCTCAGGCATCGAGGCCAACCAGGTGATGAACCTGGTCGGCAGTCCCTACACATGCCCGAACTATCGCGCGCAGACGCACGTGGTGTTCCAGAATAAAAATGTGATGTGCCAATACCGCGGCGTGGGCCATCCGATCGCCGTGGCGGTGACGGAGGGGCTCGTGGAGCTCGCCGCTGCCAAGATCGGCATGGATC
This sequence comes from Pseudolabrys sp., assembly GCA_036519015.1. Lineage (GTDB taxonomy): Bacteria > Pseudomonadota > Alphaproteobacteria > Rhizobiales > Xanthobacteraceae > Pseudolabrys. The sequence continues at coordinate 902 of DATDMA010000288.1, read as the reverse complement.
CGCTCGAGTTGCGCCGGCGCAATCTCATGGCCGACGACAGCTATCCGACGCAGTCGGCCTCCGGGCTGAAGCTGGAGAAGCTGTCGCACCACGAGGCGCTCGCGCATCTCGACTCGATGATGAGCTATGCCGGCCTGCGCGCCGAGCAGGCCAGCTTGCGCAAGCAGGGCATCTATCGCGGCATCGGCTTCGCCAGCTTCATCGAGGTGACCAATCCGTCCGCCGCCTTCTATGGCGTCGGCGGCGCACGCATTTCCTCGCAGGACGGCGCCACCGTGAAGCTCGACGCAGAGGGCATGATCTCGATCCACTCCGGCGTCACCGAACAGGGCCAGGGCACCGAGGCGGTGCTGGCGCAATGCGTAGCGTCGTCATTCGGCGTGCCGCTCGACCGCGTGCGTGTCGTCATCGGCGACACCGACAACACGCCTTACGGCGGCGGCACCTGGGCCTCGCGCGCGGCCGGCATTGGCGGCGAGGCGGCCTGGCAGGCCGGCAAGGCGTTGCGGCAGAACGTGTTAGCGGTGGCGGCTTCGATCCTCCAGGCAAAACCCGAAGATCTCGACATCAATATCGGCGTCGTCGTCGACAAGGCGAGCGGCAACGAGCGCCTGCCGCTCGACGAGCTGGCGCGCATCGCCTATTTCCGTCCCGACACGTTGCCGCCCGGCTTCCAGGCCGAACTGATGGCGACGCGGCATTACGTGCCGCGCGGCTGGCCCTTCGCCTTCACCAACGGCATCCAGGCGAGCTATCTGGAAGTCGACGTGAACACCGGCTTTGTCAAACTCTTGAAACATTGGTGCGTGGAGGATTGCGGCACCATCATCAATCCGCAGCTCGTCAATGAGCAGATCCGCGGCGGCGTGGTGCAGGGCATCGGCGCGGCGCTCTACGAGGAG
>DATDMA010000287.1:0-34721 GCA_036519015.1 Pseudolabrys sp. | reverse complement strand
CCGCCGACCTGCGCCGCGGTGAGTGCGCCGGCCTGCGTGGTGGAGAGCCCGCGCAGCTCGGTCGAGGTCAGCGCGCCGATCTCCGACGAGGTGAGAACGCTCACCTGCGTCGCCGTCAATTCCGATACCTGGGTGCTCGTGAAACTCTCGAATTGCGACGCGAGCAGAGCATGCATCACAGTCGACGACAGCGCCGCAACCTGCGTCGTCACCATGTATTGCAGATCGGCCGTAGTCAGTGCGCCGACCTGTGTGGCGGTCAGCGCGGCTACCTGACTCGTGCTCAGGGCGGCGATATCGGTGGTCGAGAGGCCGGAGATGGCGGTCGTAGAAAGACCGGCAATTTGGCGCGTGGACAGCGCCGAAATAATCGACATTTAAAACACTCCATCCCGACTGTACTGTCGCGCGGTCCCCGTCTGGGACGAATGAGCAAAATTCATTTCGCGGGCGGGAGCTTCACATTTAAATGTTAACTGACTCTCACTTTTCGGATCTCGCGCCTGGAAAACTACACAATCCAGTATATGCAGCCGGCTTCGCTCGACGCATTCCCGCGACAATTCATCGCTTTAGATAATGCGGGAGGAGAACGCGCGGCGCGTTCTTCCGCGACTCGTTAACCGCTCTTTCACTCCTGCCGACAGCGAGCAGACGCGAATCGCACGAGATACGATTCTGATTTCACGACGCGTCACCGTGATTAAGCGCGGCAACAGCCAAGCGTCATGAATGCGCATAGGCCCAATAGAGCTCGCGCGCCTGGCGATAGAGCGGACCGGGCTGCAATGAGCGATCGTCGATGCGGTTGACTGGCATCACCTTGGAATAGTTGCCCGAGGAGAATATCTCGTCGGCGTCCAGAAGATCGCCGTAGCGCAGCGTCGTTTCGACCACGCTCACGCCCGCACCACGCATGAGGCTGATCACGCGCTGGCGCGTGATGCCATTGAGGAATGTGCCGTTCGGCACCGGCGTGAGCACGACGCCGTCCTTGACGATAAACAGGTTCGCGGTGGCAAGCTCCGCGACGTTGCCCAGCATGTCGAGAACGACGCAATTGCCGAAGCCGCGGCGCTGCGCTTCCATCAAGGCGCGGGCATTGTTCGGATAGAGGCAACCGGCCTTCGCGTCCGTCGGCATGGTCTCGACGCTCGGCTTGCGATAGGGCGACAGCGTGATGGAGAAGCCCTCGGGGGTGCGCATCGGCGCCTCGTAGAGCGTCAGGCACCATTTCGTGGACTCCGGGTCGGGCGCGACCAGCAGCGCGCCGCTCTGCTCGGCCCAATACAGAGGCCGGACATAAAGCGCTGTGCCCGGATCGAAGCGCTTGATGCCGTCGCGCGTGAGCGCGGCCCAAGTCTCGGCCGGCACAACCGGATGCAGGTGCATCGTTTCCGCCGACGCATTGACGCGCGCGCAATGCAGATCGAGATCGGGCGTCACGCCCTCGAATGTCCGCGCGCCGTCGAACACCGAGGAGCCCAGCCAGGCCGCATGCGAGCGCACGCCCATGATAGGGATATTACCCTCGTGCCAGTCGCCTTCGTAGAAGCTCCACGTCTTCGACCAGCCAGTTCCTGCGGCCATTGCAAATCCCCCGGCATGTCCCAACCCGCCATGGCCCTTGAAAGGGCCTGCCTCCCGTTTCACGGTGGCGCCGGCAGCATATCGGCCTCGCCGGGAGGATTCCATGCCGTCCATTTTCGTCTTCGACGCCTACGGTACATTGTTCGATGTCCATTCCGCGATTGCGCGCCACCGCGCGGAGGCGGGGCCCGAGGCAGAACGCATGTCCGAGATCTGGCGCACCAAGCAGCTTGAATACAGCTGGACCTTGACGCTCGCCGGCCATTACACGGACTTCTGGACGCTCACCGAGCGCGCGCTCGATTTCGCGCTGGCGCGGGTGACATCCGTCGATCGAGCGCTCAAGCCGAAACTGCTCGATGCCTATTTCAAGCTCGACGCGTTCCCTGATGCCCGCGCGGCGTTGCGCGAGCTCAAGGCGAAAGGGTATCAGACCGGCATCCTCTCCAACGGCTCGCCGGACATGCTCAAGGGCGCGGTCGACGCCGCCGGCGTCGGTGACGATCTCGATGCCGTGCTATCGGTTGACGCGCTGAAAATGTTCAAGCCGCGGCCTGAGGTCTATGGGCTCGTGACGGAGCACTTCAGCTGCGCGCCGGCCGACGTGACCTTCGTCTCGTCCAACCGGTGGGATGTCATGGCCGGCGTCTCGGTCGGCTTTCGCGGCATCTGGGTCAACCGCTCCAAGATGCCGGATGAATATGCCGACTTCCCGCCGCAGCAGGTGGTAGTCAATCTTGACGTTTTGGCCACACTGCACTGATTTCGCCGGGGCTTTTGCACAACAGGGCTGGCGCGCCGGAGCGACGCCGCCTATATCGCGCCAATCCATGGAACCGATTATCTCCGTCCAAAACCTGTCTAAAAGCTATGCGTCCGGGTTCCGGGCGCTGAACAACGTCGACCTCGCCATATGGCGCGGCGAGATCTTCGCCCTGCTCGGGCCGAACGGCGCCGGCAAGACGACGCTGATCGGCATCATCTGCGGCATCCTGCGCGCGACCGGCGGGACCGTCACGGTCGACGGCCACGATATCGTCAAGGATTTTCGCGCCGCGCGCTCACTGATCGGCCTGGTACCGCAGGAGCTGCACACCGACGCATTCGAGAGCGTATGGGCGACTGTGAGCTTCAGCCGCGGCCTGTTCAATAAGCCGGCCAATCCGGCCTACGTCGAAAAGATCCTGCGCGCCTTGTCTCTCTGGGACAAGAAGGACAACAAGATCATGACGCTGTCCGGCGGCATGAAGCGGCGCGTGCTGATCGCCAAGGCGCTCGGCCATGAGCCCCGCATCCTGTTCCTCGACGAGCCGACCGCAGGCGTCGACGTCGAGTTGCGCAAGGACATGTGGCAGGTGGTGCGCGATCTGCGCGACTCGGGCGTAACCATCATCCTCACCACGCACTACATCGAAGAAGCCGAGGACATGGCCGACCGCATCGGCGTTATCAACAAAGGCGAGATCATCCTTGTTGAAAACAAGGTCGATCTCATGCGCAAGCTCGGTAAGAAGCAGTTGATCTTGCATTTGCAGAAGCCGCTCGAAGCGGTGCCGGCGGAGCTCGCGGGGCATCATCTTGCTTTGCGCGCTGACGGCACGGAACTGGTGTTCACCTATGACACCCAAGGCGAGCGCACCGGCGTGACGGCGCTGCTGAGCGATCTTGCTAACGCGGGCATCCGGTTCCGCGATTTGGAGACGGTGCAGAGCTCACTGGAGGATATCTTCGTCGGACTGGTGAGCAACAAGTCATGAATTTGCGGGCGATCCAGGCGATCTACACGTTCGAGATGGCACGCACAGGGCGCACGATTTGGCAGAGCATCGTCTCGCCGGTGCTGTCGACGTCGCTTTATTTCGTGGTCTTCGGCGCCGCCATCGGCTCGCGCATCCCCGAGATCGACGGCGTAAGCTATGGCGCCTTCATCGTGCCCGGCCTCATCATGCTCACGCTGCTGACGCAGAGCACGATGAACGCCTCTTTCGGCATTTATTTCCCGCGCTTCACCGGTACGATCTACGAACTCCTGTCCGCTCCGATCTCGGCCCTCGAGATCGTCATCGGCTATGTCGGCGCGGCGGCGACCAAGTCGATCATCCTCGGGCTGATCATCCTCGCCACGTCGTGGCTGTTCGTACCGCTGCACATCGCCCATCCGTTCTGGATGGTCGCCTTCCTGGTGCTGACGGCGGTCACTTTCAGCCTGCTCGGCTTCATCATCGGCATCTGGGCGGAAGGCTTCGAGCGGCTCCAAATCGTACCGCTGCTGATCATCACCCCATTGACCTTCCTGGGCGGGACATTCTATTCAACCAGCGTGCTGCCGCCGGTGTGGCAGACCATTGCCCTCTTCAATCCGGTTGTTTATCTGATCAGCGGTTTCCGTTGGAGCTTCTTCGAAATCTCCGACGTGGGCCATGGCATCAGCGTGGCGATGACGCTGCTGTTCCTCGCGGTCTGCCTCGCCGTGGTCTGGTGGATGTTCCACACCGGCTACAAGCTCAAGAAGTAGCGGTTACCTACATTGCTGCTAAAGGGATTGCCGGAAACCGAGGATAAATGATTGCGGCGTTGAGACGTTGGTCTACAACGCCGCTCAAGATACGAGCCCGATGTCACTGGAGACAAAATGAGTCGTTTCAATACCCCTGACCTGGAAAAACGCAAGGAAAGCGCTGCCTCCGCCAAGAAGGCGCTGCTGGAACGCTTCCGCGCGGCCTCCGAAGATCCGACGCGGGCCGAGCGCGAGGCCGCCCGGCTGGCGATCAACGCGGCGCGTGAGCAGCGCATGGCCGAACGCGAAGCCGTCCGGCTGGCGCGCGAGGCGGAACTCGCAGTCGAAGCCGCCCGCCAGGCGGAGCTTGCAGCGCAAGCGAAGCGCGAGGCCGAAGAGCTTGAGGCACTGATCGCGGCGGAGAAGGCCGAAGCGGAAGCCCGCCTCTTGGCCGAGCAGAAGGCTGCGCGCGACGCCCGCTACGCCGCCCGCAAGGCCGCCAAGAAGGAGCGCCGGCGCGGTTACTGACGCCTACTGCGCCAGCGCGTCCAGGATGCGCGCCCAGGAGCGGATGCCCTTGTGATAGCAGGTCAAATCGAACTTTTCGTTCGGTGAATGCACCCGGTCGTCGTCGAGCGCGAAGCCGACGAGCAGCGAATCCATCCCCAGGACGTTCTTGAAGTCGGCGACGATCGGGATCGAGCCGCCGGCGCCGACGGTGACGGCCTTCTTGCCCCACTCCTCGGCCAAGGCCGTGCGCGCCTTGTTCAGCGCCGGACTGTCGAACGAGAGCTGCAGCGGCCCCGCCAGCCCGAAATTGCCGAACTCGACCGTGCAGTCGGCCGGGAGGCGCTCGCGCACGAAGGCGCGGAAGGCGTCGCGGATCCTCTCGGGGTCCTGCGTGCCGACCAGCCGGAACGACACCTTGGCCTTGGCTTCGCCCGGGATGACGGTCTTGGCGCCCTCGCCCGTGTAGCCGCCGACGATGCCGTTGATCTCCGCCGTCGGGCGGGTGGTGACCTGCTCAATCAGCATCCGATCCTTTTCGCCGGGGGAGGTCTTCAGGCCGATCGGCCCGAGGAACTTCTCGGGCGTCAGGTCGAGCGCCTTCAGATCCGCCTTGATGTCGGCCGGGAGGTCCGCCACGCCGTCGTAGAAGCCGGGGATGGTGACGCGGCCATTGTCGTCCCACAGCGCGCCGAGGATCTTCGCCAGCAAGCGCAGCGGGTTCTGCGCCGCGCCGCCGAACACGCCGGAATGCAGGTCGCGGTCGGCGCAGGTGATCTTTACGTCCTCATAGACCAGCCCACGCAGCGACGTCGTCACCGCGGGCGTCTTCTGGTCCCACATGGCCGTGTCGCACACGAGCGCGAGGTCGAGCTTGAACTCGTCGGCGTTGTTGCGCACGAAACCGAAGAGGTTCTTGGAGCCGCACTCCTCCTCGCCTTCGATCATCATCGTGATCGGCAGCGGCAGCTTGCCGGTGACCGCCTTGAAGGCGCGGCAGGCTTCGATGAAGGTCATGGCCTGGCCTTTGTCGTCGCAGGCGCCGCGCGCGACGATGATCTTCCGCCCGTCCGGCAGCGTTTCGATGCGCGGCTCGAACGGCGGCGTCTTCCACAAACTCAGAGGATCGACCGGCTGGACGTCATAGTGGCCGTAGAACAGGACCCGCGGCCCGTTGGCGCCATTCGACTTTCCGACCACCACCGGGTGCCCATCCGTCGGGCGGACCGTCGCGTCGAAGCCGATGGTGTTGAGGTCGGCCGCGACATGCTCTGCCGCGGCGCGGCATTGGGGGGCATATTCCGGATCGGTGGACACCGAGGCAATGCGCAGCAGCGCAAACAGCCGTTCCACGCTCTGGTCGATGTCCTTGTCGATGCGGCTCAGCACCGCGTCCAATGCGCTCATGGGAGACTCCTTGAAAAGCCTATGGCTTCCATAACTAGCAACGCAGGCGCCGCCTGGAAAGCGGTGTCCACGCGGCGTCTATACAGGCCTGGCTGCGCGAAATCGCATTGCGTGACAAGGGGCAACAATAATTGATTGCGTCCGCGCGCAGGCTTCGCTGCGCGGAATATATCCGAATTCGACCAATGGTATTATGCACTAGGTAACCGGAAATCCGGAACTGCGCGTATACTCCCCCAAAGTTTCATCGTTGCGGCGGCCACCGTCTTGCAAGTCGTGTTTTTGCGATGCGAGTACGAACCGGCGCGCGCTGCAACACAAACGGCACACCAGTTCAGCGCCGCGCATGACCTAATTGGATCGCGACAACGGTTCACAACGATGAAGACACACCAGACGACGACCTGCAAAAATGATGGCCAATCATGCTTGTCAGGGCTGGCATCGGCGTTCAAGATGATTGAGAACCCGCCGCCAGTGTGGGACGCGAGGGGATTGCGAGGGGATCATGGATGAGTTGATCGGGCGGATCGTCGCCAATGTCGGCGTCGATCGCGACGCCGCGGAAAAGGCTGTCGGAATCATTTTCGAATTCCTGCGCAAGGAAGGCCCTGCCGACAAGGTGCAGGTCCTTCTCGATCGCTTGCCCGGCGCGCAAGAATTCATGCAGGCCCAGGAAGGCCTCGATTCCAGCGGCGGCGGCATGTTCGCTTTGGGCGGCCTCATGGGGGCCGGCACCAAGATGATGTCGGCTGGCCTGAGCATGGGCCAGGTGCAAGGCGTCACGCGCGAAGTCATCGCCTATGCCCGTGAGCAGGCTGGCGACGACGCGATCGGCGAGATTGTCGGCGCTATTCCCGGATTAAGCCAATTTCTTTGAACGATTTCGCTTCGTCCCGCGACGTAAGAGGCGGACGAGGAGGCACGAATGTCTTATCCCATCAGTGATATTGGGGGGATCGATGACGATAAAGCCGCAACTCTCAAATCGGCCGGCATCAGATCCACGGAGCGGCTGCTCGAGCGCGCCAGCACGGTAAAGCAGCGCAAGCTGCTCGCCGAAGAGACCGGAATCGACGCCAAAAAGCTGCTGTCCTGGGCCAATGTGGCCGACCGCATGCGGATCAAAGGCGTCAGCAGGGAATATGCCGAGCTGCTGGGCGCTGTCGGGGTCGACACCGTGAAGGAGCTCAAATACCGCAACGCGGCAAACCTCGCCAAGGCCATGGCCGACGCCAACAAGAAGCGCAAGCTGGTGCGGCTGGTCCCATCCGAGCGCGTGGTGGCGCGATGGATCGAAAGCGCCAAGGGCCTGCCGCTGAAGATCAAATACTGATCCTGCCGCCCCTGCCCGTCCGGCTCCAAGGACCGGCAGATCCTTGACAGCCCCACCCCGGCCGCGCGAAGCCAAAGCCATGGTCCTCGCCAGCACCAGCATTGAACAGTCGAGCCCCGCGCCATCGCGGGGACCGACCTCATTGTCCGCGCTGCTCAAGCTCGGCCGCCCGCTGGTCATGGGCATCCTCAACGTGACGCCGGATTCCTTCTCGGACGGCGGCCAGTTCTTCGATCCCGCCGTCGCGATCGCCCACGCACGCGACATGGCCGAACAGGGCGCCGACATCCTCGATATTGGCGCCGAGTCCACGCGGCCCTATGGCGGCGCCAAGCCAGTCACGGCCGAGGACGAATTGGAACGTCTCAAACCGGTCCTGCCAGCTATTGTCGCGCTCGGCCTGCCGGTGTCGATCGACACGATCAAGGCCAGTGTCGCCGCCTGGGCGCTCGACCAGGGCGCTACCATCGCCAACGACGTCTGGGGCCTGCAACGGGATCCGGACATGGCGCCAATGATCGCCGCGCGCGGCGTGCCGGTGGTCGTGATGCACAATCGCGACGCCGCCGATCCGAATATCGACATCATGGCCGACGTGATCGACTTCTTTTCGCGCTCGCTCGACATCGCAAATCGCGCCGGCATCGCGCCCGACAAGATCGTGCTCGATCCCGGCATCGGTTTCGGCAAAACGCCCGAGCAGAGCATCGTCTGCCTCGCGCGTCTTGAAGAATTCAAGCGCTTCGGCCTGCCGCTGCTGGTCGGCGCCTCGCGCAAGCGCTTCATCAATACGGTGGTGCCGGCCCCACCGAGCGAGCGCATCGGCGGGTCGCTCGCCAGCCATCTGTGGTCGGTCGACAGGGGCGCGGCGATCGTGCGCGTGCACGATGTGAAAGAAACCGTGCAGGCGCTGCGCGTGGCCGCGGCAATCGAGGCGGCGCGATGAGCGACAGCATCTTCATCACTGGCCTGGCGCTGCACGCCTATCACGGCGTGATGGCGCATGAGGCCAAGGTCGGACAGAGCTTCACCATCGATCTCGAGCTCGACATCGATCTCTCCGCCGCGGCACGCTCGGACAAGGTGGTCGACACGGTCTCGTACGACAAAGTGGTCGAATGCGCCTGCGAGGCCTTCTGCGGTCAGCGCTTCCGGCTGATCGAGGCCGCCGCAGGACGTGTTGCCGATGCGGTGCTCGCCGCCTTCGCGCGCGTGCGCTCCATCAAGGTGACGATCCACAAGCCGCACGCGCCGATCGCCGCCACTTTCAACGACGTCGGCGTCACGCTGCTGCGAACGCGGCAAACGTCCAAGCCATGACCGAGGCCTGGCTCGCACTCGGCGGCAACATCGGCGACAGCCGCGCCATCCTCGACCGCGCCATCAAAATGCTCTGCGACGGCACGGAGGTGCGGCTGATAGCCCGCTCCTCCGACTATCGGACGCCGCCCTGGGGCTTCAAATATCAGCCGCCCTTCGTCAATCTCTGCATCGCAGTGGAAACGACGCTGCCCCCGCGCGATCTGCTCGCGCGCGCGCAGGACGTCGAGCGCCAGCTCGGCCGCGACCGCGCGCATGAGAAGAAGAACGGCCCGCGCACCGCCGATATCGACATCGTCGCCTATGACGATCTGTCGCTCGACGAACCCAATCTGACGTTGCCGCATCCGCGCCTGTTCGAACGCGCCTTTGTGCTGGTGCCGCTCGCCGAGATCGCCGCGGACCGGCGCATCAACGGCGTCCTGATCGCGGATGCATTGGCCAAAATCGATCAAACCGGCGTCGAGAAATTGCCACCGCGTTGACAAATCCGCGCCGCATCGGAACGCGCCGCGTCAGAACAACTCATTCACATCCCAGAAACGAATTCGCGTCCGCGGCGTTTGCCCACAAGGGGCTGTGACGCGCTGCGTCACATCATGAACACGAACACAGATGTGGAGATGACAATGAAAAACCTTCTGCTCGCAACAGTCGCCTCGATGGCTCTTACGGTTCCAGCTCTCGCGCAGAACGCACCGGCACAGGATCAATCGCAGCAGCCAACACAGATGCAGCAAGAACCTGCGCAAACACAGCCGCAGGGGATGCAGGCTCCGTCCACCGGTCAGCAGGCGGCGATTTCGCCGTCGCGTCTAAACCGTACGCAGGTGCGCAACATCCAACAGGCCCTCGACAGCAAGGGATTTAGCACGCGCGCCACTGACGGCCGTTGGGGTCCGGAAACCGAGGCCGCGTTGCGCAAGTTCCAGCAGCAGCAGAACATCGGCGGCGAGGGTCAGCTCAATCATGAAACTTTGGCCGCGCTCGGCGTGAACCTTTCGGCTCGTGGCACGCGCAGCACGACAGGCGCAGGTACGAACGAGCAAGGTTCGGGCAACATGAACCCGAACGGCATGAACGCGCAGCCCTCGGACAACAACATGAACGCGCAGCCGTCGGGCGCTAATCCCGGGCCCACTGGCCAGCCCGATTAAACTTGGCGCAATCGCGCCCGCCGGCGACGGCGGGCGCGTCGCCAGCCTTGAGCGGCGCGCATTGCTGCCACGTTATTGAGCAGGCCTCTGTCGCCATTACCGGCTTGCCCCCTAAACAGACACGTTGGCGGTGGTGCGGAACCGTGGCATTTTGATGCCATGTCAGAGAACCTTGCCCTCGCCGCCGAATTTCCGCCAACCACCGACGCCGAATGGCGCAAACTCGTCGATGCGGCGCTCAAAGGCGCCTCGTTCGAGAAGCGCTTGGTCAGCCAGACCTATGATGGCCTGCGCATCGATCCGCTCTATCCGCGCGCGGCGGGAGCGAAGGCGGTGCCCGGGCGCACGCCAGGAGCGCCTTGGGCTGTGATGCAGCGGGTCGATCACCCCGATCCCGCGAAAGCCAACGCGCAGGCATTACTCGATCTGGAAAACGGTGCGACCGGGCTGACTCTGGTCATGGCTGGCTCGATCAATGCAAACGGTTATGGCCTTGACGGTTCTCCAGGCGCCATCGCACGTGTGCTTGAGGGCGTACAACTCGATGCCGGCATCGCCATCGATTTCAATCTCAGCCAGGCCAATCGCAGCGCCGTGCAGCACTTTGCTGCCCTAGTGCACAAGCTGAATATTCCGGCGGCTTCGGTGGGTTTGATCGCCAGCCTCAATCCGATCGGCGGGTTCGCAGCCTCCGGCAACAGCCCGCGTCCGTGGAGCAATCTGTCGGGGTATTTTGCCGAGGCGATACGCAAGCTCGCGGACCAGGGATTCCGCGGGCCTTTCGCGGTCGGCGACGGACGCATCATCCACAATGCCGGCGGCTCGGAGGCGCAGGAACTATCGTTCGCCATCGCCAGCGCCGTCGAATATCTCCGCGCCCTGGAGGCCGGCGGCGTTTCGCTCGATGCAGCGCGCGGCATGATCTCTTTCCGCCTTTCGGCCGACGCCGACGAGTTTCTCACCGTCGCAAAATTTCGCGCGCTGCGAAAATTGTGGGCACGCGTCGAGCAGGCCTGCGGGCTTACACCAAAGCCCGCTTATGTCGCAGCAGAGACCGCGTGGCGGATGATGACGCGGCGCGATCCCGACGTGAACCTGTTGCGCATGACGATCGCTGTGACTGCGGCCGGCCTGGGCGGCGCCGACAGTATCGTGGCGCTTCCGCATACCGCCGCGCTCGGCTTGCCCGACGCATTCGCACGACGCGTGGCACGGAATATCCAACTCGTCTTGCTCGAAGAATCGAACTTGGCAAAGGTTGCCGATCCAGCCGCCGGCTCCGGCGCGATCGAAGATCTGACCGGCAGGCTCTGCGCTGCCGCTTGGGCGCAGTTGCAGGAGATCGAAGGGGCCGGCGGCGCATGGGCCGCGCTCGAGCAAGGGCTCCTCCAGAGCAAGGTCGCCGCCGTTCGCGCTGAACGTGAGAAGGCGGTCGCCCGTCGCAAGGATGCGCTGACCGGCACCAGCGACTATCCCAATCTCACCGAAAAGACGCCCGCGGTGCTCGACGTTGCCACGGTCGTGCTGCCGAAGGAGCACGTCACCGCCGTCAGCGCGACAGCCCTGCCCCGCATTCGCCTCGCCGAGCCGTTCGAGGCCCTGCGCGACGCCTCCGATGTGGTGCTCGCCAAGACCGGCTCGCGGCCGAAGGTGTTCCTCGCCAATCTCGGCAAGCTCTCCGACTTCACCGCGCGCGCGACCTTCGCCAAGAATTTCTACGAAGCCGGCGGCATCGAAGTGATTGGCAATGACGGCTACCCCGACCTTGCCGCCATGCTCGCCGCCTTCAAGGCCTCGGGCGCGAGGCTTGCCTGCCTGTGCTCGTCGGACAAGGTCTACGAGGCCGAGGCGGCAGAGGCCGCGCAGGCGCTGACGGCTGCCGGCGCGACCGTTCATCTCGCCGGCCGGCCCGGCGAGCAGGAGGCCGCCTGGCGCCAGGCCGGCGTGACATCCTTCGCATTCATGGGCTGCGACGTGCTTTCGACCTTGCGGGCCGCCCATGATAGTCTGGGGCCACCATGAGCCAGATACCGAACTTCGCATCTGTCGCCTTCGCGGACGCGCCGGTTGCAGCGGACAACGGCCCGGCCGCGCCGTGGATGACGCCGGAAGCGATTCCGGTGAAGCCGGTCTATGGCGAGAGCGATCTTGCCGGCCTCGACTTCCTCGACACTTATCCCGGCAAGGCGCCGTTTTTGCGCGGACCTTACCCCGCGATGTACGCGGCGCAGCCCTGGACCATTCGGCAATATGCCGGCTTCTCGACGGCGGAAGATTCCAACGCCTTCTACCGGCGCAATCTCGCGGCCGGGCAGAAGGGCCTCTCGATCGCCTTCGATCTCGCCACCCATCGCGGCTATGACTCCGATCATCCACGCGTGTCGGGCGACGTCGGCATGGCGGGCGTGGCGATCGACTCGATCTACGACATGCGCACGCTGTTCTCCGGCATCCCGCTCGACCAGATGAGCGTGTCGATGACCATGAACGGCGCGGTGCTGCCCGTGCTCGCGCTCTACATCGTCGCCGGCGAGGAACAGGGCGTGGCGCATGCCAAGCTGTCGGGCACGATCCAGAACGACATCCTCAAAGAATTCATGGTGCGCAACACCTACATCTATCCGCCCGCCCCCTCGCTGCGCATCATCTCCGACATCTTCGCTTATACGTCGGCCGAGATGCCGAAGTTCAATTCGATCTCCGTGTCCGGCTATCACATGCAGGAAGCGGGCGCGACGCAGGATCTCGAGCTCGCTTACACGCTGGCCGACGGCGTCGAATATGTGCGCGCCGGCATCAAGGCCGGCCTGACGGTCGATCAGTTCGCGCCGCGCGTCTCGTTCTTCTGGGCGATCGGCATGAACTACTTCATGGAGATCGCGAAGCTGCGCGCCGCGCGCATGATCTGGGCGAAGCTGATGAAGCCTTTCAAGCCGCAAGATGCGCGCTCGCTGTCGCTGCGCACGCATAGCCAGACGTCGGGCTGGTCGCTGGCGGCGCAGGACGTGTTTAACAACGTCGCGCGCACCATGATCGAGGCGATGGCCGCCACCCAAGGCCAGACGCAGTCGCTGCACACGAACGCGCTCGACGAAGCGCTGGCGCTGCCGACCGATTTCTCCGCGCGCATCGCCCGCAACACACAGATCGTGCTGCAGCAGGAAGCCGGCGCGACGCGCATCGTCGATCCCTGGGGCGGCTCCTATTACGTCGAACGGCTCACTTACGAGCTCGCGCGCAAGGCCTGGGGCCACATCGAGGAAGTCGAGGCCCTCGGCGGCATGGCCAAGGCGATCGAAGCCGGCATCCCCAAGCTGCGCATCGAGGAGGCCGCCGCCAAGACGCAGGCGCGCATCGATTCCGGCCATCAATCGGTCATCGGTGTGAACAAGTATCAGCCGACGGACGAAGCGCCTATCGACGTGCTCAAGGTCGACAATACCGCCGTGCGCGGGATGCAGCTCGACAAGCTCGCCCGCCTGCGGGCCGAACGCGATCCGACCTTTTTGCAGGAGGCGCTCGACGCGCTCACCCGCGCGGCCGACCGCGGCAACGGCAATCTTCTGGCGATTGCGGTCGATGCGGCGCGCGCCAAAGCCACGGTCGGCGAGATTTCCGCGGCGCTGGAGAAGGTGTATGGACGGCATCGCGCGGAGATCAAGGCGATCACGGGCGTCTACAAGCGGGAGGTCGGCATGACCGGCGCCGTCGAACGGGTGCGTCATGCGGTTGAAGCCTTCGAGACTGCCGAAGGCCGCCGCCCGCGTCTGCTCGTCGCCAAGATCGGCCAGGACGGTCACGACCGCGGCCAGAAGGTGATCGCGTCGGCATTTGCGGACTTGGGCTTCGACGTCGACATCGGCCCGCTGTTCGCGACACCCGCGGAAGCCGCGCGCCAGGCGGTGGAAAACGACGTGCACGTGCTCGGTGTCTCCTCGTTGGCTGCCGCACATCTCACGCTGGTGCCGGAGCTGAAAGCAGAGCTCGCAAGCCAAGGCCGCGAGGACATCATGATCGTCGTCGGCGGCGTCGTGCCGCCGCAGGATTACGATGCGCTGATGAAGGCCGGCGCCGAGGCGATCTTCCCGCCCGGCACGGTGATCGCGGATGCGGCCGAGAAGCTGCTCAAGTCGTTGAGCAAGCGGCTCGGACACGGACGCGAGGCGGCGGAGTAGCGCCGCTTATATCGGCCAACACGCATTGCCCTTTTCAAACGCCGGCGAAGGAGCATGCCATGTCAACGACAACCTACGAATCCATTTTGAAGGCCAACGGCCAATATGCCACGAGCTTCGGCGACAAGGCCAAGCTCGGCCTGCCGCCCGCGCGCCATTTTGCCATCCTGACCTGCATGGACGCGCGGCTCGATCCAGCCAAATATGCCGGCCTCGCGGAAGGCGACGCACACGTGATCCGCAACGCCGGCGGGCGCGCGACCGATGATGCCATCCGCTCGCTGGTGATCTCCCACAAGCTGCTTGGCACGCGTGACTGGTTCGTCATCCACCACACCAATTGCGGCATGGAATTGTTTACAGACGAGATCATGGGCGATCTGCTCGAGGACAGTCTTGAAACCGCGACTCTCGACGGCAAGAACTGGTCAAATCCCAAGCACGGCGGCGGGTCGGTCGAGGGGCATTTCCTGCATTGGCATACGATCGAGGATCAGCCCCAGAGCGTCCTTGCCGACGTGCAGCGCATCCGCACCCACCCCTTGGTGCCGCCCTCCGTCCCGATCTATGGCTTCATCTTTGACGTAGCGACTGGACGGCTCAACGAAGTGAAAGAGGCGAGTGCGGCCGGCCGGGCCGCCGCCTAGAGAGCCCTCGCGCTACGCGGTGGCCGGAGCAGCCCCCGCGGGCTCTCGCCCGGCCGCCAACTTCAGTGTAAATGGGCGTGATGTCCGCGCCTATGTCCCGCGATGATTCTAAGACGATCGCCCCCCTCGCCGCCGGCATCCGCGCCGGCGACCGCGCGACGCTGGCGCGCGCGATCACGCTGATCGAGAGCAAGCGCGCTGACCATCGCGGCGATGCGCACCGGCTGGTGCAGGAGCTTTTGCCGCTCACCGGCAAGGCGGTGCGGCTCGGCATTACCGGAGCGCCGGGGGCGGGCAAGTCGACGACCATCGATGCGCTCGGGACTTACCTGACCGGCCTCGGCCATAAGGTCGCGGTGCTGGCGGTCGATCCGTCCTCAACACGGACGGGTGGCTCGATCCTCGGCGACAAGACGCGCATGGCGCGGCTCGCGAGCGATCCGAACGCCTTCATCCGCCCCTCCCCGTCGTCGGGCACGCTGGGCGGCGTCGCCGCCAAGACGCGCGAGACGATGCTGGTGTGCGAGGCAGCCGGCTACGACGTGATCCTGGTGGAGACGGTCGGCGTCGGCCAGTCGGAAACCGCGGTCGCCGACATGACCGATTTCTTCCTGGTGCTGATGGTGGCCGGCGCCGGCGACGAATTGCAGGGCATCAAGAAGGGCATCGTCGAGCTAGCCGACATGATCGCCGTCAGCAAGGCCGACGGCGACAACATCCGGCGTGCCAGGGCCGCGGCCGGCGAATACAAGGCCGCGCTGCACATTCTCGCACCGCGCTCGCCGACCTGGTCGCCGCCGGTCGTGACCTACTCCGCGCTCACCGGCGACGGCGTCGCCGAATTATGGGCGCAGGTGCTGGCGCACAAAGAGAAGATGACGGCCTCGGGCGAACTCGCCGGGCGCCGGCGCGAGCAGCAGGTGAAATGGATGTGGACCATGCTGGAGGAGCGCCTCACCGCGCGCCTGCGCGGCGATCCGTCCGTGCGCGCCAAGCTCAAGGCGGCCGAGGCGCAGGTCGCCACCGGCAAGCTCGCGCCGACTCTGGCGGTGGAAGAGATCGCGGCGTTGTTGGGGGTGTAATTGACCACCATCCTCCTCACCGGCTTCGGGCCGTTTCCCGGTGCGCCGTATAATCCGACCGGGCCGCTCGTCGCGCGGCTGGCGCGGCTGCGGCGGCCGGCGCTCGCCGGCGTCACCATCGTGCCGCACGTCTTCACCACCAGCTACGCCGCGGTGGACCGCGAACTGCCGGCGCTGATCGCGCGGCACAAGCCGGATGCGCTGCTGATGTTCGGCCTCGCCGGCCGGGCGAAATGGGTGCGCATCGAGACGCGCGCGCGCAACGCGCTGGCGATGCTGCCGGACGCGACCAGTGCGTCATTACGCCGCCAGACGATCGTCACCGGCGGGCCGGCGGCGCTTGTCCTGCCCGTCCCGGCGCGGCACCTGCTCGCCGCCGCGCGCGGCGCGCGCGTGCCGGTGAAGCTGTCGCGCGATGCCGGGCGCTACCTGTGCAACTATCTGTGCTGGAGCGCGGCCGATGTCGTCGCGCGTGCGCAGGGACCACGGCTTGCCGCCTTCATCCACGTGCCGCCGATTGCCCGCACGCCGCGCCGGCGGAATGGGCATACGAACGGTTTCACGCTCGACGAGCTTACCCGCGCCGGAACCCGGATCCTCGTTGCGATGGCCGCGGCAGCACGGCGTTAACCTGCCGCCGGCAAGATGGCGGACATGGATATTGACCGCCGCTCCCTTCTTCTTGGCACCGCAATGACCGCCGCCGCGCTCGCCACGCCCGCGCTGGGCGCGCCGCTGATGGGCTACGGCCTCGACGCCGCGCAGCTTGGCGTGCGGCCGGGCGCCGACGACCAGACGCAGCGCCTGCAGCGCGCCATCGACCAGGCGGCGCGATCGCGCATGCCGCTGTTCCTCGCGCCGGGCACGTATCGGGCCGGCGATCTCAAGCTGCCGGCTGGCGCGCAGCTCGTCGGCGTGCGCGGCGCGACACGCATCGCGCTCACGCGCGGGCCATCGCTCCTTTCCGGCGAAGGCGCCGACAGCATCACGCTCTCGGGGCTCACGCTCGACGGCGGCGGCGTCGCGCTGCCGCAGAACCTCGGCCTTGTGAATCTCACGGCGGCGAAGGGCCTGCGCATCACCGATTGCACGATCGTCAACGCCAACGGCAACGCCATCGCGCTTGCAAACTGCGACGGCGACGTCAGCCGCAACACCATCACCGGCGCGGCCGACAACGCGCTCTACTGTGTCGACAACCAAGGCCTCGTCATCAGCGCGAACACCATTCGTGGCGCTGGTAACGGCGGCATCCGCGTCTGGCAGAGCGTGAAGCGCCACGACGGCAGCCTCGTCGCCGACAACACTATCGAGGACATCGAGGCGCGTGGCGGCGGCACCGGACAGAACGGCAACGCCGTCAACGTCTTCCGCGCCGCTGACGTGATCGTGCGCAACAACATGATCCGCCGCTGCGCCTTCACGGCCGTGCGCGGCAACGGCGCCAACAACATCCAGATCATCGGCAACAATTGCGCGGTGATGAAGGAAACGGCGATGTACGCCGAGTTCGATTTCGAAGGCGCGATCGTCGCTGACAATGTGATCGACACCGCGGAGAACGGCATCGCCATCACCAATTTCAACGATGGAGGACGGCTCTCCACCGTGCACGGCAATCTGCTGCGCAATGTCGGCGTGCGGCGGCCGGACAATCCGCCGGACGGCGCCGGCATGGGCATCGGCGTGGAAGCGGAAACCACCGTCACCGGCAATGTGATCGAGAACGCGCCGAGGGTCGGCATCCGCGCCGGCTGGGGGCCCTATCTGCGCAACGTCACCATCAGCGGCAACGTGGTGCGCAATGCCGAACACGGTATCGAAGTGTCCGTGGTGCGCGGTGCGGGCGATGCCGCGATCACCGGCAATCTGGTGATCGGCGCGCGGGCGGGGACAATCGTCGGCATGGAATGGCAGAAGACGGTGACCGGCGACCTCAACAAGACCGGCGCAAGCGCGTATCCGCAACTGACGATCGCGAATAATCAGGCGCGGTAGGGCGGCGTGCCCCGGATGCTGCGCAGCATGAGCGTGAGCGAAATGCTGCGCAGCTGATCCGGGGCCTTACAAAGCGCGGCGTCTGGTAAGGTCCCGGGTCTGCAGCGCAGCGTTCACTTCGTTCACGCCGCGCTGCGCCCGGGACACGAGCACCGCGCCCGGAACTATGCCGCATTCGTGAGGCGTACCCCGCCATTGCCACCGT
The DNA here is from genome assembly GCA_036519015.1 of Pseudolabrys sp. GTDB lineage: Bacteria > Pseudomonadota > Alphaproteobacteria > Rhizobiales > Xanthobacteraceae > Pseudolabrys. The sequence continues at coordinate 16,800 of DATDMA010000287.1, read as the reverse complement.
TCGGCCCCGAACCCATCTATAATGCTCGCTTCCATGTCATCCCCTTCACCCCGCCGACGTCTGCCGATCATGCTGCTCATTATCGCTCTGTTTTTCGTGCCCCTCCTGCTGCGTGCGGCGCTCTATGCCGCAGGCGACGCGCCGCGCTCCTGGCGCGACGCCGACTGGTCGAGCACCGGCCTGTTGCCGAGTCCGCAAGCCGACACAGCGGCGCGCGTCCTCGTCTTCACTGCCACAACCGGCGCGTGGAAGGGCATCTTCTCCGTGCACAGCTGGATCGTGTTCAAGCCCGCGGGCGCTGCGCAGTGGACACGCTACGACGTGGTTGGCTGGGGCCAGCCGGTGCGCGTCAACAACTGGCCGGTTGACGGGCGCTGGTACGGCAACAGGCCGGTGGCGATTGCCGATGTGTCGGGTGCGGAGGCCGAACGGCTGATTCCGCGCATCGAGGCTGCCGTGCACGACTATGTCTATGCGCAGGCGGGCGATTATCGCATCTGGCCGGGACCGAACAGCAACAGCTTCGTCGCCGCGGTGCTGCGCGCGGTTCCGGAACTGGGCGTGACGCTGCCGCCGAACGCCGTCGGCCGTGATTATCGATACGGCGTCTATGCAGGGCTCACCGACAGCCGCACCGGCATCGAAGTCAATATCAGCGGCCTGGCGGCCCTGAAAGTGGGCTGGGTCGAGGGCGTGGAGGTCAACCTGCTCGGCCTCGTCGCCGGGCTTGATCTGCGCCATCCGGGGCTGAAGCTACCCGGCTTCGGCCGCATCGGCGTCGAGGCGCCGGTGACGACCGCGCTGGCGAGGTAGCTGAACACGTTCAGCCCCAGTCCGTCATCCTGAGGTGCCCGCGCGCAGCGCGGGCCTCGAAGGGTGACAGCCCGTGCCCGTCATCCTTCGAGGCTCGCGCGCTGAATGCGCGCTCGCACCTCAGGATGACGGCCCGAGTCACAGCCATTTGTTAACCGGCCTCCCCGCCCGGGGTGACGGCGGCGCCTGCGGCGTGGCAAGTTGGCGCCCGCAAGCGAGGACTGCCCCATGCGCGACATGCTGCCGCTGCTCGCACCGATTCCGTTTCCCGCGCTCCATCGCGGCCGGCTCGAGACGCTCCAGGTCAATGTCGGCTATCGCTGCAATCAGTCCTGCTTCCATTGCCATGTGAATGCCGGGCCGACGCGCACCGAGGAGATGGCCGGCGATGTCGCCGACACGGTGCTCGCCTTCATCGCGCGCCGCCGCATCGCAACGCTCGACATCACCGGCGGCGCGCCGGAGCTCAATCCGCATTTCCGCCGGCTGGTGCGCGGCGCGCGCGAACGCGGCGCCAAAGTGATGGACCGCTGCAACCTCACCATCCTGGAGCAGCCGGGCCAGGAGGACTTGGGCGACTTCCTCGCGCGCGAGCGCGTCGAGGTCGTCGCCTCGATGCCGTGCTATCTCGAAGCCAATGTCGAGCGCCAGCGCGGCAAAGGCGTGTTCGACGGCTCTATCCGCGGGCTGCAAAAGCTTAACGCGCTGGGCTATGGGCGCGACCCGGGCCTCGTGCTCAACCTCGTCTATAATCCGCAGGGGCCGTCGTTGCCGCCGGCGCAGGGCGCGCTGGAGGCCGACTACAAACGCGTGCTCGGCGAGCGCTACGGCATCGTGTTCGATCATCTGTTCGTGCTGGCCAACATGCCGATCCAGCGCTTCGGCTCGGCGCTGGTAACCAAAGGCGAGTTCGACGGCTATCTGCAATTGCTGCAGGACGCGCATCTCGACGCCAATCTCGACGGCGTGATGTGCCGCGATCTCATCTCGGTCGACTGGCGCGGCTTCGTCTACGACTGCGACTTCAACCAGATGCTCGATCTGCCGCTGACGCGCGGCGCGCGCGAGCGCGTGAATCTGTCCGACCTCATCGACGATGACCTCGACGGCAACCCGATCCGCGTCGCCGGCCATTGTTATGGCTGCACGGCCGGGCAAGGCTCGAGCTGCGGCGGCGCGCTGAAAGAAGCGGCGGAGTGAGCGCCTCCGTGCCAACGCTCTCCATCATCATGCCGGTGCTGAACGAAGCCGGCGACATCGAAGCGGCGCTGCGGGCGCTGGCGCCCTGTCGGGCGCGCGGCGTCGAGGTGATCGTGGTGGACGGCGGCAGCACCGACGGCACCGCGGAGCTGGCGCATCCCCTCGCCGACCGTGTGATTGTTTCGCCCCGCGGACGCGCCACGCAAATGAATGCCGGTGCAGGGGTCGCGCGCGGCGACGTGCTGCTGTTCCTGCATGCCGATACGCATTTGCCTGAGAATGCCGACCAACTGGTGCTCGACGGCCTCGCGCACCCCAATCGCGTCTGGGGCCGCTTCGATGTGCATATCGACGGCGGACCCGCGCTGGTTGCAGTGATGATGAACCTGCGCTCGCGCGTCACCGGCATCGCGACCGGCGACCAGGCGATGTTCATGACGCGCGACGCCTTCGTGCGCGCGGGCGGCTTCCCTTCCATCGCGCTGATGGAGGATATTGCGCTGTCGGCCCGACTCAAGCGCGTGAGTCGGCCGCTCTGCTTGCGCGCACGCGTGACGACGTCGGGGCGACGTTGGAGACAATACGGAATGCTTCGCACTGTTCTGCTGATGTGGCGGTTGCGCCTTGCGTTTTTCCTCGGCGCCGATCCGCAGCGCCTGGCGCGCGACTACGGCTATGCCCCCAGTGAACGCTAATCCGGTGTCCATTGCCGTGCTGGCGAAGGCGCCCATTCCGGGCTTCGCCAACACTCGGCTGATCCCGTCCATCGGCGCGCACGCGGCCGCCGTGCTGCAGGAGCGGATGACCGAGCGCGCGGTGGCGACGGCGATCGAGGCCGGCGTCGGACCGGTGACGCTGTGGGGCGCGCCGGGCGCCGGCCACGACACCTTTCTCAAGATGGTGGTGCGGCTGCCGATCGCGTTGCGGCCGCAAGCCGAAGGCGATCTCGGCGCGCGCATGCTTGCCGCCACGGCCGCCGGCCCACGGCCTGTGCTGGTGATCGGCACCGATTGCCCGGCGTTGACCCCCGTGCATCTGCGCGGCGCCGCGCGGGCGCTGCGCGACGAGGGCGCCGATGTGGTGATCATCCCCGCCGAGGATGGCGGCTATGTGCTGATCGGCACGCGCGCGCCTCACCCGCAGCTTTTCTCCGGCATCGCCTGGAGCACGCCGCGCGTGCTCGCGGAGACGCGCGCGCGGGTCATCGCGCTGCGCCTGCGCCTCGCCGAACTGCCGCCGCTATGGGACGTCGACACCGAGGCAGATCTGGCGCGGCTCGAGCGCGAACACCCTGAGCTCGCCGTCTAAAGGGGCATTTTTCCTCGACAAAATCGTTGCATCGTGGACCCTTCGGGCTATATGAAGGTTTCATGACAGCGCGCCGGCCCGGGTCTTCCCGCTCCGGCGCATTCAATGTCCACCGGACCGCCAGCGGGAGTTTGCCATGGCAGGGACCGATCTGATCATCTCATTCCTCGGCGCCGTCGCACTGCTCTTGTGGGGCGTGCGCATGGTGCAGACCGGCATCACGCGCGCCTTCGGCGCCAGTCTGCGCAGCCTGCTTTCACACTATGTGCGGACGCCGGCGAGCGCGTTCTTCGCAGGGCTCGGCCTGACGGGCGTGCTGCAAAGCTCGACCGCGACCGCGCTGCTACTCGCTTCGTTCACTGCGCGCGGGCTGATCCCGCTCTCGATCGCGCTGGTCATGATGCTGGGCGCCAATGTCGGTACGACGCTCGTCGCGCAAGTGCTCTCGCTCGACCTCACCTGGATGTGGACCGCCGTGCTGGCGGTCGGGGTCTTCGCCTTCATGGCCACCGAGGCCGACCGCGCGCGCTCGATCGCGCGTATCGTCATTGGACTGGGATTGATGCTGCTGTCGCTGCGCGAACTCGGCATCGCCGCCGCGCCGCTACGCGATTCCGCCATTTTCAAATCGCTGCTGTCCGGCCTCGCCGGCGATCCGATCATGATCTTCATCATCGGCACGCTGGTGACTTGGCTCATGCATTCCAGCCTCTCGATGGTGCTGCTGGTGATGGCTTTCGCCACCGCGCATGCGATCCCCGAGCCGCTGGCGCTCGCGCTGGTGCTGGGCGCCAATGTCGGCGGCGCCATCGCCCCGCTGACCGGGCTCGCCAAGGCGACGCCGGCCGCCCGGCGCGTCGCCATTGGCAACATGCTGATGCGCGCGAGCGTTGCGCTGCCGTTCCTGTTCCTGGTGCACCCTTGCGCAGAATTGCTGGCAATGGTCGAAGCCAATCCGGCGCGCATGGTGGTGAATTTCCACACCGCCTTCAATCTGGTCGCGGCGCTGGCGCTGTTGCCGTTCGTCGGCCTCTACGTGAAGCTCGCGAACCGGCTGATGCCGGACAGACCAGAGCGCGAGGACAGGTCCAAGCCGAAATATCTCGACGCCAACGTGCTCGACACGCCGTCGGAGGCGCTCGCCTGCGCGATGCGCGAGACGCTGAACATGGGCGACCGCGTCGCCGACATGCTGCGGCAGTCCTTAAAGGCGTTCGAGACGTCCGACATGAAGATCGTGCGCGACGTCGAGCTTGCCGACAACGTCGTCGACAAGCTGCATGAGGCGATCAAGCTCTATCTGGTGAAGGCGTCGAAGGCGGAGATGACCGAGGAGGAAAGCCTTCGCTATATCGAAATCCTCACCTTTACCACCAATCTCGAGCACATCGGCGACATCATCGACAGGAACCTGATGGAGCTGGCGGCGAAGAAGATCCGCCACAACTACACGTTCTCCGCGGAAGGCATCGAGGATATTCGCCGCTTCCACGGCCAGATCATGGATGGCCTGCAGCTCGCGCTCAACGTCTTCGCCTCGCGCGATCTGCAGCTGGCCCGACGGCTGTATTCGGAAAAGACGGCGATGCGCGCCGCCGAAAGCAAGGCAGCGGATAATCATTTCGCGCGGCTGCGTGAGGGGCGCCTCGAGTCGATCGAGACCTCGTCGATCCATCTCGACGTGATCCGCGATTTGAAGCGCATCCACAGCCACATTACCTCAGTCGTCTATCCGATCCTGGAGGCGGCGGGCGAGTTGACCGAGACGCGGCTGGCGGCGCCGAACGGGCTGGCGCAGAGCCGGCCGGCGGTGTCGTAAAATCCTTTGTCGATCCGGGGCACGCACGCTTGCGCGTGCGCCCCGGAATGACTGGATGACTTACACCTTCGCGGCCGCCGGGGCCCAGAGCTTGGGGCCGGCGCGCAGGTACTGCGGCGGCCGCGTTACCTCGGCACCAAGCGCCTTGGCGGCATGCCAGCCCCAGTGCGGGTCGTCCAGGAACGAGCGCGCCATCGACACCATGTCGGCCTGGCCCTTCGCCACCACCTCTTCCGCGTGATCGGGCTTCACGATCAGCCCGACCGCGCGGGTGGCGATGCCGGCTTCCTTCTTCACCCGATCGGCGATCGGTACATTGTAGCCGGCCTCGCTCGGATTGCGGATGTCGGCGGCCACGCCGCCGGACGACACGCAGATGAAGTCGAGGCCCTCGTCCTTGAGCAGCTTGGCAATGGCGACGGCGTCGTCGGGCGTCAGTCCGCCCTCGCGCCAGTCGCTGCCGGTGATGCGCGCGCCGAATGGCACATGCTTCGGCACCACCGCCCGCACCGCGCGCGCGACCGACAGAGGAAAGCGCATGCGGTTCTCGAACGAGCCGCCGTATTCGTCGGTGCGCTTGTTGGAGAGCGGCGACATGAAGCCATGCAACAGATAGCCGTGCGCCATGTGCAGCTCGATCTCGTCGAAGCCGATGCGCAGCGCGCGCTTCGCCGACGACACGAAGGCGTCGCGCACGCGGCCCATGTCAGCCTCGGTGACCACACGCGGCGTGTGCCAGTTGTCGCCGAACGGGATCGGCGAGGCAGCGATGGTCTCCCAGTTGTCCTCGCCCGGCGGGAGCGAGCCGCCGCCCTCCCACGGGCGCTGGGCGGAGCCCTTGCGGCCGGAATGGGCGATCTGGATGCCGAACTTGGCGCTACCGGCGCGCCGTACTTGCGAGATCACGCGCGCGAGCGCGGCCTCGTTGTCGTCGGAATAAAGGCCGAGGCAGCCATGGGTGATGCGGCCGTGGCGCTCCACATGGGTCGCTTCAACCACCACAAGCGCGGCGCCGGAGTTCGCCAGCATACCGAGGTGCATCATGTGCCAGTCGTTGGCGCAGCCGTCGTCGGCCGAGTACTGGCACATGGGCGAGACGACGATACGGTTGGCGATCTCCAGGCCGGCCAGCCGGAAGGGCGAAAAAAGGACACTGCTCATGGAGATCAACTCGGAGCTGAAGGGGGGCGCCCGGCCGCGATCGGTCAGCGCTTCTGGATGGACTTCAGATAGGTGATGATGTCACCGACGTCATCCGCGTCAAAGGTGAATTCCGGCATGTCGGGATGGCCGGACACGATCCCCTCCCCCAGCGCTTCCTCGAGGGATTCGATCGGGTAGCGCTGGCCGAGCGTGCGGAACGCCGGGGCGGATTTGTGCGGGCTTTCGCCCGTCAGACCGATGGCGTGGCAGGAGGCGCAATTCTTCTGCAACAGCTCTTCGCCGTGTTTGGGATCGTCGGCGGCGGCGGCGGGACGCCCAGCGGCCGCCAGCATCAGGGCGGCAAGCGCCATTGCGCGGAAAAGGCTCATGCCGCCGGACGCAGGGGCTCGCGACGTAGAGGCGCGGACCGCAAAGGCTCCTGGTGCGGAGGCTCTTGCTGCGGAACCACCGACGGAGAATCGACCACCATCTTTTGATACGCCTTGGCCACTTTGATCACATCGAGCATCCGCGCCGCGAACAGTTCCTGGGTGGGATAGTAACGCGTCCAGCGGCCGCTGCGATAGAGATCGTCGTAATAGGCCAGCCGGCGCTCCGCCAGCCCGTGCCACCTGCGCGCGATATCCTTGAGATCAAAGTCTTTGCTATCGAATGTGCTTTGCGCCGGCATAGGTCGCCCGTGACGAACGCCGGTTTGCGAACCGTTCGATCACACCGGGATCGGCGGCAACCGGCAAATGCACGCGTGACGCCACAACTGTCGAGCCGACTACACAACTCCAAGCTGACTCTATTTTTTAGGCTGATTCGGCGGTTCCATGCAAACGGAGGTTGTCGAGAGCGCCGGCTTCTCCGCCGTCATGCCTAGCACTCGGGTCCGGCTTCGCCGGCCCGAGCACATGCTTTATGGCGGGCACGACGCCACTGAATCATCGCAAGCGGAAAATGCCCTACCGCCCCAAATCGCGCGGGTCGCTGGCGGAAACGCGCAGCGGGGGGGTGGCCGCAAGCTTGGAATTGTTGATGCGGTAGAGCTGGAAATTCGTGCCGTCCTGCATCAGCGTCAGGCGCGACGGATCGGGATTGTCGGCGTCGCTCTCGGTGAACAGGAGATAGAGATAGTCATAGTGGTCCGGCCACTTGTCCCAGTATTTCGGATATTCCGGATTGGGCGGGTGGTCGGCGGACACGAGCAGCCGCGCTGTGGTCGGCGGCGTGCCGTCCTCGTTGTCCACGATGCTGCGGTAGTCGGGCCGCACGTGCAGCACCTGCTTGCCCTTGACGCTGAACACGGTGGTCACCAACGCCGAGCGCTCGATGATGGCGAGACAGGCAGCGTGCACCAGGCCGTAATCGGCGACGTCGTCGCCGCCGTCCGATTTGGCGTAGGCGACGAGCACGCGCGCGCCGGGCTTGAGGCGCTTCACGGACGAGCGGAATTCGCTGGTCGACGTCGAGAGCTCGCCCCAGGTGGTATCAACCTCGATGACGCGCACCAGCAGCGTGACGACCAGGAAGGCGAGAAAGCCGCGGCGCACCACACGGTGGCGCAGATCCATGTCCGCGCAGGCAATCAGCATGAAGGCGAAGGCTATCGGCAGGCGCTGGTCGGCCATGTAGGTGGCGAAGGCCACCCGCGGCATCGCGAGGTAAACGGCGCCGCTGACCGCGAGCAGCACCCAGAACAGCGGGTGGAAGCGCAGCAGATTGCGGCGCACCGCCCAGACTGCGCCGGCGACGACGAGCGCCAGCAGCGCGAAGGCGGCGAGGTCGGAATAGACCTGGATGATGTAGATCAGCCCATCGATCTTGCCGAGACGTTCCCAGTAGTTCTCCTCGGCGAGCCGCATGGTGGGGCTGGCCAGCAGCAGCGGCAGCGCCGGCAGGAACGGAATGCCGGTGGCGCAGAAATCAATGAGCCGCGGCATCAGCGGCTCGCTCCGCCGCTGCCAGAGGCGATAGCTCTCGGTCGCCAGAAGGCCGACGCCATACACGCCGAGCGAGGACAGGTGGCAGAAGAACAGCCCCACGACGAACAGCATGGAGACGCCCATGCGCAGCGACCAGTGGCGCTCGCGCAGCATGACCCAGAAGGCCATCGCCCACAGCGCCAAGCCGATGCCGAAGATGAAGTTGGTCAGGCCGACCAGGAAGACGTGATTGTAGAGCAGCGGAACGGCAAGCAGCGGAAAGGCCGACCAGCGGCCGAACAGCGCCCGGTTGAGCGCCAGCATGCCCGAGAGGATGAGCGCGAACATCATGACCAGGTAGATCTGGCCGGCGTGATAGACGGTCACCACCCGCGCCAGGACCGGCACGATCAAGTCCATCATTAGATTGGGGATCGGCTGCCAGTCGATCTCGTAGAAGCGCGCGAGGTTGGCGTCCTTGCCGATGTTCGCGATCACCTGCATGCGCGACAGGTGGTTGATGTAGTCGGACAGCGGCGGCAGCGGATTGGTCCAGATCGGGATCGACGCCACCAGCAGCATCAGGCACATCAGCACCGCGATCTGCCCGCCGGAAAAGACCAGCGTGCTGCTGCGCGGACGCGCAGTGAGGACCGCCCGCGCGGCGCGTGCGGCTTCGGCCCGGAGAGACGCCGTTAACTTAGGATCCTGAACGTTCATTCATAAACCCGCGGCCGGCGGCTCGTGCCGGCGGATGAGCGCTTCGATTGGCCGCAGGTTAAGCAATGAACTCTGACCGTCCGATGAACGGCCTTACGCAATTTCGCCCCATTCCGGCCAGGCATGCGGATTCCGGGCGCCGGATATGGCGCGCCGCCGCCTTCTCGACCGTGGTCAGAGCTTGATGCGCAGCTTGTTGGCCAGTTCCCCGACGATGCCGCGGCGGAACAAGAGCACGCAGGTGACGAAAATGACGCCCTGGATCACCAGCACCCATTCGCCGACGGCGGCGAGCTTGTACTGCATGATGAGGATGATGAAGGAGCCGACCACCGGGCCGAAGATGGTGCCCAGGCCCCCGACCAGCGTCATCAGCACAACCTCGCCCGACATCGGCCAGTTGACGTCGGTCAGCGAAGCAAGCTGGAGCACGATGGCTTTGGTGGCGCCTGCGAGCCCGGCCAGCGCCGCCGACAGTACGAAGGCGACGAGCTTGTAGCGGTCGGTCTTGTAGCCGAGCGAGATGGCGCGCGCCTCGTTCTCGCGGATCGCCTTAAGCACCTCGCCGAAGGGCGAGTGGATGATGCGGTAGATGAACATGAAGCCGGCGAGGAAGATCGCCAACACGACCACGTACATCGCCATCTCGTTGCGCAGGTCGATGAGGCCGAACAGGGTGCCGCGCGGCACGCCCTGGATGCCGTCCTCGCCGCCGGTGAACTTCGCCTGCAGCGCGAAGAAGAACATCATCTGCGCCAGCGCCAGCGTGATCATGGCGAAGTAGATGCCCTGGCGGCGGATGGCGAGCGCGCCCGCTAGGAGCCCGAGCACGGCGCCGGTTAAGGTGCCGGTGAGGATCGCAAGTTCGGGCGTGAAGCCCCAGGCCTTGGCCGCATAGGCGGACAGATAACTCGCCCAGCCGAAATAAAGCGCGTGGCCAAACGACAGCAGGCCCACATAGCCGATGAGCAGATTGAAGGCGCAGGCGAACAGCGCAAAGCACATGGCCTGCATCAGGAAGAGCGGATAGGTCATGAAGGGCGCGACGACCAGCGCCGCGATCATCACCACGAAGGCGATAGTCTCGCTGTTCGTCCGCAATGCGGACGGCTTCTTCACGAGCGGATCGACGACGCGTTCCATCACCCTCTCCGCCCGAACAGTCCGGCCGGCCGGACCAGCAGCACGATCGCCATGATGACGAAGATCACCGTATTCGAGGCCTCGGGAAAGAACACCTTGGTGAGGCCCTCGATGACGCCGAGGCCGAAGCCGGTGACGATGGCGCCGAGGATCGAGCCCATGCCGCCAATGACGACGACGGCGAAGACCACGATGATGAGCTCGGAGCCCATCTGCGGCGAAACGTTGTAGATCGGCGCCGCCATCACGCCGGCGAAGGCGGCGAGCGCGACGCCGAAGCCGTAAGTGAGCGTGATCATGCGCGGCACGTTGATGCCCATGGCGCGCACCAGAGTCGGGTTCTCGGTGGCGGCGCGCAGGTAGGCGCCAAGCCGTGTGCGCTCGATGACGAACCAGGTGCCGAGGCAGACGATGAGAGACGCCACGATCACCCAGGCGCGATAGTTCGGCAGGAACATGAAGCCGAGGTTCTGCCCGCCGCGCAGCGAGTCCGGCAGCGTATAGGGCAGCCCGGCCGAGCCGAACTGGTTGCGGGCCAGGCCCTCGAAGATCAGCGCCAGGCCGAAGGTGAGCAGTAGGCCGTAGAGGTGGTCGAGCTTATAGAGCCATCGCAGCATCGTCCGCTCGATGATGATGCCGGTGATGCCGACCAGGATGGGCGCCAGGATCAGCGCCGGCCAGTAGCCGAGCCCGGAATACTGCAGCAGCAGATAAGCGGCGAAGGCGCCCATCATGTACTGCGCGCCGTGGCTGAAATTGATGATGTTGAGCATGCCGAAGATCACCGCCAGCCCGAGGCTGAGCAGCGCATAGAACGAGCCGTTGATCAGCCCGATCAGGAGCTGGCCGAACAGAGCGTTCGACGGGATACCGAAGATTTCGAACATGGCTACTTCTTTTGTGCTCGTGTCCCGGGCGCAGCGCAGCACGTCTTCGTGGTGCGCTGCAGACCCGGGATCGTAACAACGATAGAGATCGCGACGGTCCCGGATCTGCGGTGCGTCATTTCATGCCGCACCGCGTCCGGGACACGCATTCGCGCCTAGCTCTTCACCAGCGGGCAGTTGCCTTCACTCAGCGGACGCCAGGCCTGATCGGCCGGGATGGTCGCGCGGACGTTGTAGAAATCGCCTGGGTATTTCGACTCCGCCGGCGACTTCACCTCGAAGAGATAGGCCGGGTGGATCTTACGCCCGTCGGCGCGGATGGTGCCCTTGCCGAAGAGGATGTCGTCGGTCGGCATCTCCTTCATCTTGGCGGTGACGGTCTTGCCGTCCGGATCGCCGCCGAGCGCCAGGCGCGCCTTGAGGTAGTGCATGATGCCGGCATAGACGCCGGCATGGATCATGGTCGGGAATTTGCCGGGCGCGTTGCGCTCGGCCGCCCAACGCTTGGTCCAGGCGCGGTTGGCGTCGTTCATGTCCCAGTACCAGGTCTCGGTCAGCGACAGGCCCTGCGCGGTCTGAAGTCCGAGCGCGTTGACGTCGCTGGCGAACACCAGGAGACCGGCAAGCTTCTGGCCGCCCTTGACGATGCCAAACTCGGCCGCCTGTTTGATCGAGTTGATGGTGTCGCCGCCGGCATTCGCCAAGCCGATGACTTTGGCCTTCGACGACTGCGCCTGCAGCAGGAAGGACGAGAAGTCGTTGGTGTTGAGCGGCACGCGTACCTTGCCGACCACTTTGCCGCCGTTCTTCTCGACCACCGAGCCGGCGTCGCGCTCGAGCGCATGGCCGAAGGCGTAGTCGGCGGTGAGGAAGAACCAGCTATCGCCGCCGTTCTTCACCATCGCCGTGGCGGTGCCGTTCGACAACATCCAGGTGTCATAGGTCCAATGGATGGTGTTGGCGTTGCACTTGGCGCCGGTCAAGTCGGACGCGGCCGCGCCCGAGACGATGAACAGCTTGTTCTTGTTGGCTGCGACCTGGCTGACCGCCAGCGCGACGCCGGAGTTCGGCACGTCGATGATCATGTCGACCTTGTCGACATCGAACCACTGGTTGGCGATGTTCGAGCCGACGTCCGGCTTGTTCTGATGGTCGCCGCTGATCAGCTCGACCTTGACGTTCGGGTGTTCTTTGGTGAAGTCGGCGACCGCGAGCTTGGCGGCGGCCACCGAGCCGGGCCCGCCGATGTCGGCATAAAGCGACGACATGTCGCTGAGCACGCCGATCTTCACATTCACCTGCTGGGCGTTGGCCCCACCGCAGGCGAGAGCGACGGCAAGCGCCGCCAGCCCCAGGGTCTTCTTCATCTGATGCGTTCCTCCGTTATGGTTTTTGAGTTTGTCAGCGAGATCGTAGTGTCACGATCGTCACGGCGTTTGACGGTGTCTTCAGTCACACTCCCAAATATTCGTGCAGCTTCTCGACGTTGGCATCCAATTCGCTGTTGGCGAACTGGTCGATGATACGTCCGTGTTCCATGACGTAGTAGCGATCCGCGACGGTCGAGGCGAAGCGGAAATTCTGTTCCACCAGCAAGATGGTAAAGCCCTGCTCCTTCAGCGAGCGGATGGTCTTGCCGATCTGCTGGATGATGACGGGCGCCAGGCCCTCGGTCGGCTCGTCGAGCAGTAAGAGCCGCGCGCCGGTGCGCAGGATGCGGCCGATCGCCAGCATCTGCTGCTCGCCGCCGGAGAGCTTGGTGCCCTGGCTGGAGCCGAGCCGCTCCTTGAGATTGGGAAACAGCGTGAAGATCTGCTCGAGCGACAGGCCGCCCGGCCGCACCACCGGCGGCAGCAGGAGATTTTCCTCGACGCCGAGGCTCGCGAAGATGCCGCGCTCCTCGGGGCAGAAGGCGATGCCCGCTCGCGCTATCTTGTCGGAGGTGCGGTCGATGAGCTCGTTGCCCTCGAAGCGGATCGAGCCGCGGCGGTTGCCGACAATGCCCATGATGGATTTCAGCGTCGTGGTCTTGCCGGCGCCGTTGCGGCCGAGCAGCGTGACCACCTCGCTTTCGCGCACCTCGAAATTCACGCCGTGCAGGATGTGCGACTCACCATACCAGGCTTGCAGGTCCTTGATCGCAAGCAAGGGAGAAGCGTCAAGCATGACCCACTCCCATATAGGCTTCGCGCACTTCCGGATTGTTCGACACGGTCGCGTAGTCGCCTTCCGCCAGCACGCGCCCGCGCGTGAGCACGGTGATCTGGTCGCACAAATCAGAGACCACCGAGAGATTGTGCTCGACCATCAGCACGGTGCGGTCGGCCGCGACGCGCTTGATGAGCTGCGCGATGCGGTCGATGTCCTCGTGGCCCATGCCGGCGGTCGGCTCGTCGAGCAGCAGCATTTCCGGATCCAGCGCGAGCGTGGTGGCGATCTCAAGCGCCCGCTTGCGGCCATAGGGCAATTCCACCGCGACCCAATCGGAGAACGATGACAGCCCGACGTCGGCGATCAATCCCATCGCGCGTTCATTGTACTCATTGAGCACCTCGGTCGAGCGCCAGAAATCGAACGAGCCGCCGCGGCGGCGCTGCAACGCGATGCGCACGTTCTCCAGCACGCTCATGTGCGGGAAGACGGCCGATATCTGGAACGACCGCACCAGGCCGAGCCGCGCAACGTCGGCGGGCTGCATGGCGGTGATGTCCTCGCCCTTGAACAGGATGCGGCCGCGCGTCGGGCTGAGGAATTTGGTGAGCAGGTTGAAGCAGGTGGTCTTGCCCGCCCCGTTCGGTCCGATCAGCGCGTGGATGGTGCCGCGGCGCACTTGCAGGTCCACGCCGTTGACGGCGATGAAGCCCGCGAATTCCTTGGTCAGATCCTCTGTTGCGAGGATAGTGTCGTTATTATTCATTGTCAGCGTCCCCTCGGCCCGCATTGTGGGCATTTTTCACGGGGCGGCAAGGGCCACTAAGGGCTTGATTTTGCCCATAAAGCGGTCACTCAGCGGGGACGCTCGGTCTTTCGACGGTCACATAGTAAAGCGCCTTGGCTTTTCCGCGTTGCGAGGCGCGGCACGGCTCGACCGGGCCGATTGTCGCTTTGGGGGTGCGCCGGTTTGCCGCGGCCGAGTTTGTCATTCCGGGGCGCGAGCGAAGCGAGTGAGCCCGGAATCCATAATCATCAACGCTGCGGAGTATGGATTCCGGGCCCGGCGCACCCAGGTCGGCTCTAGTCGACCTGGGCAATTTGCGAAGCCAATCTCGGGTAAACCCGAAATTGGTGCGCCGTCCCGGAATGACGATTAGGATTTAAACTTCTTCGCCAATGCATCCGCGTTTTTGGCGAGCAGGCCGATGTCGGCGCCGACGGCTACGAAGAGATAACCCCAGTCGATGTACCGGCGGGCCTCGTCTTCGTTGCCGGTGAGGATGCCGGCCGGCTTGCCGAGTTTCTTGAGGCGATTGACGGCGTCGTGCATCGCCTCCTGCACCTCGGCGTGCGCGGGATTGCCGAGATGGCCGAGCGAGGCGGCGAGATCGGACGGGCCGATGAAAACGCCGTCGACGCCCGGGACTTTCGCGATCGCTTCCAGCTCTTTCAGCGCCTCGCGCGTCTCGACCTGCACCAGCACGCAGATCTCGTCATTGGCCTTGCCGAGATAACCGGGCACGCGGCCGTAGCGGCTGGCGCGGGCGGCCACCGACACGCCGCGGATGCCCTGCGGCGGATAGCGCGTCGAGGCGACGGCGCGCTTGGCCTCCTCGGCGTTCTGCACATAGGGAAACAGCAAAGTCTGCGCGCCGATGTCGAGGCAACGCTTGGCCAGCACCGCGTCGTTCCACGCCGGCCGAATGATCGGCGTCGCGGTGCCGCGCTGCACCGCCTGCAACTGCGTCACCAGATCAGGGATCTCGTTGGGCGAATGCTCGGTGTCGAGCAGGATCCAGTCAAACCCAGAGTCGGAGATGATCTCGGCGGCGATGTTGCTGCACAGGCTCGACCACAGGCCGATCTGGAGCTTGCCCTGTGCGAGCGCGTGCTTGAAGGCGTTGGTTTGGAATTCCGGCATGGTCATGAGCCTTAGATGAATTGAATGGCGATGCCGCCGAGCGGGCCGAAGTCGGCGTGCAGCGTGTCGCCCTTCTGCGCGAAGACGACGCGGGTGAACGAGCCGGCGAGCACGATGTGGCCGGGTTCGAGCGCGTGGCCGTGCGGGCCGATCTTGTTGGCGAGCCAGGCGACGCCGAGCGCAGGATGGCCGAGCACGCCGGCGGCGAGCCCCGTCTCCTCGATCTCGGAATTGCGGTACATGATGCCGCCGACCCAGCGCAGATCGACATCCATCGGGCCGACCGGGCGGCCGCCGAGCGCGATGCCGGCGGCAGCGCCGTTATCGGCCACGGTGTCTACGATCTTGCGCGCGTCCTGGAGGCGCGCATCGACGATCTCGATCGCCGGGATGACGTATTCGGTGGCGCGCAACACATCGGCGAGGCCGACGCCGGGGCCCTGCAAGCGTTTTCCCATGACGAAAGCGAGCTCGACCTCGACCCGGGGCTTGCAGTAATCGGCGTGCTTCACTTTGGCGCCGTCGCCGATCATCTGGTCGTCGAGGATGTAGCCGTAGTCCGGCTCGTCGATCATCGAGGAGCGCTGCATCGCCTTGGAGGTGAGGCCCACTTTATGGCCGATCAGCTTGGCGCCGGCCTTGATCTTGCGGTTCGCGACCTCGGTCGAGATCGCGTAGGAATCCTCGATAGTGATGTCTGGAAAGGTGACGTGAAGCTGGACCGCCTGTTTGCGCTCGTTCTGGGCGGCCACCAGAATATCGGCGGCTTTCATGCGGTCGGCATTGGATAGCATAGGGTCACTCCTTCCGGGTCGTTGCGGTGTTCCTCTAGCCGCTCTCGCGTAAAAATAAAATGGGGCAGCGCGGCCGGAGCCCCCGAAGGGGCGGCATCGGTCCCATGCGCAAATCGCGGCGGATCAATAATGCGGCGGCGGCGGTTCGGGACCATCGGGCGCGCGATCCCGGACCTCCTGCAACTGATCGCCCAGCCGCACGATCTGGCGGGTGAGACCCTCGATTTCCTTCCACTGGGCGGTGATCGTCTCGTTGAGATCCTCGATCGTCCGGTCCTGATGCGCCACACGCGCCTCCAGGGCGTCGATGCGCGCGATGAGCGTGTCGATGTTGTCCATGTCAGGTAGGCCTTGCCGCCGGTGCATCACTGGCGCGACCATGCTGCCGACGCGCCCGATAAATCAACAGGCGCGAGCACACCACCCGGAGGACGCATGCTGCCGCAAACAAACCGTCAGGTGCGTCTCACGTCGCGCCCTAACGGCATTCCACAGGCCGAGCATTTCGAGATCGCGGAGGCGCCGGTGCCCGCCCTGCGCGACAAGGAATTTCTCGTGCGCAATGAATTCCTCTCGGTCGAGCCGGCGATGCGCGGCTGGGTCAACGTGGTCGGCAATTATTCCACCCCGGTCGGCATCGGCGAGGTGATGCGCTCGTTCAGCGCCGGCACCGTGATCGCCTCGCGGCATCCTGGCTACGCCGAGGGCGACCGCGTGATGGGCATGCTGGGCTGGCAGGAGTATGCGGTTTCCGACGGCAGTACCATCACGCGCAAGGTGACGGAGACCGATCTGCCGCTCTCGCTGTCGCTGGGTGTGCTTGGGCTGAACGGCGTCACCGCCTATTTCGGACTGCTCGATGTCGGCGCGCCACGCGCGGGCGACACCGTCGTCGTATCGACCGCCGCCGGCGCGGTCGGCTCGGCGGTCGGACAGATCGCGAAGCTCTCGGGCTGCCGCACCGTCG
>DATDMA010000286.1:0-2647 GCA_036519015.1 Pseudolabrys sp. | reverse complement strand
TGACTTAGGGCAACGCCCTCTCCTGCTCGCTCTACAAAAGGGAAGAAACAACAATGGCTAGTGCCCTGTTTTCTCCGATCACGCTGCGCGGCCTCACGCTGGCCGATCGCGTCGTCGTCTCGCCGATGTGCCAGTACAATTCGACCGACGGCTCGGCCAACGACTGGCACGTGATGCATCTCGGCAATTTCTCGCTCGGCGCGGCGGCGCTGGTGATGACCGAGATGACCAACGTGAACCCGATCGGCCGCATCACGCACAAATGCGCAGGGCTTTATTCGGACGACAACGAGAAGGCGCTCAAGCGCGTCATCGATTTCTGCAAGCAATACGGCATTGCCAAGCAGGGGCTGCAGGTCGGCCACGCCGGCCGCAAGGGCTCGACCGCGCCGCCGGCCCTCGGCGCCAAGCCGCTCAAGCCCGAGGAAGGCGCGTGGGAAACGCTGGCGCCGTCGGCCATTCCCTTCGGCGAAGGCTGGCACGTGCCGCGCGCCATGACCAAGGACGAACTCAAGAGCACGATCGACGACTATGTCGCGATGGTGAAGCGCGCCGAGCGCATCGGCTACGACCTGATCGAGATGCACGGTGGGCACGGCTATCTGATCCATCAGTTCCTCTCGCCGCTCGCCAATCAGCGCACCGACGAATACGGCGGCAGCCTCGAGAAGCGCATGCGCTATCCGCTCGAAGTGTTCTCGGCGATGCGCGCGGCCTGGCCTTCGGACAAGCCGCTCGGCATCCGCGTGTCGGCAGTGGACTGGGTCGACGGCGGCACCACCATCGAGGACACGGTGGCTTTCGCGCGCGAGCTCAAGGCGCTCGGCTGCGATTACATGGACGTGACCAGCGGCCAGGTCGATGCGCGCCAGCAGATTCCGTTTGCGGCAGGCTACAACGTGCCCTTCGCCGAAAAGGTGCGCAAGGAGACCGGCCTTCCGACGATGTCGGTCGGGCTGATCACTGGCTATCAACAGGCGGAGGACATCGTCGCCTCCGGTAAGGCCGATTTCATCTGCATCGGCCGCGGCGCGATGTGGGACCCGCGCTGGTCATGGCATGCGGCGGAAGAACTCGGCGCCGAGGCGCCCTACGCGCCGCGCACCATGCCGGCCCATCCCAAGATGCGCCCGCAGATTTTCCCGAAGCGGGCGGCGGCGGCGACCTAAAGCCGCCGCTTCGTCCACAGACGACAATATAAATCATGTAAATTGTAGCGGCCGCCACTTTGGCGGACGCTACCTTTGCTTGCGTTGCGAGCGCGGGCTCCTACACTCCTCCCAACATACAAAAAGACTTTTCGGGGGGAGAACATGGTCGACCGACGCGACTTTCTGAAATTGGGCTTGGCCGCCGCGGCCGCTATGCCGTCGCCCAGCGAAGCCCAGACGCCAGCGCCAAACGCCATTACGCCAAACGCCAATGCCGATTTCGATTACGTCATCGTCGGTGGCGGCCACAACGCATTGGCTTGCGCCGCCTATTTGGGCAAGGCCGGATACAAGTGCGTCGTTCTCGAAGCGAAGGCTAGGCCCGGCGGCAACACCTCCACCGAGGAATTGACCGTCCCCGGCTTTTGGCACGAGGCCTGTGCCAATACGCCGGGCGGTTTGTTTCGCAACAATATCCGCAAGGAACTCGAACTCGACAAATTCGGCGTACGCTTTGCCAACGATCCGGCGGAGCTTTCCTCACTGCTGTATTTTTCCGACGGCACGCCGCTGCAGGTCTGGAAGACATTCGATCGCACGCTGGAGGAGTTGGCCAAATTCTCGGCCAAGGACGCCGCGCGCTTGCGCGTGCTCTACAAAGGCATGGGTCCGTTCCTGCAGGCGGTGCGCAAATTCAATGGCGCGCCGATTGGCTATGCGCCGACCGTCGAAGACTCATTGATGAAGCTTCCCGATGGCCCGGTCTGGGTGCGCCGCATGCATCAGACGATGGCCGACACCTTGATGCAGGAATTCGAAAGCGAGAAATTCCGGTCGTTCCTGACCTACTATTCCACGATCAATCGCCAACTCCCGTATCGCGAGCACACCGGGCTGGACAGCCTCGACCAATATAACGGCCGGCAGGAAGCAGGCTGGGTGTCCGTCGTCGGCGGCACCGGCGCATTGGTGCAGAGCCTGGTTCGCGCCGTCGAGGCCAACCAGGGCACGGTACTCACCAATAAATTCGTCACCGGCCTGATTATCGAAGGCGGCAAATGCGCCGGCGTGAAAACCGCCGGCGGCGAGACGATCCGGGCGAAATACGGCGTCGTCTCGTCGATGCACACCAACCAGATCGTCAAGATGGTGCCGCAAGAGCTCGGGCCAGTTTACGTCGAATCGGCCAAGATGCTGAAACCGTTGTTTGCCGAAATGCTGTTCTGTGTGCATTTCGCGCTCAACGAGGCGCCGCGCTGGAAGGTCGGGGAGCAACGCATCACGTGCCCCGCCGTGCAACTTGTCGGCACACTCGAAGACCGCATCCGCCAAGCCAACGCGTCACTCGAGGGGCGACTCTACGACGGCCCGTCATTCCTTCAGGTGTTCAATCCGACCGTGATCGATCCGTCGCGTGCGCCGCAAGGCAAGCACGTGATGAAGTTCGAAGTTCTGGCGCCCTACGCATTGCAAGGCGGCGCCGCGCACTGGGATGA
>DATDMA010000285.1:0-3742 GCA_036519015.1 Pseudolabrys sp. | reverse complement strand
CCAGGGGCGGCAGGCCTTGCACGTGCCAGTCGCTCAGGGGCCGCCCGGTCGCCTCGACCACTTCGAGTGCGCGCGAGATGCGCGAGCGGTCGTTGACCATCAGCCTTTGCGCCGTCGCCGGATCGCAACGCGTCAGCTCGGCATGCAGCGCCGGCGCGCCCTCGCTCGCGATGCGCGCGCGCACGCGCTCGCGGATATCGGCCGGGATCGGCGGCACGGCGGCCAGCCCCGTCAGCAGCGCCTTGTAATAGAGCCCGGTGCCGCCGACGAGGATCGGCAGCCGCCCCTGCGCGGTAACCTCCTCGATGACCATGGCGATGTCGCGGCACCAGCGCCCGACCGAATAGTTCTCGGCCGCGTCCACCTCGCCATAGAGCCTGTGGGGAGCCGCCGCCGCCTCCTCAGGTGTAGGGCGGGCAGTGATGACGCGCAGGTCGCGATAGACCTGCATGGAATCGGCATTGATGACGACGCCGCCCAGCCGCTCGGCGAAGTGCAGCGCCAGCGCCGACTTGCCGCTGGCGGTCGGCCCTGCAATAAGCACCGCTCGTTTGTTGGCACCGTGCATCGAATGACCCAACCTGCTCACCACGTCGCAACTTTGATCGCCGGCCGCGCCGGCGCACTCGACGCCGCCGCAGTGCATCGCGCACACGCGGCCCTGCCGCAGGCCGCCGAGCCGCGCTGGCTCGCCGAAGGCACTGCCGCGGACATCCCCTTTAGCGCAGACTTGCGCGCTGACCAACGCGCCACCGCCGAGCACGTGCGCGGGCTCTTTACCGGCATCGACGTGGTGGTGCAGCCCACGGCTCACCGTCGCAAGAGATTGTTCCTGGCCGACATGGACTCCACCATGATCGAGCAGGAATGCATCGACGAACTCGCCGATTATGCCGGCCTCAAGGTCCGTGTCGCGGCGATCACCGAGCGCGCCATGCGCGGCGAGATCGCCTTCGAGCCGGCGCTGCGCGAACGCGTCGCGCTGCTGAAAGGCCTGCCCGTCAAAGTCGTCGACGACGTCATCGACAAGCACATCACGCTCACGCCGGGCGGCCGCGCGCTGGTCTCGACCATGCGCGCGAATGGCGCGTTCACGTGCCTCGTGTCGGGCGGCTTCACGCTGTTCACAAGGCGCATCGCCGCCATGATCGGCTTCGACGAAACCCATGCGAACAGCCTCGTCGTCGAGGGCGACACCCTCGCGGGCCTAGTCGACGAGCCGATCTTCGGCCGCGACGCCAAGCGCGCGACGCTGCTCGCGCTGCGCCAGAAGCTCGGTCTCGGCAAGGACGACACAATGGCGATCGGCGACGGCGCCAACGACCTCGACATGATCGCGGAGGCCGGCCTCGGCGTCGCCTATCATGCCAAGCCGAAGGTGGCCGAAGCCGCCGCCGCGCGCATCGACCACGGCGACCTCACCGCGCTCTTGTACGTGCAGGGCTACGGCAGAGATGAGTTCGTGGAAAGTTGAAGGAACTGCCCGGAATTTCGTGTATAATAGCCCCATGGATTACCGGCACATCATCACTATCGAGCCCGGCAAGCGCGGCGGCCGCCCGTGCATTCGCGGCATACGGATTGCGGTTGCGGACGTGCTCGGCTGGCTGGCATCAGGCATGTCAGAGCAGCAGATTCTGGCCGACTATCCGGAACTGACCGAGGCCGACATCCGGGCTTGCCTGGCTTATGCTGCCGATCGCGAGCGACGCGTGCTGACGACGACATGAGGCTCTTGTTCGACCAGAATCTGAGTTTCAAACTTTGCGATAGACTGGCCGAACTATTCCCGAAATCCGATCACGTCCGCCTTCTCGGCTTCGATAAAGCAGACGACCGCACGCTCTGGCGATATGCCGGGGTCAACGGTCATACACTCGTGTCACTCGATGCCGACTTCGCCGAGATGGCAGCGCTTCTGGGACCGCCGCCGAAGGTGATCTGGCTGCGCAGCGGAAACCAATCGACCGCCGTCGTCGAAGGCATTTTGCGCAGGCACGCAGACGCAATCAAAGCCTTCGAGACAGACCCGGCGGCGTGCTTGGAAATTTACTAGCCGCCACCGCACGCATCGACCACGGCGACCTCACCGCGCTCTTGTACGAGCAGGGCTACGGCAGAGGTGAGTTCGTTCAAGAGTGAGAGCATTTGTCATGGCCGGGCTTGTCCCGGCCATCGCGCTTAGTGGGGCACAGCATCGCCTCGCTAAACGAGATCACCGGGTCACGGCGCTTCGCGCCGGCCCGGTGATGACAATAAGAATAGCTTTTGGTGGGTTTGCTAATCCAAGCTCAGCGCCACGAAGCTCGGGTCGCCATCTGGCGAGACCACCAGCAGCACGACGGACTTCTTGCCATCCTTCTTGAGCTTGTCGAGACGCTGCTGCAGTTCGGTGGCGGTGCCGACCGCCTGCTGCTGCACCTCGGCGATCACCATGCCGGGCTGAAGTCGCTTCTCCGCGGCGGGCGAGTTCGGATCGACGCCGGTGATGACGACGCCCTTCACCTTGTCCTTGATCTTGTGCTTCTTGCGCAGGTCGGCGCTGAGATTGGCGAGATCCAGGCCGAGCGCCTTCTTCACCACGCTCTTGTCGTCCGGCGCCGCATCCTTCTTGCTGGTATCGACAGCGGCGGCCTGCTTGTCGGTGTCCTCGAGCCGGCCGAGCTTCACCGTCTTGGTCTCTTCCTGACCCTTACGGATGATCACGACCTGCACGTCCTTGCCGACCGGCGTGTCGGCGACGATGCGCGGCAGATCGCGCATCTCCTTCACGTCCTTGCCGTCGAACTTGATGACCACGTCGCCCGCTTCGATCCCAGCAGGCTTGGCCGGGCCCTTCTCGTCGATGCCGGCGACCAGCGCGCCGCGCGTCGGCTTGATGTTGAGGCTGTCGGCGATCTCGTCGGTCACCTGCTGGATGCGCACGCCGAGCCAGCCGCGGCGAACTTCCTTGAACTCGCGCAGCTGGTCGATTACCGGCACCACGGTCTTCGACGGCACCGCGAAGCCGATGCCGATCGAGCCGCCGGACGGCGAGATGATGGCCGTGTTCACGCCGATCACTTCGCCATTGAGATTGAACAGCGGGCCACCGGAGTTGCCGCGATTGATGGCGGCGTCGGTCTGGATGTAGTTGTCGTAAGGCCCCGAATTGATGTCGCGGTTGCGCGCCGAAACGATGCCGGCGGTCACCGTGCCGCCGAGGCTGAACGGATTGCCGATGGCAATCACCCATTCGCCCAGCCGCAATTTGTCGGAGTCGCCGAACTTCACAGCCTTCAGCGGCTTGTCCGAATTGACTTTGAGCAGCGCCAGGTCGGTCTTGGTGTCGCGGCCGACGATGGTGGCCTTCATCGTCGTGCCGTCGTTGAGGATAACGTTGACCTCGTCGGCGTCGGCGATGACGTGATTGTTGGTCACGACCAGGCCGGACGGATCAATGATGAAGCCGGAGCCGAGCGAATTGACCCGCCGTGGCGTCGCGGGCGCGTTCTGCCCATTCTGACCGTTCTGGCCGCCCTGCCCGCCTTGGCCGCGCCGGTTCTTGAAGAACTCCTCAAAGAATTCCTCGAACGGCGAGCCCGGCGGAAGCTGCGGCATGGCATTGCCGCTGAGGTCCACCGACTGCTTGGTCGAGACGTTGACCACCGAATCGATCACCTGCTCCGCCACGTCGGAGATGGCTTCCGGTCCCCGCGCCTGCGCCTGGGCGGTGAAAGCGGGCCAAGCGATGGCGGCAGCG
>DATDMA010000284.1:0-16530 GCA_036519015.1 Pseudolabrys sp. | reverse complement strand
CATCGAGGCGAGCAGCTTGTCGATATAGCCGCGCTTGCGGAAGAAGATGCGGAAGGCTTGGTCGAACAGGATCGAATGTTCGTGCCGCTTCACGAAGACCGCGTGCAGCGTCCAGTAGAAGTCATCGCGGTTGCCGACGCGCGCGACCTGCACGGCCTCGATCGCATCGAGCACCGACCCCGGCCCGACCGGCATGCCGGCCGCGCGCAACGCCCGCGCGAAGTAGAGGATGTTCTCGGCGAGGCGGCCTTGGCCTTCGGCCATAGTCGTCACTCCGCCGCCCGCAGATCCGACTTCACTTCATCCAGCAGCGTCTTCACTTTGCTGGCGTCGAGGCGGGCGATGTCGTCCTGATACTTTAGCAACACGCCGAGCGTGTCTGACACGGTCGAGGGATCGAGCGCCACCACGTCGAGCTCGGTCAGTGCGCCGGCCCAGTCGAGCGTCTCGGCGACGCCGGGCGATTTGAACAGGTCTTCCTTGCGCAGCGCCTGCACGAAGGCGACCACCTGCGCGGACAGTTTCTTCGGCGCGCCCGGCACCTTGGCGCGCAGGATCGCCAGCTCGCGCTCGGCATTGGGATAGCCGACCCAGTGATAGAGACACCGGCGCTTGAGCGCGTCGTGAACCTCGCGCGTGCGGTTGGACGTAACGATGACGATCGGCGGGTGCTCCGCCTTCACGGTGCCGAGCTCCGGCACGGTTACCTGGTAGTCGGCCAGCACCTCGAGCAGGAAGGCCTCGAAGGCCTCGTCGGTGCGGTCGATCTCGTCGATCAGCAGCACCGGCGCGCCGGCCGGGTCCGGCTCCAGCGCCTGCAACAGCGGCCGCTTGATGAGGAAGCGCTCGGAGAAGATGTCGTGCTCGATGCGGTCGCGGTCGCCCGCGCCATCCGCTTCGGCGAGGCGGATGGCGATCATCTGCGCGCCGTAGTTCCACTCATAGACGGCGGCGGAGACGTCGAGCCCCTCGTAGCATTGCAGCCGGATCAGCCGCCGGCCCAGCGTCGCCGCCAGCACTTTGGCGATCTCGGTCTTGCCGACGCCGGCCTCGCCTTCGAGGAACAGCGGCCGGCCCATGCGCAGGCTGAGATAGAGTACGGTCGCCAGCGACCGGTCGCCGACGTAGTCAGCCTTGGCCAGCAGATCGAGGGTGGCATCGATGGAGGTCGGAACGGGCGTTGAGGTCATGAAGCGGTCCTGGAACAGGGGACTTTATCCTACTGCGGACAGGTCTTACATGTGGGTATCAGAGCCTCATACGGCCAGCCAGGGATAGCTCCCATGTCGGACCCCAAAGAATTGACGAAAGACGCTGTTCGTACGCCGTCAATCGACCCAGGCGTGCGGATCGGCCACGTTCATTTGAAGGTCGCGGACCTCCAGCGGGCACTCGATTTCTATTGCGGGGTGCTCGGTTTCGAGGTCACCACCAAAAGACCGGGCGCAGCCTTCATCTCAGCCGGCGGCTACCACCACCATATCGGACTGAATACCTGGGAGAGCCGCGGCGGCCACCCACCCGCCCCCGGCACCACCGGCCTCTACCACACCGCCATCCTCTACCCGACCCGGCCGCTGCTCGCCGACGCACTGCGCCGGCTGATCGTCGCCAAGATCCCACTCGAAGGAGCGAGCGACCACGGGGTCTCCGAGGCGCTCTACCTGCGCGACCCGGACGACAACGGCGTCGAGCTCTACTGGGACCGGCCGAAGGACCAGTGGCCGAAGACACGGGACGGGTCGCTGACGATGTTCACCCACCCGCTCGATCTGCACGACCTGCTGGCGGAGCTGGAAAAGCAGCCGGCGTAATCATTCCCCGCGGCGCTTCGGAAGCGCCGGGCGCCGCCGTCTACTGTTCGTGCGGAATGTTCGCCGCCTTGATGATCGGCCACCAGCGCTCGGCCTCGGCTTTCTGAAAAACGCGAAGATCCTCCGGCGATTGCTTCGACGCCGGCGTGATGTAGACGCCGAGCACGCTCAGGCGTTTGACGACATCCGGATCGGCAAGGGTCTTCCGCATAGCCGCGTTCAACGTCTTGATCACCGCCTCGGGCGTGCCGTGCCGAACCCACAGGCCGTACCAGAGCGAAGCCTGAAAGCCCGGGAGACCGGCCTCGTTCACCGTTGGTACGTCCGGATAGGTGTCGACGCGCTCGAGCGAGGTGATTGCGAGGGCGTTCACCGTGCCGGCCTTCACCAAGGCCGGAAAATTCGATGAGGGCTCGATCATGAAATCGATCTGGCCGGCGGCAAGCGCCTGCCTTGCCGGGGCGTTGCCCCGGTACGGCACGAACTGGAATGTGGTCCCGGTCGCCTTCCGGAAAGCGATGCCGGTCAAGTGCCCGGTCGCGCCCACCCCGGCAATGCCGACCGAAGCCTTATCGGGATTGGCTTTCAACCAGGCGATCAATCCCTTCAGATCGTTGACGGGCAAATCCTTCTTGGCCACCACCAGAAGGGGTTCGCTGCCGATCATGATCACCGGATCGAGGTCGGTCAGCAGGCTGAACGGCAGATCGTAAAGGCCGCCCGTCAGCATATGCGTGGTCGAGGTGCCAATGCTCAGCATGTAGCCGTCGGCGGGCGCGCGCACCGCCCGGCCGACAGCGATCGTGCCGGCCGCGCCCCCGACATTTTCGATAACGATGGGCTGGCCGAGAATCGAGCCCATGCGGTCGCCCAGAACGCGAGCCAGGATGTCCGTCGCGCCGCCGGCCGGAAACGGGACCATCATGACGACCGGACGAGTTGGATAGGTTTCTGCCCGGGCAGCCAACGACCACGCCATCGTCGCAGTTGCGATCCATGCAAGAACTTGTCGTCGTCGCACGTGATCATCCCCCAGTCTTATTGTTTGGCGCAATCATAACACGGCGAAACACTCGCGCCATCACGCTTGTCCGGGCGCAGTGCAGCACACCGCAAGTCGGATATATCCGACTTGCGAAATTTGTTAGTGTCGTAAGTCGCGTAAACGCGACTTACGGTGTGCTGCACTGCCGACCCGGGACCCCGGTTTCTCCAACATAGAAAGCAAGCTGGGCCCCGGATCATCAGCGCAACACTGCGCTAACGCACCGTGTTGCGCAGCATCCGGGGCACGTGGCCGTGCCCGTTTATCCTTTGATGAACGCCAGCAAATCCGGGTTGATCACATCCGCGTGGATCGTGAACGCGCCATGCGGGAAGCCCGGATAGACCTTCAACGTGGCGCCCTTGATAAGCTTCGCGGAGAGCGGCGCGGAGTCCGCGAAGGGCACGATCTGATCGTCGTCGCCGTGCATCACCAGCGTCGGGATATCGATCTTCTTCAGGTCCTCCGTGAAGTCGGTCTCGGAGAACGCCTTGATGCAATCGTAGTGGCTCTTGATCGAACCCATCATGCCCTGGCGCCACCAATTGTGAGTGACGCCTTCGTCGATCTTGGCGCCAGGCCGATTGTAGCCGTAGAACGGGATCGGCACCTCCGTGTAGAACTTCGCACGGTTCGCGGCGAGGCCGGCGCGCAATCCGTCGAACACGTCGACCGGCAAACCACCAGGGTTGTTTGCAGTCTTCAGCATGAGCGGCGGCACCGCGCTGATCAGCACCGCCTTCGCAGCACGCGACGTGCCGTGCCGGCCGAGGTAACGAGCGACCTCTCCGCCGCCGGTCGAATGACCGATGTGAATTGCGTCTTGCAATTCCAGCGCTTTCGTAAGCTCGGCGAGATCGTCCGCATAAGTGTCCATGTCATTGCCGGTCCAGGTCTGGTCCGACCGCCCATGGCCGCGGCGATCATGAGCGATGACGCGATAGCCCTTCTCCAGGAAGAAAAACATCTGCGCGTCCCAGTCGTCGGCGCTCAGAGGCCAGCCATGGGAGAACACGATCGGCTGCCCCTTGCCCCAATCCTTGTAGAATATCTGTGTGCCGTCTTTCGTTGTGATCGTCGCCATGATCCCAATACTCCTGTTCGCGTTGCGAGCTACAGAGCGCGCTCTACAGCAGCCGAAATGTGCGTTGAAATCGCGGCGGCCCGAGCGTCACCGAACGAATGATTCCGCGAGACGCGGCAGTAGCGTGGACGCAAATTGCAACGTGCCGAAGACGACCGCAGCGGCGTTGCCACGTCGAAGCAAGACGCGCCTTTGAAGCCCCCGGTTCCGCCGTTTATGCCAAAAATAAAATGTTAATCTACCCCGCCTAATCTCCGCGACACACCAGGGGAATGGCATGCCGAAAGCGCCCGGAGGTCGAAAGGCAAGCTCGCTTGCCGATCGCGTCTCACATATCGATCCGTTCTCCCACGATTCAAATGTGGCCGCGGTCGAGCGTTTGACCGCGCTCGTCGAAGCCCAGGCGCGTGTCATCCGCGACTACGATTCTGCCGTTGCGCGGAGCCGAGATACTTTTGAACGCGCCGCAGCGGCAGCCCGCCTCGGCGTTTGGGAATGCGACCTCACGACCGAGACGCTGCAATGGTCGGGGGGCACCTACGACATGTTCGATATCCCGCGGGACGCGCCCCTGACCCGCAAGCAGATATTGACCTGCTACCCCGAAGCATCGCTCGAGGCACTCGAGGCGATTAGAAGCCGCGCGATCGAGTGCCGGGGCGGCTTTAATCTTGACGCCGAGATCGTCACGTCGCGAGGCAATCGCCGCTGGATCAGGATCACGGCGAACGTCGAGTGCGGAGGAAATCGCCCGATCCGCCTCTTCGGGATCAAACAAGACATCACTGAAGAGAGGGCGACGTTTGAGCGGCTGCGCTACCTGGCCGAGTTCGACGAGCTGACCGGCCTCGCCAACCGTAGCTATTTCCAATCCAAGCTTGCCGCATTCTGCGACGCGCCAGCCCCGACGGCCGGAGCAGCCCTCCTCCTGGTCGACCTCGACGGTTTCAAGGACGTCAACGACTCGTTAGGCCACGCCGCCGGCGACCGATGTCTGAAAGAGGTCGCGCAACGGCTGTCCGACGTGTGCCGCGACGCCGTCGTCCTCGCGCGCATCGGTGGGGATGAATTTGCGGTTCTTTTGAAGTCGCCCACGGGGGCGCACCGGATCACGGCCGCTGCGGCAACAATCGTGCAGGCCATGCGCCGGCCGGTGGACTGTCGTGGCCGCCAGTTCAAGATCGGCGCGTCCGTCGGGATCGCAAGCGCCGCCGGCTGCACGCCGGCCGAGCTTTTTCAGCGCGCGGACGCGGCGCTCTATGCCGCCAAGTCCGGCGGACGAAACACATTCCGGTGGTTCGATCCGCGCTCTATGCAGGCTGCGGCGAACGGCAGTGCCGGCGCCGCGGCGGTCCCACTGCGCGCGGACAAATAGCAGCAGAAGAAAAGCGGGCCGGAATGTGCGGCCCGCCCTCTATCCTGTGCTTTTTGACTACACCGTCGCCTTCGCCAAGGCGCGGCGGGCCAGCACACTGACGAGATGCGCGCGATATTCCGGCGTCGCGTGGATATCGTTGTTCATGCCGTTCGCGGGGATGGTCATGCCCTCGATCGACTTCGGCGAGAAGCGCTTCTTGAGCGCCTCCTCGAACGACTTCACCCGGAACACGCCGTTCGAACCGGCGCCGGTCACCGCGACGCGGATATCCGGGCCGCGCTTCGACACGAACACGCCGACCAGCGCGAAGCCCGAGGCCGGGTGCTTGAACTTCTCGTAGGCCGCCTTCTTGGCGATCGGGAAGCTCACTTTGGTAATGATCTCGCCGTCCTCGAGCGCGGTCGAGAACATGCCGGTGAAAAAGTCGTCGGCCGCGATGCGCCGCTTGTTGGTGATGATGGTCGCGCCAAGGCCCAGACAAGCCGCCGGATAGTCGGCGTTCGGATCGTTGTTGGCGATCGAGCCGCCGATGGTGCCGCGGTTGCGCACCTGCGGGTCGCCGATCGAGCCCGGCACCATGGCGAGACCGGGCATCGCCTCTTGCAGCACCGGCGAATTGGCGACGTCGGCGTGGCGCGTCATGGCGCCGATCACCACCGAGCGGCCTTTGAGTTCGACGCCGGTCATGCCCTCGACAAGTGCGAGATCGACGATCGCCGACGGCTGCGCCAGCCGCTGCTTCATCACCGGCAGAAGCGAGTGGCCGCCGGCGAGCAGCTTGGCGTCGGGATCCCGCGCGAGCAGGCCGGCCGCCTGGCGGACAGTGGTCGGACGATGGAAGGTGAAGTTGTACATAGGTCTCTCCTTATTATGCGGCCTGCGGCGGCATTGCAGCCTGCGGCGGCTTGGTACGCTGCAATGCCGACCACACCGCGTTGGCGGTCGCCGGCATGGCGAGTTGTTCGGTTCCGATTGCGTCGGTGATCGCGTTCATGACCGCGGCGGGCGCGGCGATGGCGCCGGCCTCCCCGCAGCCTTTCATCCCGAGCGGATTGGACGGGGCTTTGGTTTCGGTTACGCCGATATTGAACGACGGCAGGTCGTGCGCGCGCGGCATGGTGTAGTCCATCATCGAGCCGGTCACGAGCTGGCCGTTGCCGTCATAGACGACGCCTTCCAGCATCGCCTGGCCGACGCCCTGCGCGATGCCGCCGTGCACCTGGCCCTCGACGATCATCGGATTGATGATCGTGCCGAAGTCGTCGACCGCGGTCCATTTCATGATCTCGGACTTGCCGGTCTCGGGATCGACCTCGATCTCGCAGATGTGGCAGCCGGCGGGGAACGTGAAGTTGGTCGGATCGTAGAAGGATGTCTCCTTCAATCCAGGCTCGAGATCCTGGCCGGAGAATTTGTGCGCGATGTAAGCGTTGAGCGAGACGTCGGCCCAGGCCGCCGACTTATCGGTGCCGGCGACGGTGAACTTGCCGTCCTTGAATTCGATATCGCCTTCCGCCGCCTCCAGCATATGGGAGGCGACTTTCTTGGCCTTGGCCTCGATCTTGTCGAGCGCCTTCACGATCGCCGACATGCCAACCGCGCCGGAGCGCGAGCCGTAGGTGCCCATGCCGAACTGCACCTTGTCGGTGTCGCCGTGCACGATGGAGACGTTCTCGAAGGGAATGCCGAGGCGCTCGGACACCAATTGCGAAAAAGTGGTCTCGTGCCCCTGCCCGTGCGCGTGTGAGCCGGTGAGCACCTCGACGCTGCCGGTCGGATTGACCCGCACCTCCGCGGATTCCCACAGACCGACGCCGGCGCCGAGCGAGCCAACCGCCTGCGACGGCGCGATGCCGCAGGCCTCGATATAGGTCGAGTAACCGAGGCCCCGCAGCTTGCCGCGCCGCGCCGACTCGCGCCTGCGCTTGCCGAAGCCCTTCACGTCGGCGATCTCCATGGCCTTCTTGAGCGAGGCGCCATAGTCGCCCCCGTCATAGGCCATGATCACCGGCGTCTGGTGCGGGAACGATTTGATGAAGTTGCGCTTGCGCAGTTCGACCGGATCGAGCCCCGTCTCGCGCGCTGCGACTTCCACCAGGCGCTCGACGACGAAGGTCGCCTCCGGACGGCCGGCGCCGCGATAGGCATCGACCGGCACGGTGTTGGTGTAGACCGCGTCGACCTCGCAATAGATCTGCGGGATGTCGTACTGGCCGGACAGCAGCGTGGCGTAGAGATACGTCGGCACCGACGACGAGAAAGTCGACATGTAAGCGCCGAGATTGGCGATGGTGTGCGCCCGCAGCGCCAGGATCTTGCCGTGCTCGTCGAGCGCGAGTTCGGCGTGCGTGACATGGTCGCGCCCATGCGCGTCGCAAAGGAAGGCTTCGCCGCGCTCGCAGGTCCATTTCACCGGGCGCTGGATTTTGCGCGCGGCCCAGAGGCAGACGACCTCTTCGGGATAGATGAAGATCTTCGAGCCGAAGCCGCCGCCGACGTCCGGTGCGATCACGCGCAGCTTGTGCTCAGGCGCCATGCCGACGAAGGCGGCGATGACAAGCCGCGCTACATGCGGGTTCTGGCTGGTGTTCCAGAGTGTGAGCTGGTCATTGCCGGCATCGTACTCGGCCAAAGCCGCGCGCGGCTCGATGGCGTTCGGCGCGAGGCGGTTGTTGACGATGTCGAGCCTGGTGACGTGCTTGGCGCGGGCGAAGGCAGCCTCGGTCGCCTTGGAGTCGCCGAGCGACCATTCGTAGATCGTGTTGTTCGGCGCGATGTCGTGGATCTGCAGAGCCGATTTCGCCTTGGCCGGATCGGTCACGGAGGCGAGCGCCTCGTACTCGACCTTCACCTTCTCGGCGGCGTCGCGCCCCTGCGCCTGCGTCGCGGCAACGACCACCGCCACCGCGTCGCCCACATGATTCACCTTGCCGGAGGCGAGCGCCGGGTGCGGCGCCATCTTCATCGGCGTACCGTCCTTGGAATGGATCATCCAGCCGCAGATGAGATTGCCGATCTTGTCGGTAGCGAGATCGGCGCCGGTCAGTACGGCGAGCACGCCGGGCATGGCTTTGGCTTCGGTCGTGTCGATGCTCTTGATCGTGGCGTGCGCGTGAGGCGAACGCACGAACACGGCGCGGGTCTCGCCCGGCCGCGTCACGTCGTCGGTGAATTGGCCTTTACCGGTAATAAAGCGGAAGTCTTCCTTTCGGCGCACCGCCGCGCCGATGCCGGTCGCGCTCATGGCGGTCTCCTCCCGTTGATTTATTTTTTTAAGGTCGCCTTACTCCGCAGCCTGACGCGCTCCACCGTCCTGGCCCATGGCCTTTGCTCCGGCCGCAATGGCCTTGACGATGTTGTGGTAGCCCGTGCAGCGGCAGATATTGCCGTCGAGCTGCTCGCGGATCGTGTGCTCGTCGAGTTCGTTGCCATTGCGGCGGACGATATCGAGGGCGGCCATGATCATGCCCGGCGTGCAGTAGCCGCATTGGAGGCCGTGGTTCTCGCGGAACGCCTCCTGCATCGGGTGCAACGGGCCGCCCGGCTCGGCCAGACCTTCGATGGTGGTGATGCTGGCGCCCTCGCACTGGAGCGCGAGCGTGGTGCAAGACTTGGCGGCGATACCGTCAACGTGAACAACACAGGCACCGCACTGCGACGTGTCGCATCCGACATGCGTGCCGGTCAGCCGAAGGTTCTCGCGCAGAAACTGCACCAGCAGCGTGCGAGCTTCGACATCGCCGGAAACGGGCTTACCGTTCACCGTCATGGATACGGCAGGCATGGGCATCCTCCCAAAAAGAAGTCGGGGCCTAAAGCCCTCTTATCGCTTCGCCCGGTAAGAGCGCTAGCGTAACGGGCCCGAAATCGAGCCGATTCAGCCCGGTTGCGCCTTGGAACGAGAATAATTCTGAACCCCCAGCCTAGGCCGGGTCAAGAGATTCGAGGGCTGAACGTGGCGTAAACAGCAAGAATCAGCGGTCACGAATCTGTTTGCATCCGATTTCGCGCCGATTCGGCCCGAAAATTCGATTTCGCGGCTAGCCGGCCGCAACCGCTTCGGCAAATCGCTTGAAGAAGTCGTCGGCCACTTTCTTGGCCGCGCCGTTCACCAGGCGCTGGCCAAGCTGCGCGAGCTTGCCGCCGATCTGCGCCTCTACGTTGTAGGTGAGCAGGGTGCCGCCATCCTTGTCCGACAGAGCGACGGTCGCGCCACCCTTAGCGAACCCAGCAACGCCGCCGTCGCCCTCGCCCGAGATCTTGTAGCCGTTCGGCGGATCGAGGTCGGTGAGATGAACCTTGCCTTTGAAGCGCGCCTTCACCGGGCCGATCTTTTGGGTGGCGACCGCCTGGAATTCGGTATCCGAGGTCTTGTTCAGTTCCTCGCAGCCCGGGATACAGGCCTTGAGCACCTCGGCGTCGTTGAGCTTGGCCCACACAACGTCGCGGTTCGCGGCAAGCTGAACCTCGCCCGTCATCGTCATCGCCATCGCCATCGTCTCCTTCGATCAACACAACAGCCCAACCTGGGGCCGGAAAGAGGCTTTAAGCCTTCGGGCGGTCTCTGAAAAGGGCTTTGCAGGCGCGAGCGGGCGCATTAGAGGTGACGGCCTCGCCACGCGGACACAATCAAACGTGAAATCGGGGAAATACCCATGCCCATGATCAAGGCTGACGACGGCTGCCCCATCAACGTCGAGGTCGCCGGCCGCGAGGATGCTCCGGCATTGATGCTGTCGAACTCGCTCGGCACCAACCTGCATATGTGGGACGACCAGGCGGACGAATTCGCCAAGCACTTCCGCCTCGTGCGTTACGACCGGCGTGGCCACGGCAAGTCGGGCGTGCCGCAGGGCCCCTACTCGATGGAACGGCTCGGGCGCGATGTGCTGTCCGTGCTCGATGCGCTCAACATCAAGAAGACCAACTGGTGCGGCCTCTCGATGGGCGGCATGGTCGGGCAATGGCTGGGAGCCAATGCGCCGGACCGCGTGGAGAAGCTCATCCTTTCCAACACCAGCGCCTACTATCCCGACAAGGCGCCATGGAACGACCGCATCAAGTTCGTCGAGGAGAAGGGCCTCGAGGCGCTGGTCGATGCCAACATGCAACGCTGGTTCACGGAAGGATTCCGCGCCCGTGCGGGCGAGCCGCTCGCGCGCATGAAGGAGATGTTCGTCGCGACCCAGGTTCCGGGCTATGTCGGCTGCATCCAGGCGATCGCCGCGATGGACTTCCGCGCCAGCAATGCGCGCATCACTGCACCGACGCTGGTGATCGTCGGATCAAAGGACGCGGCGACGCCGCCCGCGGCCGGCGAAGCGATCCAGCGCGAGATCAAAGGCGCCAAGCTCGCCAGCCTCGAGGCGGCGCATATTTCAAACATCGAGCAGCCGAAGCAGTACACCGAGATCGTGCTGAACTTCCTGCTCTGAGGCCGCGAGGCGCGCGCCGCCCGGCGTCTAATGCGCGTAGCTCGGATCGATGGCGTCGAGCCTTCGCAGATAGGCCGGCCAATCGTCGGCGCCGCGGCCGGCGTCATGCTTCTCATATTGAGCCGCTGTCTTTTCGCAGATGTGCGGCGGGATCTGGCGCAGCTTCGCGCCGCTGGCCTGGAGGGTCAGCTGGATCCGGGCGGCTTCGAGCAGATATTTGAGGAGCACGAAGCTCTCCCGCACGGTCTTGCCGACCGTCAGAACGCCATGGTTCTCGAGGATGAGCGCCCGATTTTTGGCGAGATTGGCCGCGATGCGCGGCCGCTCGTCGAAAGCATCGGTCAGCCCCTCATAAGCGTGATAGCCGACGCGATTGTAGAAGCGCATGGCGCTCTGCGAGATCATCAGCAGACCATCGGCGACCGCTGAGATCGCCTGTCCCGTTTCGGTGTGCACATGGATGGCGGAGTTCACATCGGGGCGCGTCTGCAAAACGCCACCATGCAAAGTGAACCCTGGCCGGTTGACGCCCGCCTTCTCGTCCAAGTCGGCATCCATGTCGACTTTCACGAGGTTCGACGCGGTCACTTCGGTGTAGAGCAGCGTGTGCCGTTTCATCAGGAATTTGCGATCTTCGCCCGGCACGCGGACGCTGGCGTGATTGTAGATCACGTCGTCCCAGCCGTAGAGCGCCAGCAGCCGGTAGCAGGCTGCGAGATTGACCCGCTCGTTCCATTCTTCGGTAGAGACGGTTGAGCGTATTTCAGCTGGTTTGTTCATGGCATATACCTATAGCTGGCGGACGTATTGATCAGCGCACGCTGATGCCGGCCTTATCGATCACTTCCTTATATTTCGCGATATCGGCATCCACCCGGGTTTTCAGGCCGGCCGATCCTTTGGCCGTGATGATGAAGCCCGCCTTGATCATCTTGTCCTGCATCTCGGGCTTCGCCAGGATCGCCAGGATTTCGCGCTCGAGCCGATCGGTGATCGCCTTCGGCGTGCCAGCCGGCGCGAAAATAGCCTGAAACACATCGGACGTCGCATCGGGCAATTTTGCGTCGATGACCGTCGGTACGTCGCTCAGACCCGGCCATGCGGTATCGCCTGTTTGCAGGATGCCGATCAGCGCGCCAGCCTTCACTTGCGAGACGACCACCGACAGCGACGACAAAGCAAGCGGGACATCACTGCCGAGTACGGCAAGTGTCGCGGGGCCGGCTCCGGAGTATGCGACGTGCTGGATATTGATTCCCGTGCGCATCTTCAGCAATTCGCCGGCCAGATGAGACGGCGTCCCTACACCAGCGGTCGAATAAAAGAATGGCTTTTGATCGGCGGTCGCGCGCTTACGCAGGTCGTCAAACGATTTGATTCCGGTCTTCGGGTTGGCGACAAGCAGATTGGGCGAGGAATTGATTTCGGTGATGAACTCGAAGTCCTTTTTCGGATCGTACAGCTGCTGCTTGTCGAGCAACGAATTGATCACGAAGGCGTTCGACGAAACCAGCAGCGTATAGCCGTCTGGCGCGGCTTTCGCGGCGAACGCTATTCCGATGCTGCCTCCCGCCCCGGCGCGATTCTCGACCACGATCGGCTGCTTCAAGGCCTCCGACAGCGGCCCGCTCAGCAGCCGCGCGGTGGCGTCGGTCGACCCGCCGGGCGCGAAGGGCACAATGATGCGGATGGCACGTTCGGGATATTCGGCCGAGGCTCGTCCGGCCGGCCATGCCGCGCAGACAAGCCCCAAGGCCAACACGACCGCCGGCAATCGATACTGGGCCGCGCCAGCGTTAGGCCTGCCGGCCGACGGAATTCGCATGCCAAACATATCTTGCCTCCCGGCCAGCTCTTTTGTCTGCTGGTCCATCGGCGCTTGTATGATAGGTGCATAGAGCGGTCAAGATTGCTGAGCGTGTCCTCCTACGGTGTCCGTTTCCATCGTGTTTTCAATGCATTGCGATCAGGCACATTGAACTCCGCGAATGGCAGATATATGATATCTAGCAACTGCGGAAACCTAAGGGCGTGATCGTGGTCGGACGGACAAAGACGATCGAGCGCGGCGGCGCCGCGACGCTCACCGACCAGGTGGCGGACGCCCTGCGCGAGCAGATCAGCCGCAACATCTTGCGTCCGGGGGAAGCCATGCTTCCGGAGCAGAAGATCGCCGACCGCTATGGCGTCAGCCGCACCGTCACGCGAGAGGCCATTGCCCGGCTAAAGGCCGAAGGCATTGTGACCGTGCGCCAGGGCGTGGGGATTTTCGTTGCCGACGAAATTCCCGCGAAACCGTTCAGGATCGATGGATCAATCGCCGGCAACGTCGATAGAGCTCTCGCCATCATCGAATTGCGTTCGGGAATTGAAGTGAAAGCGTCGGAGCTCGCGGCCGTCCGTCGCCAAAGCGCCGATCTGGTGGCGATGAACGACGCGCTTAACCAGATCGATGCGGCCAATGAAGCCGGCGACATCGCCGGCAGCATCGACGCCGACATCGAATTTCACAAGGCGATCTACAGCGCTACCCGCAACACCTATTACATCGATCTATTCGTCTTCATCAGTCAGTATTTCCGCAAAGTCGTCGAGCACAACCGCATGAATGCTCCTCCGGGCGGCGATGTGCGCAACCAGGCGCAGCGGGAGCATCGGGCGATTTTCGGGGCGATCATCGAACAAGACGTCGAGCGCACGATCGCCGCCGCCAAACTGCACATCGACAATGTGGCCAAGCGGATCCACTTGGCCGAA
Source organism: Pseudolabrys sp. (assembly GCA_036519015.1). Classification (GTDB taxonomy): domain Bacteria; phylum Pseudomonadota; class Alphaproteobacteria; order Rhizobiales; family Xanthobacteraceae; genus Pseudolabrys. The sequence continues at coordinate 3,017 of DATDMA010000284.1, read as the reverse complement.
TTCAAGTGGGATGCCTCGTCTCCCTGACAGAAGCCATGCTAAAGGATGGCTGGCGCACTGACAGCGCACAGGAAATCCAGGAAGCAGGAATGGACGAGAAAGAACGTTACGAAAAAGGCATGGCGCGGCGCCGCCAGGTGCTGGGCAATGCCTGGGTCGATCGCGCCACTGCCAAGAGGACGCCGCTCAACACCGAGTTCCAGGAGTTCATCACCCGCGCCGCCTGGGGCGAGATCTGGACGCGGCCGCATTACGACGAGCGCACGCGGCGGATCTTGGTGATCGGCACCATGCTGGCGATCGACAAATGGGAGGAGTTCCGCATGCACGTGCGCGCAGCCCTCACCGAAGGCGGCTTCACGCATGACGACATCAAGGAAATCATCATGCAGCAGGCGATCTATTGCGGCGTGCCGGCGGCCAATCACGCCTTCAAGGAAGCCGCCGACGTGATCGCGGAGATCGAGAAGAGTAAGTAACGAAGCGTCCCGCGCGCGATGGCGCGCGGGTCTGCCTAAAGTCCGCCCAAGGCGCGCGAGACCGCGTTCAGCTTTTCGGTGACGACGGTTGTGTACTCGTGGGCGACGAACCACGCGAGGGCGCCGCGCACGCCCCAGAGCGTCAGTTCCGCGATCAGACGGTTCAGCATCGAGGCATTCTCACCGCGAACCGGATTACGGATGAAGCGTCGGGCCCGCGGCGGCAGTGGCGATCCGCGTATCAGCCACATCGCCGGTGCTGTCGCCCGGCTCCGACGGCGTATCGTTGCCCGCGAAGCTGCGCTCGGCGATGCACAGCGCGGTGGCGAGGCAGGCGAGCGCGAGTTGCACCGTGTATTCGCGCACGACCTCGGCATTGCTCGACCACACGGCCGGGCCAACCGAGATGATGCTGATCGCGACAACCAGGATAAGGCCGCCCTCAAGCACTTCGGAGTTCGCACGGCCGCTCATCATGCAGCGGATGCGGTCGACGATGTGCAGGCCGCAGGCGCCGGCGGCCACGAGCTTCACCGCGCCGAAGAAGGCGGCGAGCTTGATCAGTCCCAGAGGGCCGAGGCCGAGCATACGGCCGATGACGAAGACATAGTCCGCGCGCCAGGCCTCTTCGAGGCCGTGGTTCGGCGCGATGAGCATGCGCAGCGCGTCATATCCCCAGACGAGCATAAAATAGAGCGAGATCGCCAGGATCATCGCAACGGTCACAGTGGACAGCTTCCGCATGGTTGCTCCTTGTATTTGCAACCCGGCGTAATCGTTTCAACTTGGCCTTTCAAAAGAAACCAACCCTTTACCTTACTTCTTAGCCGCTTAACCACGATGGGCGGCGGTTCCGTCCACATTTGCACAGGCAGGAAGCGGGTGGGTTTGCGGAACGCACACCATTAGGTCCGGTTGATCCAAGAGCGGAGGATCGGATGAACATGGTGAAGAGTAGCGAGGTGTCCCTTCGCAACGTGACGGCGCACACGCATCCGCGACTCGTGCTGCTTGCGACCTCGCTCGGCGTGCTGGTCGCGCAGATCGACACGTCGGTGGTTAATCTCGCGCTGAAAAGCATCGCGGCCGATCTCAATGCCGGCGTCAGTGCGATGCAGTGGGTGATCGATGCCTATAACCTCGTCTACGCGAGCCTCCTCCTGACCGGCGGGACGCTGGGCGATCTCTACGGCCGCCGGCGCATTTTCGCGCTGGGCATCTTGCTGTTCGCCATCGGCACGCTCATGTGCGCGCTGGCGCCCGACGCCGCGACCTTGATCGGCGGCCGCATCGTCAGTGGTGCGGGCGCTGCGTTCGCGTTGCCGATGTCGCTCGTGCTTCTTACAATTGCTTATCCCGATAAGGCGAAGCGCGCGCACGCATTAGGGATATGGGCGAGTTGTAACGGCCTCGCCTTTATCATCGGGCCGACGCTCGGCGGCTGGCTGGTCGATGCGATGGGCTGGCGCAGCATCTTCTATGTGACGCTGCCGGTCTGCGCCGCCGCCTTGGCGCTGACCTATACTGCGCTGGCGGAGAGTGCGGAGCCGCAAGGCCGCAGGCTCGATCTGCCGGGACAGGCCCTCGCAATCATCGGGCTCGGTGGCCTGGCTTTCGCCGCGATCGAGGGTTCGCACTGGGGCTGGACCTCGCCGGTCATCCTGTCGATTACAAGCATCGCGGTTCTGTCGCTCGCTGCTTTCGTGTGGGTGGAAGCATGCACGCCAGGGCCGCTGTTGCCGCTCGGCTTCCTGCGCCGGCCGGTGTTCTTGGCCGCGCTCGCGGTGGCCGGGCTCATGACCTTCGGCATGTACGCTCTGCTCTTCATCATGCCGCTCTATTTCCAGACCATGCGCGGGGCGAGTCCCCTCGTCGCCGGCCTCGAATTGCTGCCAATGCCGGTGAGCTTCGTCATCGTGTCGCAACTGGTCGGGCACCTGACGAATAGACTCGGGCCGCGCGTCGTCATGACCTCCGGTATGGCCTGCATGGGAGCCGGCGCGCTGATGCTCAGCCGCATCGGACCCGCCACGAGCCTCGTATTGATCGGCGTGGCGCTGTTCGTGGTCGGCGTCGGGCTTGGCCTGAACACCGCCCCGGTCAATGGCGTTGCAGTCGCGGCCCTGCCGCCGGCCCGCTCCGGCACGGCCTCGGGCGTACTCAATACCGCGCGCATGATCGGTGCGACGTTGGGCGTAGCGATCCTCGCCTCGATTTTCGCCGCCTACGCCGGGCAAGAGGCGACGATGGGTGAAGGCTTCCTGTCGGGCGTGCGCGCCGCACTCACCGGCAGCGCTGCGGCCGAATTGCTCGGCGCGGTGATTGCATTCAGCTTTATCCGGCGCAATGCGCTGGAAGCAAAGCGATAGCCCTCACCCGCCTTTGCCCTCGCGGAATGCCTGCGGCGTCATGCCGGTCTGCTTGCGGAAGAAGCGCGTGAAGTGCGAGGGGTCGGAGAAGGCGAGATCGTAGGCGATCTCGTGGATGCTCTGGGTGGTGAAGACGAGTTGGCGCTTGGCCTCGGTGAGCACGCGCTGG
>DATDMA010000283.1:0-2470 GCA_036519015.1 Pseudolabrys sp. | reverse complement strand
CCATCGATCCACCCTCTTTCCGCTGTCACGCCGCGTTGGAGGAACGAAGCCGGGCACGGCCTCTTTGGATATGGGACCAGATCTTCAGCGCCGTCGCCGGCATTTCAAAGTCGATCGGCCCGAACTCGGACAAACCATCCTCCAGGGCACTCATGATCACGGCCGGCGCCGGCGTCGTGCCACCTTCACCGCCCGCCTTCACGCCGAACGGGTTGGTAGGCGACAGCACTTCGACAATCTGAGTCTTGAAGCTCGGCATGTTGTCGAAACGCGGCATTCCATAGTCCATCAGTGAGCCGCTCGTCGGCTGGCCGGAGCCCGGATCAATATGGCACTGCTCCCACAAAGCCTGTCCGACACCTTGGGCGATGCCGCCATGGGTCTGTCCATGCACGATCAGCGGATTGATGCAGCGGCCAACATCATCGACCGTGGAATAACGGACAATGTCGAGGCCCCCAGTCTCCGGATCGATCTCGATCTCGCAGCCGCAAGCGCCATTGGGAAAAACCGGCGTATGCATTTCGCTGTCGCGGCGCACCTTCAAGCCACCGCGCAGGTGCTCTGGCAGACCTTTGTCGTCGGCCCTGCTGGCGAGATCGAACCACGAGAGGAACGCATTGCGATCCGTGACACGGAATACGCCGTCCTCGAACACGACGCTGTCCAGCGGCACGCCGAGGACATGCGCGGCCAGCGCCTGTCCCTTGGCGATGAGATCCTCGCTCGCCAGGGCCAGCACGGTGCTGGCATGCCGCATGGACCTGCCCGAATGGGTGCCGCCGCCTGCACTCACGACATCTGTGTCGCCGAGCGTGATCGTCACGTTGTCAAAAGGCACCCCGAGAAGATCGGCGGTCACTTGGGCGAAACTCGTCTCGTGTCCCTGCCCCGCCGGCTGTGTGCCGATAACGACCTCGACGCCGTCCGGCCGCACAATGACGTCCGCCCGCTCCTTAGGGGTGCCGATCGACGACTCCACGTAGTTGGCAAAGCCGGCGCCCAGGATCTTTCCGCGTGCTCTGGCCTCCACCCGGCGGGCCTCGATGCCCTGCCAATCGGCCAAGGCCAGAAGCCGATCCATGTTCGCTTCGTACTCGCCGCTGTCATAGGTCGAGCCGACGGCGTTGACGTACGGCATCTGCTGCTGCCGCACCAGATTGCGGCGCCGAAGCTCCAGCCGGTCAAAGCCCAGTTCACGCGCGGCCTTGTCGATCAATCGCTCGATCGCAAACGTCACCTCCGGCCGCCCCGAGCTGCGGTAGGCCTGCGTCGGCATAGTATTCGAATAGACCGCGCGCGAACGCAGCGTCGCGCAGGGAATATCGTATGAGCCGGTGATCAGGCCCGAGCCCTTACTCAGCGGCGATAACGATACGCACCGCGAACCGACATTGCTCAAGTTCGACGCACGCATCGCTAGAAACTTTCCGTCACGGTCGATCGCCAGGGAGACCTCGGTGACGAGATCGCGCCCCTGGTAATCGGTGAGAAATGCTTCCGACCGGTCGGCGCGGAATTTCACCGGCCGGCCGAGCTTGCGCGAAACCCAAAGGACGAGACCGGCCTCGACATAGACGCGATTCCGGGTCCCGAAATTTCCGCCGACGTCGAAAGATAGGACCCGCACGTTCTCCTGCGCTTCGCCAAGGACCTCCGCCAGTTCGCGCTTCTGGCGGACGGCACCGCCGCTGCCGGCATAAAGCGTGTAGCGCCCGGTCGCCACATCGTAGTTGCCCAGCGCCGCGCGGGGCTCCAGCGGAACACCGGTGACGCGGCCGATATGCGTGCGCATCGTCACAACATGTGGTGCACCGGCGAAGGCCGCATCTGTCGCCGCGACATCGCCAAACGAACTATCGACCAGCACATTGTCGGGCAGTTCGTCCCATAGCCGCGGCGCGTCGGGTTCTGCCGCCGCCGCCGTATCGGCGACCCAGGGCAGCGCTTCGTAGGTGACGTCCACCGCTTCGGCTGCCGCCAGCGCCTGATCGCGCGTTTCCGCCACGACCATGGCAACAGCCTCGCCGACATGCCGGGCTCGATCAGTCGGCAACAATGTGTGCGAACCGATGAAGACCTTGGTCCCGTTGCGGCCTGTCAGCTTGACGTCGAAGTTGGTCGAGGGCACCGGATTGTGCGGAATCTCCTTTAGGCCATCCCGCTCGCAATCCGCGCCGGTATAGACGCCGAGCACGCCCGGCATTTTGAGAGCGGGCTCAGGGTCGATCTCAACGATGCGCGCATGCGGATGCGGCGAGCGGACCATGGCGGCCCAGGCCTGCCCCGGCAGATTGAAATCATCCGTAAAGCGGCCCTTGCCGGTGATCAGACGCAAGTCCTCCTTCCGCGGCAAGGGCCTGCCGACCGCCTTGAATGCGCGTTCGTTCAACATCCAGAGAGCCTCCGACGCTCGGCTGCGTTCGTTTGTATTATTGTCATACAAACAGGAGGCGGACAAGCCTCCCCA
>DATDMA010000282.1:0-5654 GCA_036519015.1 Pseudolabrys sp. | reverse complement strand
GGCCGTGCCATCAAGCCTCGAACGAGCCGTGCGGCCCGCCATCAGCCAGCTCCTGGCGGGGGGTCTTAGTGTCCCCAGGCGGAGCCCCGTCACCGCCCGAGCGCGTGGCTTGCGAGGCCACGCCCGCGGGCGCCGCGTCCTTGCTCCACCATCAAGACGCCTCATGACAGCGCCCTCGTTGAGCAGAACGTGCGGAATATAAGCCCGCCCCAAGCGACGGGGATAAGTTTTTTTGCGGAACTGGGAAGTTATTCCGGCGACTGGCATTTTTGTCTGTCCGCCGACCCCCCGCATTAAAACCGCCTTAACGGGCCTGCGGCATCTTTACGTCCATGGTTTCTCACCGCCGCCGCCGTACGATCCTGACTGCGCTCGCGCTCTATACGTTCGCGGCGCTGTTCATCGGCTATTTCGGCATGAACGCCTTCAGCGGCGACCATGGCCTGCGCGCGCAGCAGGACCTCGACCAGCAGATGACCTCGATGCGCGACCAACTCGCCCAGCTCAAAGCCGAGCGGGCAGTGTGGGAGCGGCGGGTGTCGCTGCTGCGCTCCGACCGCATCGACCCCGACATGCTCGACGAACGCGCCCGCGCGCTGCTCGGCTATGCGGATCCGCGCGACCTCGTGCTGCTGCTGGATCCGCGCTGAGCATCATTCGGCGACCGCAGTGCAGCACGCCGATACGCGACCCATTGCTGCAGCGACCTAAAACTTAGAACGAAATTGCGCATGGCAGCGGTCGCGCGCAAGCAAATGTTACACGCGCAAAAATGACCCCAAATGGGTACGACTCTTTTCACGCCTTGATGCGTTATCTCTCGCTGGCGTCTAGCGTTTTTCGCCATTTCTCTGGTGATATTGCTGCAAGGCTGCCCGGCGGCGTCGCGCTTTCATGCCCCAATGAATTAAGCTATGGGGAACGCATCGAGCCGTAATCGACGCCGGTAGTCGTAGGGAGTGCCAATGGCCGTCGCCAAGATAATTCCAAGTGTGGACGATACTGAGCCGGCGCGTCCGAATGGTCCCGTCGCCGACTTCAGCAAGGACCAGGACCTCGCCGCCTACAAGACGATGCTGACCATCCGCCGCTTCGAGGAGAAGGCCGGGCAGATGTACGGCATGGGGCTGATCGGCGGCTTCTGCCACCTTTACATCGGTCAGGAAGCCGTCGTCGTCGGCATGCAGATGGCGCTGAAGGACGGTGACCAGGTCATCACCGGCTACCGCGACCATGGCCACATGATCGCCTGCGGCATGGACCCCAAGGGTGTGATGGCGGAACTCACCGGTCGCGCCCATGGCTACTCCAAGGGCAAGGGCGGCTCGATGCACATGTTCAGTGTCGAGAAGGGGTTCTTCGGCGGCCACGGCATCGTCGGTGCCCAGGTGCCGCTCGGCACGGGGCTCGCGTTCGCCAACCGCTATCGCGGCAATGACAACATCACGGTCGCCTATTTCGGCGACGGTGCCGCCAACCAGGGCCAGGTCTACGAGAGCTTCAACATGGCCGAGCTCTGGAAGCTGCCGGTCATCTACGTCATCGAAAACAACCGCTACGCCATGGGCACGTCGGTGACGCGCGCTTCGGCCGAGGTGAACCTGTCGCGGCGCGGCCTGTCGTTCAACATTCCGGGCGAGCAGGTGGACGGCATGGATGTGCGCGCGGTGAAGGCGGCCGGAGAAAAGGCGGTCGCCTGGTGCCGCGCCGGCAAAGGCCCGTTCATTCTCGAGATGCTCACCTACCGCTATCGCGGCCACTCGATGTCGGATCCTGCGAAGTACCGCACGCGCGAGGAGGTCGACAAGGTGCGCAGCCTGAGCGACCCGATCGACATGGCGCGTCATCGCATCCTGGAGAAGAAATTCGCCAAGGAAGAAGAGTTGAAGAAGATCGACGCTCATGTGCGCGATGTCATCAACGAGGCGGCCGAGTTCGCCACTCACGATCCGGAGCCGGACGTGTCCGAACTCTATACCGATATCTACCGCGCCTGATCCCGCGTAAGATCATGCGTCAACGTCAGAAGCTTTAACGCGGGCCCCGAGGAAACACGTACGCCCATGCCGACCGAAGTACTGATGCCTGCCTTGTCGCCCACGATGGAAAAGGGCAACCTCGCCAAATGGCTGAAGAAAGAAGGCGACGCCATCAAGTCTGGCGACGTCATTGCCGAGATTGAAACCGACAAGGCGACGATGGAAGTCGAAGCGGCCGACGAGGGGACGCTGGGCAAGATCCTCGTTCCCGAAGGCACCGCCGACGTGGCGGTGAACACGCCGATCGCGGTGATCCTCGGCGAAGGCGAAGACAAAGCGGCGGTGAACGACGCCAAACCGGCGCAGCAGCAGAAAGCCGCCGAATCAGCTCCTCCCGCCAAGAGCGAGAAGACCGAGGCCAAGGCGCCTGAAGCGCCGGCCCCCAAGAAAGAACAGAAGGCCCCTGAGGCCCCCCAAGCGAAAGTTGCCGCCGATCCCGACATTCCCGAAGGCACCGAGATGGTCTCCATGACCATGCGCGAAGCATTGCGCGACGCCATGGCCGAGGAGATGCGCCGGGACAAAGATGTGTTCGTGATGGGCGAAGAGGTCGCCGAGTATCAGGGCGCCTATAAGGTCACGCAAGGACTGCTACAGGAGTTCGGCGATCGCCGCGTGATCGACACGCCGATCACCGAGCACGGCTTTGCCGGTCTGGGCGTCGGCGCGGCACTCGCCGGCCTCAAGCCCATCGTCGAGTTCATGACCTTCAACTTCGCCATGCAGGCGATTGACCAGGTCATCAACTCCGCCGCCAAGACGCTCTACATGTCGGGCGGACAGATGGTCTGCCAGATCGTGTTCCGCGGGCCGAACGGCGCCGCCGCGCGCGTCGCCGCGCAGCACAGCCAGGATTACTCGTCCTGGTACTCGCACATCCCAGGCCTCAAGGTGGTTTCGCCGTCGAATGCTGCCGACGCGAAGGGCTTATTGAAGGCCGCGATCCGCGATCCCAATCCGGTGATCTTCCTAGAAAACGAAATCCTCTACGGGCACTCGTCGCCGGTGCCGAAGCTCGATGATTTCGTGCTGCCGATCGGCAAGGCCAAGATCGCGCGCCCGGGCAAGGACCTGACCATCATCTCATGGTCGATGGGCATGAACTATGCGCTCAAGGCCGCCGAGGAATTGGCCGGCGAGGGGATCGACGCCGAGGTCATCGACCTGCGCACGCTCAGGCCGATGGATACTGCGACGCTCGTGGAATCGGTGAAGAAGACCGGTCGCGCGGTCACGGTGGAGGAGGGCTGGAAGCAGTCCGGCGTCGGCGCCGAAGTCGCCGCCCGGCTGATGGAAGAAGCCTTCGACTATCTCGATGCGCCGGTCGCGCGCGTGTCGTGCAAGGACGTGCCGATGCCTTATGCGGCCAATCTCGAGAAGCTGGCGCTGCCGTCCGTCGCCGACGTCGTCGAGGCGGCCAAGTCCGTCTGCTACCGGTAAGCCTAAGCCCATGCCCACGAATATCCTCATGCCCGCGCTGTCGCCCACGATGGAGAAGGGCAACCTTGCCAAGTGGCTGAAGAAGGAAGGCGACGCCGTCAAATCCGGCGACGTCATCGCCGAGATCGAGACCGACAAGGCCACCATGGAATACGAAGCGGTGGACGAGGGGACCATCGCCAAGATCGTCGTGCCCGAGGGTACGCAGGACGTGGCGGTGAATTCGGTCATCGCCGTGCTTGCCGCCGAAGGCGAGGATGTGAAGTCGGCGGCGTCTGGTGCGGCCAAGGCGCCGGAGAAGAAGGCCGAAGCCAAACAGCCCGCCTCATCCTTCGAGACGCGCCCTGCGGGCGCTCCTCAGGATGAGGCTAAGAAAAGCTCTCCCCAGCCTGAAGAGAAAAAGAGCCCTCACCCTGAGGAGGCGCGAAGCGCCGTCTCGAAGGGCGAGGGCGGGCGGACATTCTCCTCACCGCTTGCCCGCCGACTGGCGAAGGAAGCCGGGATCGATCTGTCGCGCGTGTCGGGCACCGGCCCGCATGGCCGCGTGATCGCGCGCGATATCGACGAAGCGAAATCGGGCAAGGGCCTGCGCGCACCCGCTGCCGCGGCGGGCGCTGCGCCTGCAGGGGGCGCGCCATCGATCGCTCCGGCGCTATCGGACACGCAGATCCGCGCGCTCTACGAAGAGGGCTCCTACGACTTCGTGCCGCATGACGGCATGCGCCGCACGATTGCGCAGCGGCTCACCGCCGCGACGCAGTCGATGCCGACGTTCTACCTCACGATGGACTGCGACATCGGCAAGCTCGTCGCGGCGCGCGAGGAAATCAACGCCATCGCGCCGAAGGACAAAGACGGCAAGCCGGCCTACAAGCTCTCGGTCAACGACTTTGTCATCAAGGCGCTGGCGCTGGCGCTGCAGCGCATCCCCGAGGCCAACGTGTCGTGGGCCGAAGGCGGCATGCTCAAGCACAAGCATTCCGACATCGGCGTGGCGGTCGCGCTGCCCGGCGGGTTGATCACGCCGATCATCCATCAGGCCGAGACGAAGTCGCTCTCGACGATCTCCAATGCGATGCGCGATCTCGCCGCCCGCGCGCGGGCGCGCAAGCTCAAGCCGCACGAATACCAGGGCGGCACCTCGTCGGTGTCGAACCTGGGCATGTACGGCATCAAGGACTTCACGGCGGTGATCAATCCGCCGCAGTCGACCATCCTCGCGGTCGGCACGGGAGAAGAGCGCGCGGTCGTGCGCAACGGCCAGGTCGTGCCGGCGACGATCATGAGCGTGACGATGTCCTGCGACCACCGCGCCGTCGACGGGGCGCTGGGAGCCGAGCTCATCAACGCGTTTAAAGTGTTGATCGAGAATCCGGTGATGATGGTGGTATAAGGATTGGATGGACAAGCGCGGCACCTCCAAAGGTGCAGACAAAGGCCACCGTGGCGGCCCCCGTAAGGGCGGGCCGCGCAAGCCGGATTCCAGGCCGGCGCCTGCGGGCAGGCCGGCCTTTGGGAGTAAGCCGGCCTTCAGGTCGGCTGGTGCGAGCAAGCCGGCGGACGGCAAGCGACCCATCGCTGTCTATCCGGATCTGGACAAGAGACGCCACATCGAGGACGCCGAGCGGGCCGCGCTCGGGCGCGTGAGCGTCCTGGCGGGCGACGCGGTCGCTCTCGGCTGCAATTCGTCGCGCTGGCCGGAATTCCAGGAAGCCTTGCGCGCCAAGTTTACGCAGTTCGACGCAGCGAAGGTCGTCCTCGCCGATCGCATTGCCGCCATCTGGAACAAGAACGGATTCAAGACCGGCGCCGGTCAGCAATGGACCGCACGCCTGGTCGATGTCGCCCGGAAGGTCCTTGCCGAGGCGAAGCCGGCGGAGCCGGAAGTCCCGCCGGGTTGAGCACTGCGGTTGTCCCGTCATCCTGAGGTGGCCGCAAAGCGGCCCTCGAAGGATGAACGGCCCGGGCCGTCGCCCTTCGATCTCGGGTTTACCCGAGATCGGATTCTTTGTTGCGCAAGTCGGCTAAAGCCGACTTGCGATGGCTCGCTTCGCTCGCACCTCAGGGTGACGGATCGAGTCAGAGCGGTTCTGCGCTTCCGCTTATCACACCGGTTTCAGGCCGCGTGCTTTGAACACCGCCTTGGCTTCTGGCGAGTGCAGGAACTTGATCAGC
>DATDMA010000281.1:0-21678 GCA_036519015.1 Pseudolabrys sp. | reverse complement strand
GCACAAGGATTCAAGCCGCACCGCGGCGGCCGTGGTCGCCGTCATCGGCGCCCTGACCATCGCCGGCGTCTATTTCTTCCAATATGTGCTGGGCTATCCGCCGTGCCCGCTCTGCCTCGACCAGCGCATGGCCTATTACGTCTGCATCCCGCTGGCGGCGCTGCTGTGGCTCGGCGCCGGCTTCGGCGCTTCGCGCAAGGTGCTGGTGCTGGGATTTGCGGCGATCGCGATCGCCATGTTGTGGAACGCGGGACTCTCCGCCTATCACGCCGGCGTCGAATGGAAGCTCTGGGCCGGCCCCACCGACTGCAGCGGGCCGATTAATAATTTCGGGGCGGCATCCAACATGCTCAACCGGCTCGAGAGCATCCGCATCGTCCGCTGCGACGAGGCGGCGTGGCGCTTCCTCGGCATTTCCCTCGCCGGCTATGACGTATTGGTGTCACTGTTTCTCGCCATTGTCGCGGCCTGGGGCGCAAAGGCGTCATTTGCACGTCCGGAAGAATGACAGGGTGGCCGAAGGTCGGGCTGTGATCGCCATTCCCTGAAATGATAACGACCACGATTGGGTCAGGGCGCGTACATCCGGCGTCACCGACTTATCGTGGTCGTCCCCGCAGACGGGAATTGCCCGTCGGCCTTACGACAACGGAGTCTCTCGGCTCAACGTCATCGTCTGAAAGTATATGGGGAGCGGCTAGTTGCCTACAAGGGGTAAGACTTCACATGGTGAAGAAAAGTCCGGGCGCCGGCTATACCGGCACCGCCAAGTTTCTACATTGGCTGATCGTCCTGATGCTGATCGCGCAGTTCGCGGCGGCCTGGACCATGCCGCATATCGGTCGTAACCCGCCGGCGAGCACCCTTATCGACCTTCATTTCTCCATCGGCGTGACGATCCTCGCCGTCGCGATCGTGCGGCTGGTCTGGCGCGTCACCCATGGCGAGCCCGCGCCGCTCGACGGCATTCCGCCGTGGCAGGTGCAGTCCGCGCGGATCGTGCACTGGCTGCTCTATCTGCTGTTGTTCGTGCTGCCGATCCTGGGCTGGATCAACGCCTCCTGGCGCGGCATGCCGGTCGCGATGTTCGGGCTGGAATTACCCAAACTGATTGCGACGCGCGCGCCCGGCTGGGGCTGGACCGGTGACGTGCACGCGCTGCTGGCCAACTACGCGATGCTGGCGCTGGTCGGCCTGCATGTGCTGAGCGGCCTCTATCACTATTTCATCCGCCGCGACGGCGTGCTGCAGCGGATGCTGCCGGGACAGTGAGGGGCGCGGCTCATTGCAAATAAAAAGAGCGGCGGCAGCCGCTCTTTTTTTGCGTACGGATCGCGTCGTCATCCGCGTCACTGATTATCGCAACTGTCCCGCAGAACGAGAATGCCCCAACCCGCGTTACGATGGCGGAGCCTTGCGGTTCGCCATCAACGTCCCAGTTCGTCCGTACGTGGACGATCGGGGTTCCACAACACGGGGCAACGGTCCGAATGGTCACTAATAGCGGAAGTGTTGGCTACACAGGCACGGCGAAGGTGCTTCATTGGCTGGTTGTGGGGTTGTTGATCGTGCAATTCTGCCTCGCCTGGACCATGCCTATGGGCCTCAATGCTCCGGTAGAGACCCTGATCAGTCTGCATTTCTCGTTCGGCGTTTTGATCTTCCTCGTCGCGATTATTCGCCTGGGCTGGCGTCTCATCCACGGCGAGCCCGCGCCGCTCGATGGCATTCCACCCTGGCAGGTGCAAAGTGCTCGACTCGTGCACTGGCTGCTCTATGCGCTGATATTCCTGCTTCCCATTTTCGGCTGGCTCAATGCCTCATGGCGCGGCATGCCGGTTACGTTCTTCGGTCTGTTCGAAGTGCCCGAGCTCATTCCCAAGCACGCGCCGGGCTGGCGCTGGACGGGATCGGTGCATGTGTTCGGAGCGGAATACGCGCTCCTCGGACTGGTCGGCCTGCACGTCGCCGCCGCGCTCTATCACTACGTCATCCGCCGCGACGGCGTGCTGCAGCGAATGCTGCCGGGACGCTGAGAGCTGTCTCGGTCGGGAATGAAAAGGGCGGCCGTCGTGGCCGCCTTTTTTGTTGCTTTGTGTTGAGGTCAATCGGCCTCATTGCCGCTCGACCCAAAGCGAAAAAAGCCCTGGAGACGCACCGTAAATCCATCGCGTCTTTTGATTCATATCAATTCATCACAATGGGCTGAGGCTATGTTTTGCGCACGACGTAGCGTACGCGGAAGAATTGCGCATTTGGCTTGTGCGGTTCTGTCGCAAACATGTGCTGCGCCAAAAATGATTACAGGACTTCACGTGTAAAGGTGACACCAGATTGAAAGGGTGCAGCCATGTTCATCCGGCTGAGGATTGTTATTTCAGGCGCCATCGTCCTCGTGGCTGCTTCGGCAGCTTTGTCGAAGGAAACCGCGCTTCCTACAATTGACATTCAGAAACAGTGTCGGGCTAGTCAGAGCACGACCGATGCCTTGTTCGGCAATAAAAATGCGAACGCCTTTGAGCAATGCGTCAACAGCGAACAAACCGCGCGCGGTAAGCTTGTCGATCGCTGGAAAACCATCCCGCCGGCGGACAAGACAAGCTGCATCCATCCCAGGGATTATTCGCCAAGCTATTTCGAATGGCTCGGGTGCGTCGACACAAGAGTGTACGTGCTGAAGATGCGGACGGAACGGCCGATCTCGTTGCCCAACTCGGCGATATGCCCGACGGTTAGCTGGCAGATAAATGGTGAAATCGCCAGCATGGTCGCATGCAATTTGCCGCAATAGCGATTATTCTGGCGAGACCAGATCGAAATGTAAGGTGGCCCTGACTGTGCGAACCGGCGCCGATTACGCCGCTTCCGCCGCGAGCTTCTTGCCCTTCTCGACCGCTTCTTCGATGGTGCCGACCATGTAGAAGGCGGCCTCAGGGAGGTAATCGTACTTGCCTTCCACCAGGCCCTTGAAGCCCTTGATGGTGTCGGCGAGGTCGACGAGCCTGCCCGGCGAGCCGGTGAACACCTCGGCGACGTGGAACGGTTGCGACAGGAAGCGCTCGATCTTGCGCGCACGCGCGACCGTCACCTTGTCATCCTCCGACAGTTCGTCCATCCCTAAGATGGCGATGATGTCCTGTAACGCCTTGTAGCGCTGGAGAACTTCCTGAGTCCGGCGGGCAACCGCATAATGCTCTTCACCGACGACGAGCGGAGACATCATGCGCGAGGTCGAGTCGAGCGGGTCCACCGCCGGATAGATGCCCTTGGCGGCGATATCGCGCGACAGCACGGTGGTCGCATCCAAGTGCGCGAACGAAGTCGCCGGCGCTGGGTCGGTCAAGTCGTCGGCCGGCACGTAAATGGCCTGCACCGAGGTGATCGAGCCTTTGGTCGTGGTGGTGATGCGCTCCTGCAGTGCGCCCATGTCGGTGGCGAGCGTCGGCTGATAGCCCACGGCACTCGGAATACGGCCGAGCAACGCCGACACTTCCGAGCCGGCTTGCGTGAAGCGGAAAATGTTGTCGATGAAGAACAGCACGTCCTGACCCTGGTCGCGAAAATACTCGGCGACGGTAAGGCCCGACAGGCCGACGCGGGCGCGCGCGCCCGGCGGCTCGTTCATCTGGCCGTACACCAGCGCGCACTTGGAACCTTCGACCGAGCCCTTGCTCGGGTCCTTGTTGACTCCGGATTCGATCATTTCGTGGTAAAGATCGTTGCCTTCGCGCGTACGCTCGCCGACGCCGGCGAACACCGAGTAGCCGCCGTGCGCCTTGGCGACGTTATTGATCAGTTCCATGATGAGCACGGTCTTGCCGACGCCGGCGCCGCCGAACAGGCCGATCTTGCCGCCCTTCGAATAGGGCGCAAGCAGATCCACCACTTTGATACCGGTAACCAGAATTTGCGCTTCCGTCGACTGGTCCACAAAGGCGGGCGCTGGCTGATGGATGGCACGCCTCTCCTTGGTGTTGACAGGCCCAGCTTCGTCGACCGGTTCGCCGATGACATTGATAATGCGGCCAAGCGTTTCCTCGCCGACCGGCACCGAGATCGGCGCGCCGGTGTCCACCACCTCCTGGCCGCGGACCAAACCATCGGTGATGTCCATTGCGACAGTGCGCACGGTCATTTCGCCAAGATGCTGCGCGACTTCAAGCACCAGCCGCTTGTTATCGTTTTCGGTTTCAAGGGCGTTCAAGATCGCCGGCAAGTGCGCTTCGAATTGGACGTCGACGACGGCGCCGATGACTTGGGTGATCTTTCCGACCGCGTTGGGTGTGCTGGCGGTATCAGAGGCGGCATTTTGGATGTCACGATCTGTGTCCATTCGTGCTCTCCGATTGAATGATGTTCGCCTGCGACCTCTTACAAAATCGATACGGCAATGTTCTGTACTACTTCGGAAGGCGCGCGCCGGACTCTAGCCCTCGACGCACAAAGAATGAAGAATAAAACGTATTCCGGTCTGAGTGGGATGCGCGTGATCGAAGGAGTCCCGGCCATGGCCGACGCAGCCAGGTACTCGGTTATTGAATTGTTCCGCGATGGGCGCCGCGTCGAAATCCGAGCTGTCAGATCAGGCGATTGGGACGGACTCGCTAAAGCCGTCGACCGCGCCAGCGCGGATACCCTTCGCCGCCGGTTTTTTGCCGTAAGACGACACTTTTCCGAGCGGGAAATCGCGTTCTTCTCGGATGTCGACTTCGTCAGTCACGTGGCCTTGGTCGCTGTGGTGGAAGAAGGCGGACGACCGGTAATCGCCGGCGGCGGCCGCTATATCGTTGTGCAGCCAGGGCTGGCCGAGATCGCTTTTGCCTTACTCGACGAATATCAAGGGCAGGGTCTTGGCACGGTCCTCATGCGCCATCTCACGGCGATCGCCCGTGAAGCTGGACTTCATGAGTTGATTGCCGAGGTCTTGGCGGAAAACACGCCGATGCTGAAAGTTTTCGAAAAGAGCGGGTTACGTTTGACCAGGAAGCGCGAGCGCGACGTGGTGCACATCAGGCTTCAGTTGTCCTGAACAATGCGAATCACTGGCACGCCACCTGCCAATCGGGTCAGCTGGTGCCTACAACGGAGTTGCCACACTGCTGACATGTGCCGGCGCGATGTTTGCATTGTTCTCCGGCAACACGGCATCATTCGCTGCAGGCCTGACAGTTTCCGAGATCAAGACCAAGCGTCGATAGGGATCAAAAGCGAACGCACGTTGCGTAGCGGAAATCCGCCAAACCTGCACGAACATCGGAGTGCGCTAGCACCATCGCTGGACGACACCAAAGACCAATCGAAGGGGTGAGCCATGACGGACCGTCAACATCAGCCCGCCGAAAAGGCCGTTATGCCTGGATTTGGTCTGCTCAGTCCGTTGGTCGACTACATGACCGATGCCACGCAGCGCAGTATCCTGTTCTGGGATGTGATGCGTCAGAGCGGAAATCAGTACCGTGAGCATTTGGCGGAGGCTGCTCCGCATGTGCTCAGTTACGAGGCGGAGCTGGTCGTTGACGGCCGCACGCTCGATCCGCCGGTCAACTATGCTCTCGCGCGGATCGTTGCGCCCAATGGCGTCGAAGTCGATCCAACCCGCCGTCCCTTCGTGGTCGTTGACCCGCGCGCCGGGCACGGTCCTGGCATTGGCGGCTTCAAGGCCGACAGTGAGATTGGTGTGGCGTTCAAGGCCGGCCATCCCTGCTATTTCATCGGCTTCCTGCCGGAGCCAGAGCCGGGTCAGACTCTCGAACATATCGCGCGCGCAGAGGCGATTTTTCTGGAGAAGGTCATTGCCCTGCACCCTAAGGCCGATGGCAAACCGTGCGTGATCGGCAATTGCCAGGCGGGTTGGGCGGTCATGATGCTTGCGGCGCGGCGCCCCGAGCTGTTTGGCCCCATCATCATCGCCGGTTCGCCGCTGTCATATTGGGCCGGCGTGCGCGGCAAAAACCCTATGCGCTACAGTGGCGGCCTGCTCGGCGGTAGCTGGCTGACAGCGCTGACCAGCGACCTTGGCCACGGCAAGTTCGACGGCGCCTGGCTGGTGCAGAATTTCGAGAATCAAAATCCTGCCAACACGTTGTGGACGAAACGGTACAATCTCTACGCCAACATCGATACGGAGGCTCCGCGCTATCTTGGTTTCGAGCGCTGGTGGGGCGGCCATGTCAATCTGAACGGCGAGGAAATCCAGGCCATCGTCGACGACCTGTTCGTCGGCAATAAGCTCGCAGCTGGAGCTATCCAAGCCTCCGACGGCACGACGATCGACCTGCGCAACATTCGCTCGCCGATCGTGGTGTTCTGCTCGAAGGGCGACAATATCACGCCGCCCCAGCAAGCGCTCGGATGGATTCTTGATCTCTATAACGACGTCAACGAAATCCGATCCTATGGGCAAACCATCGTTTACACGATTCACGAATCGGTGGGTCATTTGGGGATCTTTGTCTCTGGTGGCGTTGCGCGCAAAGAGCACGATGAGTTTTCTAGCAACATCGACCTGATCGACGTCTTGCCCCCCGGGCTGTACGAGGCTGTCCTCCAAGCGAAGTCAGAGGACACGGTCAGCGCCGATCTCGTTTCAGGCGATTGGGTGATGCGCTGCGAGGCACGCACGCTTGACGACATACGCGCCCTGGGTGGCAACGATGTGGCCGATGAGCGCCGCTTCGCCACCGCGGCGCGGGTGTCCGACATCAACCTCGCGTTCTACCGCGCGTTCGCGCAGCCGGCGGTTCGGGCCATGACATCGCCCGCCATAGCTGAGTCCATGCGCCGACTGCACCCGCTGCGGCTGCAATATGAGGTGGTTTCCGACGAAAATCCGTTGATGGCCTCGGTAAAGACGATGGCCGACCGCGCGCGCGAGGACCGCAAGCCGGTCAGCGCCGACAATCCCTTTCTCGCAATTCAGGAAAGCGTATCGAAGCAGATCGTTGCAAACCTCGACGCCTGGCGCGATATGACCGAGTCGTTGTCCGAGCGCATCTTCCTCTCGATCTACGGCGCGCCCATGCTACAGGCGGCGGTTGGAATCGATCCTGCCGACACTCACCCGCAGCGAAAGGCGGGAAACAGCGCGCTACATCACGAGCTTTTGCAGTCCCGGATCGCCGAGCTGAAGGCCCGCATCGCCATCGGCGGTCTGCGCGAGTGCCTGGTCCGTGGCATGCTTTACGTTGGCATGGCGCGCGGCAGTGCCGACGAACGCGGTCTTGCCGCGATCCGCCACCTTCGAGCGGTTCGGGATGACGGTCCACGGCTGACGTTGGCCGAATTCAAGGCGCTCGTGCGCGAGCAGTACTTTATGCTGCTGATCGATCAGGACGCAACGCTGGGCGCTATTTCCGATCTATTGCCGCCAGACAAAGACGCACGCCGCAAAGGATTCGCCGTACTGCGTCAGGTGCTGAGCGCGCCCGGCGAACTCGCCGGCGAAGCGGCGGATCGATTGCAGCGAATCGCCGCGCTGTTCGGCGTCGATACGGCGCCGACCAAAGTGGCCGGTAAGATCGCGATCGCAAAGGCGTCTTAATTCATTTGGGGTGAGGTGCCGGCACCAAAACGGGGGATATGCGATGATTCCTGTCGTCAAAGCGAAACTGCTTGAAGGCAAAAAGGGCCTTATCGTCGGAATCGCCAACGAGCACTCCATCGCCTGGGGCTGCGCCGCGGCCTTCCGCGCTTTAGGCGCCGAGCTGGCCGTCACTTATTTGAACGACAAAGCAAAGAAATACGTGGAGCCGTTGGCGCACGAGCTTGAAGCCTCCATTATGATGCCTCTTGACGTACAGATGTCAGGGCAGATGGAAGCGGTGTTCGAGCGCATCTCCAAGGAGTGGGGCAGGCTCGATTTCGTTGTCCACTCGATCGCCTTCTCGCCCAAAGATACGCTGTGCGGTCGCGTGATCGACGCTCCGCACGACGGCTTCCTCACCACCATGGATATCTCATGCTGGTCTTTCATCCGCATGGCGCATCTCGCCGAACCACTGATGCCGAACGGTGGCACGTTGTTCACCATGACCTATTACGGAAGTCAGATGGTGGTGGAGAACTACAATATCATGGGCGTGGCCAAGGCGGCGCTGGAGAGCGCCGTGCGCTACATCGCGGCCGAGCTCGGACCCAAAGGCATTCGTGTGCATGCTATCTCCCCCGGGCCACTGGCAACCCGCGCCGCCTCCGGTATTCCCGAGTTTGACGAATTGCTCGACAAAGCTAAGTCCAAGGCTCCCGCACGCAACCTCGTTAGTATCGAAGACGTTGGCATGACCACCGCGTTCCTGGCCCATGACGCCGCGAGGCTGATTACCGGAGAGACACTTTATGTCGATGGTGGGTATCACATCATCGACTAGCGCACCTTCAAACCAATTCATGCGCACATTGTCGCAGCTCGGCGGCGCGGATCCGTAAGCTGTGTGTGACACGTCCGCCGTCACATCTGTTGAATTCGCGCCACCCCCCTCGCGCAAATGCCCACTCTGCTACCATTAATTTGGGTGCCTGATCGAATTCCATTTTTGTGGCTGGCACCTGCATCGGCCAGCTACGCCAACCTGCTACCACTAGTAACAGGGCAATCGAATTTATTTCTTAGAAGCAGCGCTCGTATCGGCGAATCGTGGCTGCCTCTCTGAGTATGGCCTAGGTCCCACTTGATCAGCGCCACATGATGGCGCACCATAGCGCCGGCAATCTTGGCTTGATCGCGCTGGCGAGAATTTCGGCGGACGCGCTTCCAACATTCTGACGGCCGGATTCTCCCCACTTACCTGGCGACAACTGTGAAGACCGACTCTCGGGCCGTGACGCGCGACCCGCCCACTGTTGGATGTTTTTGCCGCCACTTCGAGTGCCAACAAACGAGGGTGCGAGCCTCAAGGCGAACAAGTTCGAAAACAATCTCAGTTCTTTTGGTGCAAAGGAGCTGCCATGACCGCCCAAAGCGACAGCGACGCAACCGCGGTTCGGACATTTGTCGCGGCAGTTCCGCCCGGAGGATCAAAGTACGATCGCCTGATCGCCAAAGCAAAAGGCGTATCCGCCGCAAAGACAATCGTGGTGCATCCATGCGATGAATCGTGTCTTCGTGGTCCGATCGAGGCCGCCGAGGCCGGAATAATCGTGCCGATCTTTGTGGGACCAGGGAGCAAAATCACCGCTGTAGCGCGCGAGCACAAGCTCGACATCGAAAAGTATGAAATCGTCGACGTCCCGCACAGCGAGGCAGCCGCAGCAAAGGCGGTCGAACTGATCCGCCAGGCGAAGGGCGAGCTACTGATGAAGGGCAGCTTGCACACCGACGAGCTTATGCGGGCCGTTACCGCATCGAGCACCGGCCTGCGCACCGCGCGGCGAATCAGCCACGTGTTTGTGATGGATGTGCCGACTTATGCCGAGACGCTGTTCATCACCGATGCCGCAATCAACATATTTCCCGATCTCGATTGCAAGCGTGACATCATCCAGAACGCGATCGATCTGTACACTCAGGTCGGCCTAGGCGTGCCCCGCGTGGCAATCCTCTCCGCCGTCGAGACCGTGACCTCGAAGATTCCATCGACCATCGAAGCAGCGGCCCTCTGCAAGATGGCGGACCGCGGGCAAATCACTGGCGGCATCCTCGACGGCCCCCTCGCGTTCGACAACGCAATTGATCCCGACGCAGCAAGGATCAAAGGCATAACGTCCGCTGTGGCAGGGAGGGCGCAGATCCTCGTCGTACCCGATCTCGAAGCCGGCAACATGCTGGCCAAAAACCTTGTCTTCCTTTTGAAGGCGGATACGGCGGGCATCGTGCTCGGTGCGCGCGTCCCCATCATTCTCACATCGCGCGCGGATTCCGTGCGCAGTCGCATGGCATCCTGCGCGGTCGCCGTGCTTTACGCCGATGCACGGCGACGTGCGGCGGCCTTGCCAGCGGCGTGACGTGCCATGGATACGATCCTCGTCGTCAACGCAGGTTCGTCGAGCCTCAAGTTCCAGGCGTTCGTCCTTGAAGAGACGGGTACGCTGTCGCGCCTGATCAAAGGACAGATCGACGGGATCGGCACGCGGCCGCGGCTCGCGGCACAAGCAAACGACACGTCGCCGATGATCGACAAAAGCTATTCCCCGGACAAGGTGCCGGATGTCCCCGCGGCGATCACCGTGGTGGCCGACTGGCTTCGCGAAATCCAGAGCCTCAATCTCGTCGCGGTCGGCCACCGGGTCGTGCATGGTGGGCCGCAATACGACCGGCCCGTCGTGATCGACCATGCGGTCGTGGCAAATCTTGAGCGATATGTCTCGCTTGCTCCGCTGCATCAGCCGAATAACCTCGCCCCCATCCGCTTGCTTTTAGCAAACCGTCCTGAGCTGCTCCAGGTCGCCTGTTTCGACACGGCGTTCCATCGCGGCCACAGCGACGTTGCAGATCATTTCGCGATCCCGGAGCGCCTCTACGCCGACGGTGTGCGGCGGTACGGATTCCATGGGCTCTCATACGAATGCATCGCGGAGCGCTTGCGCGAGTTCGCCCCCGCGATTGCGACGGGCCGTGTGATCGTCGCGCATCTCGGCAGCGGCGCGTCCATGTGCGCCCTCGCCAACGGTCGCAGCGTCGAAAGCACGATGGGTTTTACCGCTCTCGACGGAATCCCGATGGGCACGCGTTCGGGTCAACTCGACCCGGGCATCGTGCTTTATCTGCTTACGGAGAAAGGCATGACCCCGGCGGCGGTCGAGGACTTGCTCTACCGTGAAAGTGGTCTCAAAGGCCTTTCCGGCATCAGCAACGACATGCGCGATCTCGAATCAAATTCCGATCCACGTGCGGTGCTCGCCGCCGAACATTTTGTCTACCGCGTTGGACTCCATGCCGGGATGCTGGCGGCCGCCCTTGGCGGCCTCGATGCCTTCGTGTTCACCGCCGGCATTGGGGAGAACTCGGTAACCATCCGCGCGCGTATCGCGGAGAAGCTCGCATGGCTCGGCGTCGTGCTCGACGCGGATGCCAACGCTGCGGGGGAACCACTGATATCGCGGCCGGAGAGCCGCGTCGCAGTCTATGTCGTGCCAACTGACGAGGAGTTGATGATCGCGCGACATACCCTTGCGCTGATGCCAAAGCGTAGCGCGCGGAAGGTGGCGAGCGAACAATTCGCAGGATGATTGATATTGGGACCAATCCCACGAAAACGGCCGTCAATTCGATGCGAGGAGAGGTGTCATGGAAGGAACCGCCGGACTTTCGAAGAACCTCAAGAATGAACGTTCCTGGCGAGACTTCACGCCGGGCCTTTGGTGTTCATCGATCGATGTGCGCGACTTCATCGTCTGCAACGTCACGCCTTACGACGGGGACGAAGCGTTCCTGACCGGACCTTCCGAACGCACCAAGGCGGTGTGGGACAAGCTCCAGCCGTATTTTCAGGACGAGAGGAAGAAAGGTGTGCTCGCCGTCGATGCGGCGACACCTTCGACGTTGCTGGCCCACAAAGCCGGCTACATCGATCGCGACAATGAGGTTGTTGTCGGGCTGCAAACCGACCAGCCGTTCAAGCGCGCCATTTTCCCCTATGGTGGATTGCGCATGGTCGAGGCAGGGCTCCAAGCAGCCGGAATCGAAGCCGACCCGCAGGTTCACGAGGCCTTCACGAAATACCGAAAGACCCATAATGACGGCGTGTTCGACGCCTACACGCCCGAAATCATGAATTGCCGCAGGTCCGGTATCATCACTGGACTTCCCGACGCCTACGGCCGGGGTCGGATCATCGGCGACTACCGGCGCGTTGCTCTCTACGGTGTCCAGCGCCTGCTCGAAGCCAAACACGACGAGCGCGCGCAACTCAACGACATGTGGCCCACCGATGAAGTGATCCGTATGCGTGAGGAGATGGCCGAGCAGATCCGCGCACTGGAAGACCTTGCCTCTATGGCAAAGCTTTATGAGTTCGACATCACGCGGCCAGCCGCGGATGCTCACGAAGCGGTGCAGTGGACGTATCTGGCCTACCTTGGCGCCGTCAAGGAAGCGAACGGCGCCGCAATGTCGATCGGACGCATCTCCAGCTTCCTGGACATCTTCATCGAACGCGACATTCGCGACGGGGCCCTGGACGAATCCGGCGCACAGGAGCTGTGGGACCAACTGGTGCAGAAGCTTCGCATCGTGCGTTTCCTGCGTACCCCCGACTACGATGCGCTGTTCAGCGGTGATCCGTACTGGGCGACCGAATGTGTCGGCGGAATGGATCTGAATGGGCAGACGCTGGTGACCAAGAGCAGCTATCGGATGCTGCATACGCTCAAGAACCTCGGGCCGGCGCCGGAGCCGAACATCACGGTCCTGTGGTCGAAAAACATGCCTGAAGACTTCAAGCGCTACTGCATTAAAGTTAGCCGCGACACCTCCTCTCTGCAATACGAAAACGACGATCTGATGCGGCCGTTTTGGGGCGATGATTACGGCATCGCCTGCTGCGTGTCGGCCATGAAGCTCGGCAAGCAGATGCAATTCTTCGGTGCCCGCGTGAACCTTGCGAAAGCTCTTCTCTATGCCATCAACGGCGGCCGCGACGAGATATCAGGCCAGCAGATTGCGCCGGCGGCGCCGCCGGTGACCAGCGAGGTGCTCGACTACGACGAGGTGTTCGAGAAATTCGACCGCATGATGGAGTGGCTCGCACGCACCTACGTGCATGCGATGAACTGCATCCACTACATGCATGACAAATACTTCTACGAACGTCTCGAAATGGCACTCCACGATCGCGACATCCTGCGCACCATGGGATTCGGCATTGCCGGGTTATCCGTCGTCGCCGACAGTCTCGCGGCGATCAAATATGGAAAGGTGCGTGTGACCCGGGACCCGACCGGCCTTGCCGTTGATTATCGCAACGAAAGCAAGGACGCCATGCCGCAGTATGGAAACAACGACGAGCGGGTGGACAGCATCGCTGTAGACCTCGTAACGCGCTTCATGCAGAAAATCCGCAAGCACCCGACCTATCGCGATGCGACGCATACGCAAAGCGTTCTGACGATCACCTCGAACGTGGTTTACGGCAAACACACCGGCAACACGCCCGACGGCCGCCGCAAAGGGGAGCCGTTCGGGCCGGGGGCGAACCCGATGCACGGTCGCGACAGCCATGGCTGGCTGGCGTCCTGCCTTTCGGTTGCCAAGCTGCCTTACAAGGATGCGCTGGACGGTATCAGTTATACCGTTTCGGTGGCACCGCAGAAAGCGCACTGGTCAGAGGAGGAACTCGTGGACGGCGCGATCAAGGCCTTTGACATGTTCTTCGGTCAAGGTGGCTTCCACATGAACCTGAACGTTCTCGACAAGGAGACGCTCCTGGATGCGATGGAGAATCCCGACAAGTATCCGCAACTCACGATCCGGGTATCGGGTTACGCAGTCAATTTCATCCGGCTGACGCGCGAGCAGCAGCAGGATGTGATCAGCCGCACCTTCCACGGCCAGATCTGAAATCGTGGAGAACGTTAATGCCACAGCTTGGCAACCTCGCGGCGGGCAGCCGGCATGACTTGTATGTCGGCCTGTCTCCGGATGCGCCCGAGGCAAGCGAAGCGAGCGATGAGTCCGACGGCGCGTTTGGCTATGTCCACTCTTTCGAGACGGCATCCCGTTACGACGGACCCGGCCTGCGCATCGTGTTGTTCATGTCGGGCTGCCTGCTTCGCTGCACGTACTGCCACAACCCTGACACTTGGCATTTGAAAGACGGGACCTACGTCTCCGTTCAGCACGTCATCGACCGCCTAGGTGATTTTGCACCGGCGCTGCGATCGCTCGACGGCGGCCTTACCATCTCGGGCGGAGAGCCGATGGTGCAGCTTGCTTTCACCCGGCGGGTATTGGCCGCTGCCCAGCAGTTCGGCCTTCACACGGCGATCGAAACCTCAGGCTTCCTCGGCGACCGGGCGGACGAGAGGTACCTGTCACACCTCGACCTCGTGCTGCTCGACATCAAAAGCGGAGACCCGGACACGTATCGCAGGGTGACCGGGCGGGATCTTGCCCCGACGCTCCGCTTCGCCGAGCGACTGGCCGCGATCGGCAAACCCACATGGGTGCGTTTCACGCTGGTGCCGGGCCTCACCGATGATCCGGCCAACGTCGAGAAGATCGCTCGCTTCGTTGCACCCATGCGCAATGTCGAGTGGGTCGAGGTTCAGCCATTCCATCAACTCGGTGCGTTCAAATGGAAGGCCATGGATCTCGACTACAAAGATGCCAACACGCCGACGCCGACGCCCGACCTGGTGAATCGGGTGATTGGACAGTTCCGTGCTGCGGGATGTCGCGCTCGCTGACCGCGGCTTGCCAGGCTTAGGTGGGCTTCAGAGAGGGAGACACATTCATGTTCGATCTTGCTCGCGAAGTCATAGGAAGCCAGCCAATCCTTGCGGTATTCCTCGCCATTGGATTTGGATATTTGGTCGGCCAAATCAACATCGGCGGATTTTCGCTCGGCGTCGGAGCGGTTCTGTTCGTCGGCCTTGCTCTCGGCGCTTTCGCCCCGAAGTCTCAGATCACCGGACCGATAGGTCTCATCGGCCTCGTCATGTTCCTCTACGGCATCGGAATCCTTTATGGACGACAATTTTTTGAGGGAATAACCGGGGCGGCCGGACGCAAATATAATTTGTTGGCTTTCGTCGCAGTCTTTGCCGGACTCTTGGTCGCGTT
Source organism: Pseudolabrys sp. (assembly GCA_036519015.1). Taxonomy (GTDB): domain Bacteria; phylum Pseudomonadota; class Alphaproteobacteria; order Rhizobiales; family Xanthobacteraceae; genus Pseudolabrys. The sequence goes on along the minus strand of DATDMA010000281.1, from coordinate 6,962 downwards.
GGGGCTAGGGCAGGCCTTCGGGATCAAGGTGGGGCACACTTTGGGCCTGTTCGCCGGTTCATTGACGAGCACTCCGACCCTTCAAGCCGCCCTTGATGCGATGCACAACAGCGAACCGTCGATCGGATATTCGGTTGCGTATCCCTTTGGCGTGATTGGCCCGATTTTGTGCATCTATTTCATGACGCGCCGGGTCGAGCCGAAATTTCCGCCGAGGACCCAACGCTTCCACATGGGAGAAATCACGCTGGGTAACGACGCTGCAGGTCGCACACTCGATGATCTGAGCAAGGATCTGCCAAGCGGTGTTCAGGTGACGATGGTCCGCACGGGAGGTCAGAATATCGTTCCGTCGAACGATCTCGTGCTCGCGCCCGGTGATGCGCTCATGATCGTCGCCGAGGAGGAAAGTGCGATTGCCGCGGCGGCAGCACGCCTCGGAAAAATTGAGCCCGGACGAATCGTCAAAGACCGTTCGGCTCTCGACTACATTCGGGTTTTCGTGGCGAAGGCGAATCTCGTCGGCGTGCCGCTCGCGAGCCTCCCACTCCCGGCCGGATTTCCGACTCACCTGCTGCATGTGCGGCGCTATGACATGGACTTGGTGCCAACTCCCGATCTGACCCTGGAGTATGGCGACCGAATCGGCGTGCTGATGCCGCCTAACAGGAAAGAAGAGGTGCGCCGGCATTTCGGTGACACCGTCAAATCCGCAGCGGAGTTCAGTTACGTGTCGCTTGGAATCGGCATGGTCCTTGGTGTCCTGCTCGGGCTGGTCCCCATTCCAATTCCCGGCGTCGGGGTTGTCACGCTCGGCATCGGTGGCGGGCCACTGATTGTCGCCCTCATTCTGGGAAAACTGCGCAGAACCGGTCCGCTGCTCTGGGTGATGCCGCTGCCTGCCAATATCGTACTGCGGAACTTCGGCCTGTCTATCTTCCTCGCCGCCGTGGGGATCAACGCCGGAAAGCCATTTGTGGCGACCGTATCAGAGACCGGATTGACCTTGCTGCTTATCGGCGCCGCTGTCCTACTGACAACGGTGCTCATCGTGCTCCTGGTCGGCTATTATCTCATGAAAATACCTTATGACGATCTGGTCGGCGTCGCGTCGGGCACCACCGGAAACCCCGCCATCCTGGTATATTCCACACGAATGGCGCCGACGGAGCGGCCTGATGTTGGCTATGCGATGATTTTTCCGTCTATGACCATCGTCAAAGTCGTCGCCGTGCAAATCATCGGCTTGCTCGTCGGGGCCGGCGCAGGTTAAGGCCAGCAGGCCGTCGAGCACCCGGAGACGTGAGTGCACGACGGTCCAAGCAACCGCACTTCCAGGCTGCCCTTCCGATCGGAAGATGAGGGGGCCGGGGAATGGCTGTTTCGAAGCCGATAGCTATCATGCCTGCCGTTCACCAAGCAGATGATCGAGTGCCGTGACCCTGTCGAGCCCTCCCACCTTTTCGCCCAAGCCGTCGGCTCGTAGCAGGTCGCGGACCCATCCATGTGCTCCGACGATGCGCAGTTCGGCACCTCGGGCAGCAAGTTGGCCATGCAACTCATGCAGCATGCGCGAGCCTGCGAGATCGACATAGGGTGAGGCCGAGAGATCGCACACCACGAGGCGGATGTCGGGCTGACCAGGTGCACGAAAGCGGTTCAAAACCGATTCTAAGACAGCATCCGCATTGACGTAGATGAGCGACGCCTCGGGACGGAAAGCGATCACACCAGAGAGCGGCTCGTTTTCGGGGTGGCGGGCAAGATCAGAGTAGGACTTCGTGCCCGGAACGCGACCGAGAAACGCCACATGCGGGCGCGACACCCGGACGAGCAGCATCACAATCGATGCCAATGCCGCGAGCAGAATGCCCTGCAGAATCCCCAAAACCAGCACCGCGCCGAGAGCGATTGCCGCGGCGTAGAAGTCTATCCGACTCACGCGCCACATACGGTACAGAGCCGGAAAATCCAGCAAACCGGCAATGGCGGTCAGCACCACGGCGGCCAAGACGGCCTTCGGCAGGTTTTCGAGCAACCCGGTGAAGAAAAGCAAGCAGAGCGCAAGCGTTGCCGAGGCGACGACCAGAGCGAGAGGCGTATGTGCGCCCGCCTTGTCGTTCACCGCCGACTGCGACAGCCCGCCCGCGACTGGATAGCCTTGCCCCAGCCCCGCGGCGAGATTTGCCGCGCCGATGCCAAGAAATTCCTGCCGCGGGTCCAACGCATAACCATGCTTGGCGGCGAACGTGCGCGCGGCAGAGACGCCTTCAATATACGCGAGCAGCAGGCATCCGGCGGCGAGTGGAAATATCCCCTCTACGTCCCGAAGCCGCAAACCTGGACCTGCCAAACTTGGCAATCCTGCCGGGATATGCCCCGTTCTCGGTACGCCGAGAGCGGGCAGTCCGAGGGCGGTTGCGGCCACGATCGACAGCGCGACTACGCCCAGCGCAATCGGCTTCCCAGGAAGCCATCGGTCCCCGGCCGCAATCAACACGATCGCGATAATGCCGACCGCGAGCACAAGGCCATTCACGTCACGCAGTTGCCCGGCCAGCAGCACGGCCCGTTCGAAGAAGTCATGCCCGCCACCCGGCACGCCTATGAGGCTCGGCAGTTGCGTCATCGCGATGGTCAAGCCGGCGCCGGCCTTGAAGCCCACAAGGTTACTGTCGCTGATCAACCGGACGAGGGCACTCAGGCGCAATGCCCAAGCGATCAGGCAGAGTAAGGCCACGGTAAAGGCTGCCAGACTGGCAATCTGCGCATAACGTTGGGTGTCTCCCTCCGCCATTGCCCCGACCGTTCCGGCAATCATCAGTGAGATGGCCGACGTGGGTCCGATCGCCAACTGGCGAGACGAACCGAGTAGGGCGTAGCCAAGTCCTCCAAGCAGATAGCCGTATATGCCGACCTGGGGCGGCAACCCGGCAAGTCCAGCGTAAGCAAGTGAGACCGGGATTGCGTAGGCCGCCAGCGTCACGCCCGCGACGGCATCGCCGCTCAACCAGCTCCGGCGATAGTCAGCCACCCATTGAGCGGGTGGGATGTATCCAAGCCATTTCGTGTGGCGATCGCTTGAAACGTTCATATCCGACAACCCATTTCCGAGAGGTGTCGTCAGAAAACCGCGGTCGATAATCAATATGGTTCGTGAGCAAAATGCCGCCCCGTCAATGCGGCGGCATCATCGTATTTGCGTTTACTCGCCCGCTTCGGAAGTGTCACTTTTGGACGGTGGATCCGCTTGAATGGGATTGCCAAAGGATACGCGAGATGCAGTTCAGGCGCGCGCGTCGTTTGTCGTTGGAGCGAATGATGGACCACGGCGCATGCTTGCTATCGCTCGCGTCCAGCATGGCATCGCGCCCCGCCGAATAGTCGTACCATCGCTTGTAGGATTCCAGGTCCATCGGGCTTAGCTTCCACTGCCGCAACGGATCGCCCATTCGCGCTCTAAATCGCCTCTCCTGTTCTTCTTGGCCCACTTCGAGCCAAATCTTGATGAGGATGATTCCCGACTCGATGACATATTTTTCGATTTCGGACTGTTCGTCTTTCCATCTGCCGCGATCGTTGCCCGGTCTGCAGCCGACGTCCGGCGATGACGTAACCGCACTCGGCATCGGCCGTCGTCGCTGAAACGACGGCACCTTCTCTATAGCTGACAGCGGAAATATGAGATCTGCATTTCGGGGATACCGGGGAATAGCCTGGTTACCTGGTCTTCGCTGTCAACTCTTAGGTTGAATTGCACATCGGACAATGCCACGTCCGTGGCGCATGCCGCAATCAAGTGGACGACAGGGCCCTCCTCTCGCCGAGTCTTAATGGCGCAGTCTATCAATTTTGCCTTGAGTCGACCTTGGTCAATGATGAAGCCACTTCCCTGCGCTTCTGATGATTCGGAAATTGACGTTACCCCATTCTTTTTCACGAACACCGTATTGCAGGCCGACCTGTCGCTCACCCAGGCTCCGTTTATGTCGGCAGCTCGCGCGGGGCCGATAAATAGCAGGCAAGCGAGGCTCCACGCGGCAGTTGACACAATCGTGCTTCGCGGTTTCCTGACGAGATTCATATCCTCACTGAGAGCATAATTATCCATGGCTGACCTCCATGGTGCTGCCGAATTGCAAGCAAGTATACAGTATCGAACTTCGTTGCGTCTAAATCCAGCCAGACTTTCTGAAGCGACTTTTCTATCAGGCCGATTTTCGTGACTCAGATTGTCAAACGATGCATTGTTCCAGGTGACGGCAGGACCAACGGCAGGCGGTTCATGCAATGTCGCGTCAAACCGTGGAGACATTCGCACCTTAAAAAGGTATTCGAATGCGGAACGAGGCGCACCAAACGACGTGGCTTATGGAGCGTATAGTCATCGCGCTCCTCTTCGTAGGGCTTCTGGTAGGCGTTGCCCTGGTATTGCGTCCCTTTGTCACTGCATTCCTCTTCGGAGGTATCATCGTTGTCGCGACGTCTCCTATTCGACAATGGCTGCTGCACAAGGGACTGCCCAATGGGGCGGTGGCAATTATCCTGACCGCTGTCGCCGTCGCGCTGATCATTGTGCCGCTTGTCATTCTTACCCCTCGACTTGCCGCGCAGCTGACAGAGGTGAGCCGCCACCTTCTGGAGTACTTAGGCGAGACGCCAAAGCCTCCGAGTTGGCTTACTCGGGTACCCTTCATAGGGCCAAAGGTTGAACAGCTATGGGACGCACTCGCGCGCGGTCAAATCCAGGAGTCCCTCAACCCATATTCCGCCAATCTTCGGCAATTCCTCATCGACCTTGCAGGCGCACTCGCCGAAGGCGTTTTGCAGACAATCCTCTCACTTGCTATCGCCGCGACGCTTTGGCTACGCGGTGACGTTCTCAGACACTTGCTCGAAGACATAGGAGAGCGGCTTGCCGGGTCTTTTGGGCACGAGCTCCTGGATGCGGCTGCTGCGTCCGTGAAGGGTGTCGCTTACGGGATTGTCGGGACGGCGCTGATCCAAGCCATTTTATTGACGGCAGGTCTTCTTGCTGCGGGCATTCCCGCAGCAGGCGCACTCGGCTTTCTGGGCCTGCTCATCGCGCTTAGCCAAATCGGCATTCTTCTTGTGGTAATTTGGGGTGGCGCCGCTTGGTGGTTATTCAGCAATTCCAACGACGGCTGGGCCATTTTCATGATTGTCTGGGGACTCTTTGTCTCTTGTATTGATAATGTAATTCGGCCTTTATTGGTGGGGTTCGGTGCGACAATGCCGATGACGCTGGTGTTCCTTGGCGTGTTTGGCGGGTTCATAACATTCGGCTTCCTCGGTATGTTTATCGGACCGACTTTACTAGCCGTTGCTTTCGCCTTGCTGAAGGCGTGGCAGCGGCCGCTAAGGCGGAAAGCCACTGCGATCTCGACGCGAGGCAGCGCGCCGAGCTGATGCTGTCGACTGCCCGTCATGATCTGCTCTCGTGAATGGGGAGTTACGATATGGCTGATCCACTTCATCCAGCTGCGTCACCGCATCTGCCTTCATTCATCACTGCTCCTGGCGAGACGGACGTGCTCATGGTCGTCATGGCAGTCATTCTCGCGCTGGCGATTCTCATGTTCGGCATCTTGTTCTTTCGCCTGCATACGATGCCGGAGCGGATGGCGCACAAGTCCCAGAAAGTGCAGTTCGAGATTGTTGCTGTCTTGGGGCTTCTTGCTCTCTTCACGCACATGCACATCTTCTGGGTGGCGGGTCTGCTTCTTGCACTGATCGATCTTCCCGATTTTGGCGGCGCACTCAGTCGGATCGCTGGAGCGACTGAGAGCATGGCCGGAAAGCGGAGGAGCGACGGTCCCGTCGAATCCCCACACGAAACCACGCCGGTCGCAAAGCAAGCGTACAAGCCGGCCGAGGCACCGATCCGCGCGACGTTGGGTGACAAGCAGAGCGAAGGCCCGGCCTTGACGCCCATCAAATCTGAGCCCGTGCCAGCAAGCCGAAAGGAGCTAGGTCATGCTTGAGCTTCTCTTCTGCTCGCTTTTGACAATCTTCCCGGACTATCTGTTCCGTCGGTATGTGCAGGGAAAACGCCTCGGCAAGGAAATAACGTTTTACTCTGTATGGTTCGAGCTCAGGTGGGGGATCACGGCCTGCCTAATTCTCACCGTGGGGCTGATCACGGTGATCTTCTACAACCACCCGTCGACAACCAATGTTACGCTTTTCTTCAGAACCGTTCCCATCGTTCCTGAAACAAACGGGCGCGTTGCCGAGACTTTCATTGGCGTCAGCGGACCAATTAAGAAAGGCGCGCCCATCTTCAGACTCGACAGTTCGAAACAGGAAGCGGCCGTCGAGGCTGCCCGGCGCAAGATTGCCGAGGTCGACGCCGAGACCATGGTGGCGCACACAGATGTCCTGAAGGCGGAAGGCCAACTTGAAGAGGCGAGGAGCCAGCACCAGCAGATCGTGGATGAACTGGAAACCAAGCGGGAGCTCTACAAGCGCAATCCGGGCAACGTGCCGTTCCGCGAAATTGAGCGGCTTGAGGTCCGTGAGCAAGGTCAAATGGGAGCGATCGCCGCCGCGGCCGCGGCAAAAAAGGCCACGGAGCAGCGAATCTCGACGCTTCTTCCAGCGGAAAAGGCGAGTGCCGAAGCCGCGCTGAATCAAGCGCAAGTGGAGCTTGACAAGACAGTCGTTCGAGCAGGCGTAAGCGGGCGCGTTGAGCAATTCGCCTTGCGCGTCGGCGATATCGTCAATCCCTTTATGCGACCGGCCGGTGTTCTGATCCCTGAGGGCGCAGGTCAGCAAGCGCTGCAGGCCGGCTTCGGGCAGATTGAAGCGCAGATCATGAAGGTCGGAATGACCGCCGAGGTCACATGTGTATCCAAGCCGTGGACCATCATCCCGATGGTGGTTACAGACGTACAAGACTTTATAGCCGCAGGCCAGTTTCGTGGTGGCGAGCAGCTGAT
>DATDMA010000280.1:0-23132 GCA_036519015.1 Pseudolabrys sp. | reverse complement strand
GGCTGTCACCCTTCGAGGCTCGGCCTGCGGCCTCGCACCTCAGGGTGACGGACCACCTCATCCCACCGGCAACACGTTCGTGTACTTCACCTGCTCCAGCGCGAAGCTCGACTCGATCGAGGCAATGCCCTCAAGCCGCGTCAGCTTCTGCTTGAGGAAGCGTTCGTAGGCCGCGAGGTCAGGCACTACGACGCGCAGCCAGTAATCGCGCGGACCGGTCATGAGATAACATTCAAGAACCTCCGGCCAGCGCGCGATGGTCTTGGCGAAGCGGTCGAGATGCTCCTCGCGCTGCTTGTCCAGTTTCACCGACACGAACACGCTGACCGGCAGGCCGACGGCGCGCTGATCCAGCACCGCGACATAACGGCTGATCACGCCCGACTTTTCCAGGATGCGCACGCGGCGCAGGCATGGCGACGCGGACAAACCGACCTTCTGCGCCAGGTCGGCGAGGCTCATGCGGCCGTCGCTTTGCAACAGGCGCAGGATTTTCAGGTCCACGGCATCCAATGCCGGATTTGGCATGTTCCGCCTCTTTCTCGCGATTTTGTGATATAATCAGCCAATTCGATCTGCATTTGTAACCTGAATTGGCAGGCATCGCCACTGGCGAAGGCAGATAATCGCCGGCACATCGCACCCTGGATGAAGCGCGAGGCGCGCCAATGACGACACGAAAAAGCACGATCGAAACTTTGCCGGCGCTGGCTGCGCTCGAGCGCAAGGTGCTCTGGCTCGCGAGCTGGATGATCCACAATGCCAATCACCTGCGCGAGAACAGCGACGGGCTGAAGGTGGGCGGCCATCAGGCCTCGTCGGCGTCGCTCGCCACCATCATGACCGCGCTCTATTTCGATGTGCTCAGGCCCAGCGATCGCGTCGCGGTGAAGCCGCATGCCTCGCCGATCTTCCACGCCATCCAATATCTGTTCGGCAAGCAGACGCGCGAACGCATGGAAGCCTTCCGCGGCTACAAGGGCGCGCAGAGCTATCCTTCGCGCACCAAGGACGCCGACGACGTCGACTTCTCCACCGGCTCCGTCGGCCTTGGCGTGGCGCAGACGCTGTTCGCCTCGCTCACGCAGGACTATGTGCGCGCGCACGGCTGGGGCACGAACCGGCCGGAAGGCCGTATGGTCGCGCTGATCGGCGACGCCGAGCTCGACGAAGGCAACATCTTCGAAGCGCTGCTCGAAGGCTGGAAGCAGGGCCTGCGCAATTGCTGGTGGATCATCGACTATAACCGGCAGAGCCTCGACGCCGTCGTGCGCGAAGGCCTGTGGGAGCGCTACGAGCAGCTGTTCAAGAATTTCGGCTGGAACGTCGTCATCGTGAAGTACGGCTCACTGCAGCAGGCGGCGTTCAAGGAGCCCGGCGGCGACAAGCTCAAGGCCTGGATCGACAACTGCCCGAACCCGCTTTACTCGGCGCTGGTCTTCGCCGGCGGCGCGGCCTGGCGCAAGCGTCTCAACGACGAGATCGGCGACCAGGGCGACGTGTCGCGACTGATCGAGACGCGCTCCGACGCGGAGCTCGCCGCGCTGATGAACAATCTCGGCGGGCACGATCTGCCGGCGCTGCTCGAAGCCTTCCACAACGTCGACAGCGACAAGCCGACCTGCTTCATCTGCTACACGGTGAAGGGCTTCGGCCTGCCGATGGCCGGCCACAAGGACAATCACGCCGGCCTGATGACGCCGGCGCAGATGGATGTCTTCCGCAAGGCGCAGAACGTGCGCGAAGGCCATGAGTGGGACAAGTTCGAAGGCTTGGCCGTGCCGGAAGAGCAGCTGCAGGCGTTTCTCGACAGCGTGCCGTTCGCCGCCGATAGCGCACGTCGCCTCGAAGCTCCGACAATCGAAGTGCCAGATACGTTGCCGGTCACCATCCAGCCGACCATGGCGACACAGACCGGCTTCGGCGCGATCCTCAATGAGATCGGCCGTGCCGACAGCGACTTCGCGCAGCGCATCGTCACGACCTCGCCCGACGTTACGGTCTCGACCAATCTCGGACCGTGGGTGAACCGGCGCGGGCTGTTCGCGCATCAGGCGATGACGGACACGTTCAAGAACGAGCGCATCCCCTCGACGTTCAATTGGGAGTTCTCGCCGCAGGGCCAGCACATCGAGCTCGGCATCGCCGAGATGAACCTGTTCATCCTGCTCTCGGCGCTCGGGCTCTCGCACACGATCAATGGCGAGCGGCTGCTGCCGGTCGGCACGCTGTACGATCCCTTCATCGCGCGCGGGCTCGATGCGCTCAATTACGCCTGCTACCAGGATGCGCGTTTCATGGTGGTGGCGACGCCGTCCGGCATCACGCTTGCCGGCGAAGGTGGCGCGCACCAGTCGATCGCCGAGCCGCTGATCGGCATGGCGCAGGACGGGCTCGCGTCATTCGAGCCGGCTTTTGTCGACGAACTCGCGGTCATCATGCGCTGGGCCTTCGCTTATATGCAGAAGAGCGATGGCGAGATTTCCGAGCGCAACTGGCTGCGTGACGAGACCGGCGGCTCGGTCTATCTGCGGCTGTCCACGCGGCCGGTAGAGCAGATGCAGCGCACGATGTCGCCCGACCTGGAGCAACAGATCGTCGACGGCGCCTATTGGCTGCGCGAGCCAGGCCCGAATGCGCAGGTCATCGTGGCTTACACGGGTGCGATCGCGCCGGAAGCGATCGAGGCCGTCGGGTTGATGGCCGAAGACCGCCGCGATGTCGGTCTCTTGGCGGTCACCTCGGCCGACCGGCTTAATGCCGGCTGGAGCGCCGCGCAGCGTGCACGCGAACGCGGCCTCGTGCATGCGCGCTCGCATATCGAGCGGCTGCTCGCCGACGTGCCGCCAAATTGCGGCATCGTCACCGTGCTCGACGGGCATCCGGCGACGCTCGCCTGGCTCGGCGCCGTGTGCGGCCACCGCACGCGCGGGCTCGGCGTCGAGCATTTCGGCCAGACCGGATCGCTCGCCGACCTCTATCGCCACTATGGCATCGACACGAATGCGATCGTCGCCGCCGCGCAGGCCATCGCCCCGGGCCGGCCGATCAGGCATTTGCGGGCGTTGTAGGGGTGCGTGCCCCGGACGCGGCGCAGCACGAGCGTTAGCGAAGTGATGCGCCGCAGATCCGGGGCCTTACCAAACTCCGAGCTTGCGACGGTCCCGGGTCTGCAGCGCACCACGAAGACGTGCTGCGCTGCGCCCGGGACACAAGGCTTTACCGCTTCATATCTTCGAGAATCATCGCCGCGCCCTTCTCGGCGATCATCATGGTCGGCGAGTTGGTATTGCCCGAGGTGATCGACGGCATCACCGAGGCATCGATGACACGCAGCCCATCCAGCCCGATCACGCGCAAACGCGCATCGACCACCGCGCGCACATCGTCGTCGCGGCCCATGCGCGCCGTGCCGACGGGATGGAAGATCGTCGTGCCCAAATCACCGGCGGCCTTCTCCAGCGCGGCCTCGTCGTCATCGCGAATGGAGGCGCCGGGGAGATACTCTTCCGGAGCGTATTTCTTCAGCGCCGGCTGCGACACAATCATACGTGTCACGCGAATGGAATCCGCCGCGACGCGGCGGTCCTCCGGCGTCGTGAGATAATTCGGCTTGATCGCCGGCGCCGCGCCCGGATCGGCGGACTTCAGCGTGACCGTGCCGCGACTGGTAGGCCGCAGATTCGCGACGCTAGCGGTAAACGCCGGAAACGCGTGCAGCGGCTCGCCGAACTTGTCGAGCGACAGCGGCTGCACGTGGTACTGGATGTTGGCGCGGTCCTGCATCGGATCGGAGCGCGTGAAGGCGCCGAGTTGCGACGGCGCCATGGTCATCGGCCCGCGCCGCCGCAACGCATAATCCAGCCCCATGCCGGCGCGCCCGAACAGCGAGCCATACATCGCGTTCAGCGTCTTCACGCCGCTGACCTTATAGATCGTGCGCAGCTGCAGATGATCCTGCAAATTCATGCCGACGCCGGGCTTGTCCAGCACCAGCGGAATACCATGTTGAGCGAGATGCTCCGCCGGCCCGACGCCCGACAGCATCAGGAGATGCGGCGAGCCGATCGCACCGGCGGCCAGGATCACCTCACCGCGGCAGCGCGCGCTGCGCAGTTCGCCATTCTGCCGCCAGCGCACACCGGTCGCGCGCTTGCCGGTGAACTCCACGCCTTCAACCAGGCAGCCGGACTCCAGCCGCAGGTTCTGCCGGTGCAATACCGGCTTCAAGAAGCCGTGCGCCGCCGACCAGCGCCGCCCGCGCCGCTGGTTCACATGAAAATAGCAGATGCCTTCATTGTCGCCGGTGTTGAAGTCGTTCACCGCCGGGATGCCGTATTGCACGGCGGCCTCGCGAAACGCCTCGAGGATTTCCCAAGACAGGCGTTGCTGCTCGACCCGCCATTCGCCGCCGGCAGGGTGATGCTCGCTCTTCAAGAAATGATCGACATGCTTGCGGAAGAACGGCCGCACATCGTCCCACGACCAGCCCGGCAGCCCAAGCTGCCGCCAGTGATCGTAGTCGGCCGCCTGGCCGAGCATGTAGATCATGCCGTTGATGGCGGAGCAGCCCCCGATGACTTTCCCGCGCGGGTAATTGAGGCTGCGGCCGTTGAGGCCCGCCTCCGGCTCGGTCTTGAACATCCAGTCGGCGCGCGGATTGCCGATGGCGAAGAGGTAACCGACGGGGATGTGAAACCAGAGCCAGTTGTCGCGGCCGCCGGCTTCGAGCAGCAGCACGCGCTTACCCGCATCCGCCGAAAGCCGGTTGGCCAGAACGCAGCCGGCCGAGCCTGCGCCTACGATGATAGTGTCGAACTCGCCCTCGATGGGCGTCGCACGCGTCATCCTTTTACGTTCCCTCGCCGTTTCCGGCCCGGACTTTACCGCGGCTGACGGGACTTGCCAGGGGCGTACCGTGCGTATGCCGTGTAAGGGCGGAACGACGGTTCCGTCGATTAGTCGCTTTCCCGATTTTGACTTTACGCCATGGGTGAAGCGCATCGCCACGCGCGTGGTGATCTTGAACGACGGACATGTGACCGCGATCGGCGGTGTGGAGTTGCTTTAGGTTCTCTGTCGTCCCCGCACAATCTCACCGCTGTCGTCCCCGCGAAGGCGGGGACCCATACGCCGTGCCCTCTCGATAGCGCAGGGCGTATGGGTCCCGGGCCTCCCTCGCTTCGCTCGGTCGCCCGGGACGACGGCAGAAAATGCGGCGCGCTCAACAACTTCCCATCACGACAAAAAAGTAATCCCCACCGCTTCTAGCGCCCTTACATTATGTGCGTCCTGCTCGACGAGGGCGCTGTCATGAGGCGTCTTGATGGTGGAGCAGGACGCGGCGCCCGCGGGAGGGGGATGAACGCACCCCCAACCCCCCGGGCGGTGACGGGGCTCCGCCTGGAGGCAATAGGACCTCCCGCCAGGAGCTGGCTGATCGCGGGCCAACACGCGCAAATGCGGAGTTGGTTGCGGAAAGCGCGGCCCGTTGCATCGTAAGACGCCGCGATGGCGCGCCGAAAGGCGCCGCATCTTCCCAAAAAGGAAGATGCGCAATCGAACTACCTGACGCGCTTTCTCGGCGCGCCATCCCCTCGTATTTTGCGAGGGACGGAATGGAACGACGGCGTACCCGGCGCCGCAAAGAATACGGGCGATTTCGCTTGGCTGTTTGAAAATCGAATCGGAAGAGATGTGCGCCCGCGGAATTTATATCTGTCGTCCCGGGCGACTGAGCGGAGCGAAGGAGGCCCGGGATCCATACTCCGCGGTCTACCGATAGTACACGGCGTATGGGTCCCCGCTTTCGCGGGGACGACAATCGAGAAGCTACGCGCCAAGTACGCTACACTCCTCCCATGTTCCCACCATCCCGAATCGTCTGCCTGACCGAAGAGACCGTGGAAACGCTTTATCTCCTCGGCGAAGACCGCCGCATTGTCGGCGTCTCCGGCTATGCCGTGCGGCCGCCGCAAGTGCGCAAGGAAAAGCCGCGCGTTTCAGCCTTCATCTCCGCCGATGTGCCGAAGATCCTCGCGCTGCAGCCGGACTTGGTGCTCACTTTCTCCGACCTGCAGGCCGACATTGTCGCTGAACTGATCCGTGCGAACGTCGCCGTGCATGCCTTCAACCAGCGCGACGTCGGCGGCATCCTCGACATGATCCGCACGCTCGGCGCACTGGTCGGAGCGCCAGAGAAGGCCGACGCGCTCGCCCGCTCACTCGCCGCGCACGTCGATGCCGTGCACGAGCGTGCCCTGCGCCTGCCGCATCGGCCGAGGGTCTACTTCGAGGAATGGGACGAGCCGATGATCTCCGGCCTCGGCTGGGTGTCGGAGCTTGTCGGCGCCGCCGGCGGCATCGACGTGTTCCCCGAACTCGCCCCGCGCAAGAACGCCAAAGACCGCATCGTCTCGCGCGAGGCGGTCATCGCGGCGCGGCCGGACATCATCGTGGGCTCCTGGTGCGGCAAGAAATTCGTGCCGGGGAAGGTCGCCGCCCGTCCCGGCTTCACTGAGGTTCCGGCGGTCGCCACCGGCTGGCTGCGCGAGGTCAAATCCACGGTGATTCTGCAGCCCGGCCCGGCCGCCTTGACCGACGGCCTGGATGTGCTTGCCGCTATTGTCACGGAATGGGCGCAAAACCGCCCGGCTGGCACTGTCTGACGGGGCCGTTCGGCCGGGTGAACTCGGCGCGCGAACGTGCTATGGACGACCAACCCTGATGCAAAGGACGGATTTCGATGCAGCCGAACAAAGCCCGCGCCGAACTCTGGATGGACCTGCTCCTGGTCGCGTTCCTGATCGGCTTCGACGTGGCCGCCCGTTTGCTGCCGCACGCCTACGGCTTCATGCCGGTCGCCGCCAGCGGGCTGTTCGCCGCGCGGGTGCTGCGCATGCCGGCCCTGGCCTTGATCGTGCCGGTCGCCGCCATGCTGCTGAGCGGCACGGCACTTGGTCCGGATGACTGGCGCGTATCGTTGGTGGTCATTGCGGCGCTCGCCATTCCGGCGCTGGCCGGCATGGCCACCCGCCGCTGGCAGGGCGCGCTGCCGATCGTGGCGACGATGATCGGAAGCTCGCTCGCCTTCTTCATCCTGTCGAATGCCGCGGTCTGGGCCTTCAGCGGCCTGTATCCGGTCACCGCGCAGGGCCTCGTGGAATGTTTCGTCGCCGCGCTGCCGTTCCTCGACAAGACGGTGATGGGCGATCTGTTCTGGGCCGGCGTGCTGTTCGGCGGCGCATGGCTGGTGCAGCACGGGCCGGCGCTGGCGCGACGCCCGCTCTAACCGAAGAGCTTCTGTAAGCGGTCCACCGTCGCCTTGACGCGCCCGCCCCATGTGGTGGGCTCTTCCGGTTCGGCCAGCCGCAAGCCGACCGTGGTGACCCGGCCGCTCTCGACCTTGTGCGCGAGCAGCGCGATCGGTCCCAACGCGACGATGTCGCCGGCCCTGGGGGTGCGACGGACCTGCTCGGCGAAATAGTCGGCGAGCGGCAACTCCATGTGCTCCGCCGCGACCTGCAAGCCGTAGATCTCCGCCAGCGCGCCGAGCGTCGCCGTGCCCGGCACGAAGAAGTCGCCGAGCAGGCGCGGATCGGGCACGCGCGGCGGCGGCATGTCGACGAAAAAGCGGTCGAGCGCCTGCGCCTTCTCCGGCGGCGCCAGGAGATAGACGTAATCGCCCACGCGCACCGGCTCGGCTTCGATCGGCGTCAGGATTTCCTCATCGCGAATGACCAACGTCGGCCGCGCCCAGTTCGGGATCAGCCCGCGGCGCAAGTACGGGCTGTTGGGCGATACGGGATAGCCGACGATCTCGCGGTCGAGTTGGCCGGGCAGATCGAGTTCGATGCGGCGCGGAAGCGGATCGGCGCGGGCAAACGAAATGTCGAGCTTGCGCGCGGCAAAGGCCACCGACCAGCCCTGGATCAGCAGCGAGGACAGCACGACGACGAAGGCGACGTCGAAGAACATGTAGGCCGCCGGCAGGCCCACGAGCAGAGGGATCGAGGCCAGGAAGATGCCGACCGCACCGCGCAGACCGACCCAGGAGAGAAAGACCTTCTCTCGCCATTGGAAATTGAACGGCGCGAGGCACAGGAACACCGCCACCGGCCGCGCGATCAGCATCAGCACGAGCGCGATCGCGATGGCGCCGAACAGGCTGTCCGCGAGCCGGTGCGGCCAGGCCAGCAGCCCGAGCAGCACGAACATCACGATCTGCGCCAGCCAGGTGATGGCATCGAGGAATACGACGACGGAATTATGCGCACGGGTCTGCTTGTTGCCGACGACAAGGCCGGCGAGATAGACGGCCAAAAAGCCGGACGAGTGCAGGGCGTTGGCGAAGGCGAAGACGACCAGCGCGCTCACCGCGACGAATGGCGCGTGCAGGCCCTGCGCCAGTCCCAAGCGGTTCAACACCCAGACGATGACTTGGCCGCCGGCGAAGCCGATGACGCAGCCCAGGACGGAGTCGCGGACGAAGGTCAGAAGCGCATGCGACCAGCTCTGGTCGCCGACCAGCAGCATCTCGACCAGCAGCAGTGCGAGGAACACTGCGAAGGGATCGTTGGTGCCGGATTCCACCTCGAGCACGGCGCGCACGCGCGGCCGCAGGCGCAGACCGCGCGCATTGATCAGGAAGAACACGGCCGCCGCGTCGGTCGAGGCCACCACCGCGCCCACCAGCAGCGCCTGGATCCAGCTGATGCCGAGCACGTACTTGGCCACCGGCGCCGTCAGCAATGTGGTGAGCAGCACACCGACCGTCGCCAGCGTCACCGCCGGGGCGAGTACATTGCGGAAAGTCGCCAGGCGCGTACGCAGGCCGCCGTCGAACAGGATCAGCGCCAGCGCGATCGAGCCGACCGTGTAGGTGACGCGGACATCGTCGAACTTGAGCCCGCCGGGCCCGCCCTCCCCGGCCAGCATGCCGACCAAGAGGAACACCAGCAGCAAAGGCGCGCCAAACCGCAACGCAATCAGGCTCGACAGGATGCCGGCCAGGACCAGCAGGCTGCCGAGCAGGATGGCGATGCTGACCGAATCCAATGCGCCCATAGGCGCACTATCTCGCATTTAGGCGGAAGAGCAATGCGCGGCCGCGCTTCGTCGTTAGACTTTGCCGGCGGAAACGGCGGATGGTGTTTCCCCGATAAAGGCAAGCATGGCCTTGGCGATCTCATGCTCGCCCATCACCACCACCGTTGCGCCGTGCTTTTTGAGGTGTTCGATTTCGCCCTCGGAGTGCGCCCGCGCCGCGATCGGCAATGTGGGGTTGGCCTGCCGCGCCTGGGCCACCACCTGCCCGCCCTCGAAGGCATCGGGAATCGCCACCAATAGGCAGCGGGCTTGCTTGAGATTGGCGGCCTGCAATACCTCAGGATCCGCGGCGTTGCCGGCGATGGCTTCGCGTCCCTGCGCCCTAAGCTCTGCGGCGATGTCGCCGCTGTCCTCGACGATAAAGAACGGCACGGGCGCGCTCTGCGGAGCCGCGGTGATGAAGCGGCCGACCCGTCCGTGGCCAACTAAAACAATGTGATCGCTGAGGCCCGTCACGGGTATCGGCTCGCGGCTGGCCGGCGCCGCGGCCGCAGCAGCGTCGCCCTCGCGAGACTTTTCGGCCGCCAGCCAGCGGTCCAGGATCGCGAAGAACAGCGGATTGAGCATGATCGACAGAATCGCGCCGGCGAGAATGAGATCGCGCCCGTGCGCGGGCAGCAGTTCCAGGCTGACGCCGAGGCCGGCCAGGATGAAGGAGAATTCGCCGATCTGCGCCAGGCTTGCCGAAATCATCAGCGCCGTCGATGTCGGGTGCCCGAACAGGCGCACGATCGTGAAGGCGGCCGCCGATTTTCCGAACGTGATGATCAGCAGCGTGGCGAGGACCGGAAGCGGATCGTGCCAGAGAATGGCCGGGTCGAACAGCATGCCGACCGACACGAAAAAGAGGACGGCAAAGGCATCGCGCAATGGCAGTGTTTCATTGGCCGCGCGCTGGCTGAGCTCGGACTCGCTCATCACCATACCGGCGAAGAACGCGCCCAGAGCAAATGACACGCCGAACAAAGAGGCCGCCGCGAAGGCGACGCCGAGGGCGATCGCCAGTACCGACAGCCGGAACAGCTCACGCGAGCCGGTGTGAACGACCGTATGCAAGATCCACGGGATCACACGGCGTCCGACGATCAGCATCACCGCCACGAAAGCCACCACCTTGCCGATGGTGATCGCGACCGGGATCGCCAATTCCGTCCAGTCGGAGCCCGCCGAAGCGCCGCCCTTGAGGATCGGCGCCAGCGTCGGTAGCAGCACCAGCGTCAGCACCATCGCGAGATCTTCGACGATGAGCCAGCCGACCGCGATCCGGCCGCGTTCGGTTTCGACCAGGCGGCGCTCCTGCAACGCGCGTAAGAGCACGACAGTGCTCGCGACCGACAGAGCAAGGCCGAAGACGAGACCGGCGCCGAGCGACCAGCCGAAAGCGTGGGCGAGGCCCATGCCGAGCGCCGTCGCGACCACGATCTGGACGATGGCGCCCGGAAGCGCGATGGCGCGGACCGACAGCAGGTCCTTGAGCGAAAAGTGCAGGCCGACGCCGAACATCAGCAGAATGATGCCGATTTCGGCGAGCTCGTTCGCCAGGGACTGATCGGCGGTATAGAAGCCCGGAACGGCAGGCCCGAGCAACACGCCGGCGACCAGATAACCGACCAGCGGTGAAATGCGCAGCCGCTGTGCGACGGCGGCCAGCACAAACGCCAGCACAAGGCCTGCGACGATCGTTGAAATCAGCGGCGTATAATGCGGCATCGCAGGGACTCCTTCGCAGGCCAACCCAGGCCATGACCCGAATGTACCGCGAAAGAGTCAATGCGACAGTGACGCGCGCTATTAAAACGCCACCTTGTCTCCGCCCTTGAGCGCGAGGATCTCACGCGCCTCGTCGGGCGAGGCCACGTCCAGCCCAAGGCCCTCGATGATCTTGCGTACCTTGGTGACCTGCTGCGCGTTCGACTCGGCGAGTTGACCGGCGCCGATCCACAGCGAATCCTCCAGGCCGACGCGCACATTGCCGCCCATCGACGCCGCCATGGCGGCGACGCGCATCTGCGCACCACCGGCACCCAGCACCGACCAATGGAAGGCGTCCGGTCCGAACAGCCGGTCGGCGGTGCGCTTCATCATGATGACGTCCTCGGGGTGCGTGCCGATACCGCCGAGAATGCCGAACACCGATTGAATGAACAGCGGCGTCTTGATCAGGCCACGGTCGAGAAAGTGCTTGAGCGTGTAAAGATGGCCGATGTCATAGCACTCGATTTCGAAGCGGGTATTGTTCTCGGCGCAGGTGGTCAGGATGTATTCGATATCGGCGAGCGTGTTCTTGAACATGCCCTTCTTCGAGTTCTCGAGATACGGTTCCTCCCAGTCGAATTTGAACTTGCCTTTGTAACGCGGGATCATCGGATAGAGCCCGAAGTTCATCGTACCCATATTGAGCGAGGCGACTTCCGGCTTGAGGGTCGCGGCGGGACGCACGCGCTCTTCCACCATCATCGTCGGCGCGCCGCCGGTGGTGAGATTGATCACGACGTCCGAGCGCTGCTTGATCACCTTTAGGAAGGGAAGGAACGCCTCCGGCGTCTGGTCGGGCCGGCCATCCTGCGGATTGCGCGCGTGCAGATGGACGACGGCCGCACCGGCCTCGGCGGCGCCGAGGGCGGCATCGGCGATCTCCTGGGCGGTGATCGGCAGATGCGGCGACATCGACGGCGTGTGAATAGCGCCGGTGACGGCACAGGTAATGATGACTTTGCGCGGCTTCGCCATGAGGTTTCCATCCCGTTGAAGTTTAGTCTTCTCGAATAGCAAATGGACTTGAGCGGCGATCCTAGAGTATCAGCCCTGTTCAAGTCATCCTTCCGATCGGCACAGGGGCATTGCCGTGGACGAGAATGCGCAACCTGCAGCAAAGTCGTCCAACGTCCTTGTCGGCGCGGTGTGCGGCATTCTGGCGGCGCTCGGCTGGGCCACCGGTTTCGTCGCGGCCAAGCACGGCGTCAGCATCGGCTTCACGCCGGCCGATCTCGCCTTGCATCGCTATTTCTGGTCCGGGCTGCTGTTGATGCCGCTGGCGCTGCGGGACGGCGTCGTGACGCTCGGCGGGGTGGGCTGGTGGCGCAGTCTGGCACTCGCCGTGCTGTCCGGGCCCGCGCAGGCGCTGCTCGCCTATACCGGCTTCATGCTGGTGCCACTCGGCCACGGCACCACGATCCAGCCCGCCTGCGCCGCACTATTCGGACTGGTGATGGCCACGCTGTTCCTGCGCGAAAGGCCGACTCTGTCCCGCATCGCGGGCGGTCTGACGATCATCGCCGGCCTGGTGGTGTTCGGTGGAGAATCGCTCGCCACCATCGGCACCCACGGCGTCGGCGGCGATCTGCTGTTCGCCACCGCCGGGCTGTTCTGGGCGGGCTTTGGCACGCTGCTGCGGCTCTGGCGCGTATCAGGCATGCGCGCGGCGACGGTCGTCGGCACGCTGTCGGTGCTGGTGTACGCGCCGCTGTTTCTGATCTTCGCCGGCCACGACTCGATGATCCTGCGCATGAGCCTCGCGGACAACCTGTTGCAGGTGGTCGTGCAAGGGCTGCTCGCCGGCGCATTGCCGATTTATTTGTTCGCGCGCTCGGTCATGCTGCTCGGCGCCGGGCGCGCGGCGACCTTCCCCGCGCTGGTGCCCGGCTTCGCGCTGGTCATCGGCTATCTCGCGCTCGGAATTGTTCCGAGCGTTGCGCAGCTCATCGGACTGGTGATTGTGGTGGTCGGGTTCAGGCTGACGTTGAGGTAGCGGTTTCGCGTCCCGGGCGCAGTGCAGCACGAAGTGATGCACTGCAGACCCGGGACCGTTACAGGCTCGGAATTTCGTAAGGCCCCGGATCAGCGCCGCATCATTTCGCTTCGCTCATGCTGCAGCGCGTCCGGGGCACGTCCCACAACTATTCCGGCCCCGCGTACTTCCCCGCCGTATCCGGGAACATCAGCTTGACGATCTTGAACTTGGAGATGTCGACGGTCGCGTCCATGTGCAGGAAGATCACGGCGTCGCGCAGCGCCTTCTCGATGCCGAAATCGAGCATGATGCCATTGCCGCCGTGCAGTTCGACCGCGTGCTGGGCGACCTTCATGATCTCTTCCGAGGCAAACATCTTGACCATGTTGACCAGCTTGTCGGCGTCCGGCGAGCTGTCGTCCACAGCTTGCGCGGCGCGCTCGAGCAAAGCGCGCACCGCTTCGATGCGCGTCGCCATGTCGGCGAGCCGCAAGGCCACGGCCTGATGCTTGATCAGGATTCGACCGCCTTGCACGTAGTTTTGCACATAGTCGGCCGTGGCCTCAAAGGCGCGCACGCCGACACCGAGATTCTTCGCCGCCTGGATGATTTTTCCGGGACGGAAATAGACGTTGAGCTTGCTGAGCGCCTCGTTCTCGACGAGCAGGTGATCGTCGGGCACGAACATGTCCTCGAACACCAGTTCGCCGTTGTTCATGAAGCGGCAGCCGAGCGTCTCGTTGCAACGCGCCACCGTGAAGCCCTTGGTCTCGCGCGGCACCAGGAACGACGAGGTCCCCTGAAGCATGCCGACCTTACTATTGGTGTTGGCATAGACCACATAGAGCCCGGCATCGTAGCCATTGGAGATGAATTGCTTGCGGCCATTGATGACCCAACCGCCGTCGACCTTGACAGCCTTGGTCTGCATCGCCGCTTCCGGTACGTTATAAGGAAGCCAACGGTCGGATGCGCCGCGCGGTTCGGTGAGACAATGCGCCAACAGAAAAGTCGGGTCTTCGACCAGCCGCTTGAACCATTTCTCCTGCAAGTGACGCGGCGCGAACTGCCGCAGCACCACCGACACCTTCCAGTTCTGCACGAGCTTGTCGGCAAGGCCTGAATCGCCGCGCGCGATCTCTTCGGAGATCATGGCGAAGGTCGAAACCTCCGTTCCTTTCTCGAGCTCGACGCCGCCGAATTCTTCTGGCACGCCGAGCGTGCGGATGCCAATCTTCTCCGCCTCATCGAGGATGCGTCGCGGCAGGCGCTCTTCCGGCACCATCGACCATTCCGTCTTCCAGTTCTCGCGAATGAATGGCAGGACGATATCGTCGACGTAACCGCGGCAGCTCTGCCGCATAAGAATTTGTTCTTCTGAAAGCATGAAATGTGTCCTTGATGTTTCCCTGGAGATAACTTGGTCAGCATAGCGTATCTCGTTACAGGCCGGGGCTCGGCTGTACGAAAGGCACATTATTGCCGCCTGCGCTTGCCCATCGACCTGTGATAAGCCTCCTGGCGCGAGCGACGAATGGCTTGATTCGTCGCGATGCTGAAAGAGGGGACGCATGGACGGCCAGCAACTGACCGCGACAGTCGCCGACGCCCTGCATTCGCTCGCGCAGGAGCTGACGTCGGCGCGGCTGCTCATCCAGTTCGGCCTGATTCTGCTGGCCGCCGTGATCGGCACCATCGCAGCGAGCCTGATCCGCCGCCGCATCGACCTCACCGTCCTCGGCGCACGCTGGCCGCAGCTCGTGCAGAAATTGGCGCGGATGCTGCTCGCCAATCTCGCCACCATCATTTTCGTGCTGCTGCTCGACGTGATGCGGGCGGTGATGATGGCGATCACCTGGCCGAGCGCATCCTATCTGCTCGGCGTCGCGGCGAGCCTCGCCACCGCCTGGGTTCTGATCGCGGTCGTCACAGGACTGATCCGCAATCAGTTCGTGTACCGGCTGGTGGCGATATCCGCCTGGACGATCGCGGCGCTCAGCATCCTCGGTTATCTCGACTCAACCGTCGCGGCGCTCAACTCGGTGGGCATCACGTTGGGCGGCCTGCGCGTCACGCCGCTGTTGGTGATCAAGACCAGCGTACTGTTGATGCTCACGTTGTGGGCCGCCAACGCGGTCGCCGATTTCCTCGACCGCCGCCTGCAGACGTCGACCGATTTGACGCCCTCGATCCAGGTGCTGATGAGCAAGCTGATCCGGCTGCTGCTGATCAGCTTCGCGGTCGTGATCGTGCTCTCGACCGTCGGCATCGATCTCTCCGCGCTCGCCTTCTTCTCCGGCGCAGTCGGCGTCGGCGTCGGCTTCGGTTTGCAGAAGATTGTGTCGAACCTGGTGAGCGGGATCATCCTGCTCGCCGACAAGTCGATCAAACCGGGCGATGTGATCTCCGTGGGAGATCATTTCGGCCGCGTCGGCAACATGGGCGCGCGCTATACCTCAGTCGACACGCGCGACGGCCGCGAATACCTGATCCCGAACGAGGACTTCATCACACAGCGCGTGGCGAACTGGACTTATTCGAGCGATCTCGTCAGGCTGTTTGTGAAATTCAGCACCACCTACGACAGTGACCCGCGCAAGGCACAGGAGGCGGCGGTGGAAGCCGCACTCAATGTCGAGCGCGTGCTGAAGAAGCCGGCGCCGGCCTGCATGCTGACGGCCTTCGGCGCGACCTCGATCGAATACGAGCTGTGGTTCTGGATCCGCGATCCCGCGGCCGGGGTCGTCAACGTGAAAAGTGACGTGCTGCTGGCGCTGTGGGACACACTCGACAAACAAGGCGTGTCGATCCCGAAGCCCGGACCGGCGCGCGTGATCTACGAATTGGCGCACGAGGACGAACCCGGGGCACCCCAGGACCAGAGCGACGCGCCAGCGCCGCGAAAGTCGCCGTTTCCGGGGTGAGTTCTACTTTCTTTCCTTCCCTCTCCCCCGAAAGGGGAGAGGGAAGGAAGAGCAATCACGCCGCTTTCCTTGACGCCAAAAACTCGCCCATCCGGTCGAGCGCCTTCAAGATGTTTTCGGTGGAGTTGGCGTAGGACAGGCGCACGTAGCCTTCGCCGAGGATGCCGAAGTCGGGCCCGCCGATGATGGCAACGCCGGCATCTTCCAGCAGCGATGACGCCAGCGCCTTGGCCTTCCAGCCGGTGCGCTTGACGTTCGGGAACGCGTAGAACGCCCCCTTCGGCATCGCGCAGGATACGCCGGGCAATTTGTTCAGGCCTTCGACCACGACCTCCCGGCGCTTGTCGAACTCGGCGATCATCGTCGTCACTTCGTCCTGCGGACCTTTGAGCGCCGCAAGCCCGGCATATTGCGCCGACGCGTTGACGCAGGAATGCAGGTTCACCGCGAGCTTGCGCGCATAATCGTAGAGCTTGCCCGGCCACACCGCGTAGCCAAGCCGCCAGCCGGTCATGGCGTAGGTCTTCGACCAGCCATTGAGCAGGATCAGGCGGTCGCGGATCGAGGGGTACGACAGCAGGCACACGTGCGTCTCACTATCGTAGACCATGTGGTCGTAGATCTCGTCCGACATGATCGTGACGTCCGGCCATTGCGCGAGGCCAGCCACGAGCTTGTCGACCTCGCTCTTGGGCGTGACGCCGCCGGTCGGATTGGCCGGCGAGTTCACGATCAAGAGCCGCGTTTTCGGCGTGATCAGCTTGAGCGTCTCCTCCGCCGAGAAGGCAAAGGCGTTCTCCTCGCGGATCGGCACAGGCACCGGCGTCGCACCGGTGAATTCGATCATCGAGCGGTAGATTGGAAATCCGGGATCGGGATACATGATTTCCGCGCCCGGTTCGCCGAACATCATGATCGACATGAACATGGTCGGTTTGCCGCCCGGCATGATCATCACGCTGTCGGGCGAGACCTCGACCTGGAAGCGCTTGTGCAGATCGGCCGCCACCGCCTCGCGCAAAGCCGGAATGCCATTCGCCGGTGTGTAGCCGTGATGGCCGTCGCGCAACGCCTTCACTGCCGCCTCGACGATGAAATCCGGCGTGCGGAAATCCGGCTGGCCGATGCCGAGGTTGATGATGTCGCGGCCCTGCCCGATCAAGGCGTTGGCGCGGGCAAGCACTGCAAAAGCGTTTTCCTCGCCGATGCGGTCGAAGGCCGCGATCGTCTTCAGCATGGTATTGGCTCCCGGGTTTGATCGGCCACGCCCCGAAGCGAGACGCACCGCAAGCGGCGACATTTACCGCCAGTTCAGCCGATTGCGGCGTGAAAATCAAACTCGCGCCGGCCGAGGCCGGCTCGTCCGTGCGAGGCAAGGCTGACGACAATCACGTCGTCAGTTGTCGCCGCCGAAATGCGCACCGAGATCGCGCCATAGCTGCGACCGGATGAACGGATCCGGATCGTCGCCAAGATACTGACTGCCGTTGAAGTAAAGCGGGCCGGCCGGAAACTTGTCGGCGCCACGGTAGTGATTCGGCACCTGCTGGCTCGCATAAACGACGCGAGGCTGTTTGTGTTTACGGGGCTTGTTGGCAGCATCGGCGGGCAAGCTTGGCATCAAAACCAGCGCAATGACCGTGCTGACGACAGCGAGAGAACGCGACAACATTCTGCCCTCCATGAATGTAGATCACCGACGCATCAAAGAGCCTATCGGCACATGCGGACAAGGCGCGTCGTGGCGCCGCCGATCACTTCTCGGTGTCGGAATAATCGAGCGTGTCAGGTGTTCAGCGGCCTCGAGCCATCCGCAACAAGATCGGCGGTCGCTTCCGCGAGCTTGGCCGTGCCGGTCAATTGCATGGCGCGCACCAGTTCGACCCGCAAATGGTCGAGCACGTCCTTGACGCCGTCGGCGCCCTGAACGCTCAGGCCCCAGATCACCGGCCTGCCGATCAGCACTGCGCGGGCGCCGAGCGCGAGCGCCTTCAAAATGTCGGTGCCGCGCCGGATACCGCCGTCCACATAAACTTCCGCCTTGCCGGACAGTGCCGCTGCGACGTCACGCAAAGCATCTGCGGTCGTCACCGTCGTATCGAGGTGGCGGCCGCCGTGATTGGAGACGATGACAGCGCGCGCACCGTGCTCGACGCAACGAACGGCATCGTCCCCGCGCAACACGCCTTTGACGAGAACCGGCATCGGCGACCGCTTCACCAGCCATTCCAGTTCGCGCCACGTCGCCGGATACACGACCTTGCCCGCGAAGTCGGGATGATAAGCCGTGCGTGCCATCGGCGAGCCGGGCATGTTGATGTTGAGAATGTCGGGCGACGGCTCGTGCTGTTCGCGCGATGCGCGCGGACTCCAGCCGGGCACCGGCGCATCGACGGTAAGCACGAGCGCGCTGAAGCCGGCTGTGGCCAGACGATCGATCAGCGCTTCGACCTCGGTGTGGTTCGGCCAGTAGTAAAGCTGAAACCACTGCGGCGCCTTGCGCCGTTCCGCGGCGACGTCCTCGATCAACACATTCGAATTGCTGGCAACCACATAAGGAATGTCGGCGGCCGCCGCGCCGCGGGCCGTCGCGCGCTCGCCTTCCGGATTGAACAGTTTGTGCCGCCCTGTGGGCGCCACCAGGATCGGCGTGGGATGTTTGCTGCCGAGGAGCGTGACGCTGGTATCGATGCTGGTAACGTCGCGCAGCACACGCGGCCGCAGGCGCAAAGCGCGCCAGGCCATGATGTTTTCGGATGTGCTGATCTCGTCGTCGGCACCGGCGGCGCAGAAGGCGAACGAGGCCGGTGGCATCTTCGCGCGCGCCTTCTCTTCCAAGGCGTCAAAATCGACACTATCCACGTAGTTCCCCCGGACATTATTGGATTATTCGAAGCTTGCGGAAGTCTGGCCCAGCCGGCGCCGGATCACCAGCGCCCGCTGACATAAATGCACCTGATGAATGCATTCACGGAATGGCATTGTTTTTCGGCGCCTGAACATGGCACGGTTCCGCCCATATTTCAGGGAGATCGCTATGGCCGGCCCTTCCGTAACCGACAAGCGCACCGCGTTCCGCAAGCTGCATGAGAGCGGTTGCTTCGTCATTCCCAATCCGTGGGATGTCGGAACCACGCGCTATCTTCAGCATCTCGGTTTCAAGGCGCTCGCCTCCACCAGCGCAGGCTTCGCCTTTGCGCAGGGGATCGCCGATGGCGCGGTAAGCCGCGACATGATGCTCGGTCATGTCGCAGAGATCGCGGCCGCGAGTGACCTGCCGGTGAACGCCGATTTCGAGGCGGGCTATGCGCAGAATCCCGCGGGAGTCGCCGAAAACGTGCGACTTTGCGTCGAGACCGGCGTCGCCGGCCTGTCGATCGAGGACTCGACCGGCGACGCCGGGAAGCCGCTTTTTAATCTCGACGAGGCCGTGGCGCGGATGCGCGCGGCCCGCGCGGCGATCGACAAGACAGGTTCGGGCGTCCTGCTGACCGGCCGCTGCGAAGGCTTCCTTGTAGGCAAGCCCGATCTTGCTTTCGTCATCGAACGATTGCGCGCCTATGCCGCCGCCGGCGCCGACGCGCTCTATGCGCCGGGCATCCGCACGCGCGAGCAGATCGAGGCGGTGGTGAAGGCGGTGGCGCCCAAACCTGTAAACCTGCTGATGCCGGCGGCGCTCGGCTTCACAGTCGCCGACATCGCGGCGATGGGCGTGCGCCGCATCAGCGTCGGCTCGACATTGGCGCGCGTGGCCTGGACTGCGTTCATCCGCTCGGCGAAAGCGATCGCCGACGACGGCGTGTTCGACAGCTTCAGCGGCACAGTCCCGCACGCTGAACTCAACGCGTTTTTCCGCGACGACCTAAAGAGATGGCAGAAGCCGTGACGGCCGAGCGCCATCCGCAAACCGGACAGCCGGTTGGTCTTCCGGTCGACACCACGCCCGCCAAGCGCCCTGGGCCCGTGGTCTTGCAGGGCCGCTACGGACACCTGGAAAAGCTCGCGGCTGCACACGCTGCCGATCTGTGGCGCGCGTTCGCCGGCCACGACCAGATCTGGACCTATATCTCGACCGACGGTCCATTCGCGGACGAGTCCGAATTTTCCGCCTTCATCGCCATGCGGGCAGCGGCCGATGACCCTTATGCCTATGCGATCATCGCACAATCCGGGCGGGCGGTCGGCTATTTGACGCTGATGGAAATCCGGCCTGCGATGCGGGTGATCGAAGTCGGGCATGTTCTTTATTCGCCGACTTTACAACGCACGCCGCTCGGCACCGAGGCGCAGTATCTGCTGGCGCGCTACGCCTTCGAGACGCTCGGCTACCGCCGCTGGTAATGGAAATGCAATGCGCTGAACGAGCCCTCGCGCCACGCCGCGCTACGCTATGGATTCACCTATGAAGGCACCCTTCGCCAGCATCTGATCGCCAAGGGACGCAATCGCGATAATGCCTGGTTCTCCATGCTCGACCGCGAATGGCCGATACGAAAGGCGAATTTCGAGCGCTGGTTGGCGCCCGGAAATTTTGCTGCCGACGGCGGGCAAATCGGGAACCTGCGTGCTATGAACGCGGCGGAATGACAGCCTCCGCATGAACAATCCCGCCGCCTCGTCCAGCCTGCTCCAGCAGCGGGACTTCGTCCTATTCTGGTTTGCCCGGGTCGCTTCGACCATGGGCTACCAGATGCTTGTCCTGACCATCGGCTGGCAGGTCTACGAGCTGACCAACCGCGCCTTCGATCTCGGCCTGGTGGGGCTCATCCAGTTCGTGCCGGCGGTGGTGCTGACGCTGTTGATCGGACACGCCGCGGACCGCTACGACCGCCGCCTGATCGTGCAGGTGGCGCAGAGCATCTATGCGGTGGCCGCGCTCCTGATCACTGGCGCCCTGTTTCTTGGCGCGCTCAATCGCGAGTTGCTGTTCGCCGCGGTATTCCTTATCGGCTGCGCGCGCGCCTTCGAGCTGCCGACGGCGCATTCGTTGGTCCCGTCGCTGGTGCCGTCGTCCCTGCTGTCGCGCGCGGTCGCGGCCTGGACCTCGGCCAATCAGGTGGCGGTGATCGCCGGACCGGCGCTCGGCGGCTTGATCTATGCGCTGAGCCCGGTCGTTGTCGGCTGCATCTGCCTGGTGCTTTTCAGCTGTTCCATCACGCTGGTCGGCCTGATCCACCCCAAAGGGGCGCCGAGCAAACGCGAGCCGCCGACGCTGTCGTCTGTGCTTGCCGGCTTCGCTTACATCCGCCGGCGGCGCCGGCTGCTCGGGGTCGTCAGTCTCGACTTCTGCGTGGTGCTGCTCGGCGGCGCTATCGCCCTTCTCCCGATCTTCGCCCGCGACATCCTGGCGGTCGGGCCGGTCGGGCTTGGCCTGCTGCGCTCGGCGCCGGCGGTTGGCGCCTTAGTCACCTCGGTCGTGCTCTCCCATTATCCGGTCGAGCGGTGGATCGGCGCCAAGATGTTCGCCGTGGTGGCGATCTATGGCGTAACGACGGTCGTCTTCGGCCTATCCACCTGGTTTCCCCTGTCGCTGGTGGCCCTGGCCGCGCTGGGCGCGTCGGATGCCATCAGCGTCGTCATCCGCTTCTCGCTGGTGCAGATCGAAACTCCCGACGCCATGCGCGGCCGCGTCAGCGCGATCAACTATCTCTTCGTCGGCTCGTCGAATACCCTCGGCGATTTCAGGTCGGGCGTGGTCGCGGACTGGTTCGGCGCGGTGCCCTCGGTGCTGGTCGGCGGCATCGGCTCGCTGCTGGTGGCCGCGACGTGGATGCTGCTATTTCCCGATCTGCGTCGCCTCGACCGGTTCGAGCCGGCGGACAACGAAATGCAAACAAGCGCGTGATGCCCGAACCCGGGAAAAATCGCGGGCAAACGGGAGGAAACGGCAATGCACATCCTGATCACGGGCGCGGCCGGCATGATCGGCCGCAAGCTGACGGACAGGCTGGTCAAGGACACCGGCCTGAACGGCCAGCCGATCGACCGGCTGACGCTGATCGACGTCGTCGCGCCGGATAAGCCCGCCGGCTTCCCGGGCGCCGCTGAGGTCTCGACCAGCGATCTCTCCGCCGCAGGCGCCGCCACCGCAGCCATCGGGGCGCGGCCCGACGTGATCTTCCATCTCGCCGGCGTCGTGTCCGGCGAGGCGGAGACCGACTTCGAGAAGGGCTATCGCGTCAATCTCGACGGCACCCGCGCGCTGTTGGAAGCCATCCGCCTCAACGGCGATGGCTACAAGCCGAAGCTGATTTTTACGTCGTCGATCGCGGTCTTCGGCGCGCCATTCCCGGACGCCATCGCCGACGATTTCCATCTGACGCCGCTGACCTCCTACGGCACGCAGAAGGCGATCTGCGAATTGCTGCTCGCCGACTACACCCGGCGCGGTTTCCTCGAAGGCGTCGGCATTCGCCTGCCGTCGATCGTGGTGCGGCCGGGCAAGCCGAATAAGGCTGCCTCCGGTTTCTTCTCCGGCATCATCCGCGAGCCGCTGGCCGGCCAGGAGGCCGTGCTTCCTGTGGCCGACAGCGTGCTGCACTGGCATGCCAGCCCGCGCTCGGCGGTCGGCTTCCTGATCCATGCGGCGGGGCTGACGCGCGACCAGCTCGGCGACCGCATCAACCTCACGATGCCCGGCGTGTGCTGCACGGTGGGCGAGCAGATCGCGGCGCTCGAACGCGTCGCCGGCGGGAAGGTTGCGGCCCGCATCCGCCGCGCGCCGGACGAACTGGTGGCCCGCATCGTCGCCGGCTGGCCACGGCGCTTCGATGCGCGCCGCGCGACCGGACTTGGTTTCAAGGTAGAAGCCACGTTCGACGACATCATCCGCGCCCATATCGAAGACGAACTCGGCGGAAAGATCGCGAATTAGGACGCCTCGGGGGCGGGTTTCCGGCGCTTGCACGCCGTGCCACAAGGCTTACATTGGCCGTTGTGGCTTATGGGTCATGTTGGCCTATCGGTCGTATCGCCCTGAAGGCCTGCATGACCTACGTCGACGCCTCGCTCGCTCCCCTCCGCAAGACCGGGCAAATCAAGATCCACGGCCCTGCCGCTTTCGAAGGCATGCGCAAGGCCGGCCAGCTCGTGGCCGCGTGCTTGGACATGCTGACCGAGCATGTCGCGCCGGGCGTGCCGACCGACACCATCGACCGGCTGGTCTACGACTTCGCCATGGACCACAACGCCCTGCCGGCGACGCTGATGTACCGGGGCTACCGCAAGTCGACCTGCACGTCGCTCAACCACGTGGTCTGCCACGGTATTCCCGGCGACAAGCCGCTCAAAGACGGCGACATCGTCAACATCGACGTGACGGTGATCCTGGACGGCTGGCACGGCGATTCCAGCCGCATGTACACGGTTGG
>DATDMA010000279.1:0-2649 GCA_036519015.1 Pseudolabrys sp. | reverse complement strand
TTTCAACGGCCCCCGCCGACATGGGCGCAAGCGCCGCAGCGGCGACGAGCAAAGCCAGAAGAACGCGGGCCATTGAATGTCCTATTTCACCGGCACGAAGACGTTGATGACCAACTTATCGGGGTTCGATGTCACCGGACTCGTAGTATACTCTTCGATGAACAGGTCCTTGGCGTCCAACTGCTTATCGTCGAGATAGTTAGTGATCGCCTCGTAAGTCGAATCCATCGCATCATATGAACCGCGATGCACGAATTTGAGCGCCTTGCCGGCCGGCGCCTTGCCGACCGCGATGTCGCCCTTCGGCGGATCCTTCGGCGCCTCGGCGACCGGCATCGCGGCCTCGAACTGGAAACCGGTGTCGTCGGTCTGGGTGTAAATCGTCATCGGCAGGCCGTCGGCCTTGATGCCCTGCTTGTCGAGATACTCGTTCAGCGACTTGAATGAGTCGACCAGCGTGTCGAAGGCCGTGTCCCAGTTGGTATGCCCCTTGAGATAGATGATCGTGCGGTCGGGCAGCGTGACCTCTTGGCCGAAGGCATCGCCCGGTTGCAGCGGCGAGGGCGCGCCCATGCCCCCCACCGGCGGCGCGGCCGGCGGCGTCTGCTCGCTCGCGGCCGGCGGAGTAGTAGGCGCAGGCTGAGCCGGTGCCGGCTGGGCGGGGGCCGGTTGAGCGGCTGGCGGCGGGGTCTGGGCTACGGCTTGGCTGGCTGCGAGGACAAGCGCCAGTGCGAAAGCGGTCGGCGCCGCAAGGCGAATGCGAGACATTCCGGTTCTCCAAGGTGAGCGGCGATCCGGCGATTCGCCGGCGTTTCATCCATATTATCATGGCCTCTGGCCATTCGGCGTCTATTCGCCATATAAACCGGGCGAAAGGCGGGCATCGGGCCCGACTTTGGGCGGAATCATCTGGGGAATCATGGGCGCACTCGCCAACCATTCCTTCGTCAAGATGAACGGTATCGGCAACGAGATCGTCGTTGTCGATCTACGCGACCGTGCCACCAAGATTGAGCCCGAGGAAGCGCGTGCGGCCGCGGCGCCCCAGGGCGCGCCCTACGATCAACTCATGGCGCTCTATCCGCCGCGCACGCCCGGCACCGACGCCTTCATCCGCATCTACAATAATGACGGCTCCGAGGCCGGCGCCTGCGGCAACGGCATGCGCTGCGTGGCTTCGCTGGTGGCGGAAGAGACCGGGAAGGACGCGCTTACCTTCGAGACCGCCGCAGGCCTGCTGAATTGCTGGAAAGGCAACGACGGCCTGTTCACCGTCGACATGGGCAAGCCGCGCTTCGCCTGGAACGAGATCCCGCTGGCGGAGGAATTCCGCGACACGCGCGCCATCGAATTGCAGATCGGGCCGATCGACAAGCCGGTGCTGCATTCGCCTGCCGTGGTGAACATGGGCAATCCCCACGCGGTGTTCTGGGTCGACGACGTGAATGCCTATGATCTCGGCCGCTTCGGGCCGCTGCTCGAGAATCATCCGATCTTTCCCGAGCGCGCCAACATCACGCTCGCGCATATCGTCTCGCGCGACGCCATCGTGATTCGCACCTGGGAGCGTGGCGCCGGGCTTACCAAGGCCTGCGGCTCCGCCGCTTGTGCGACCGCTGTCGCCGCGGCACGGCTCAAGCGCACCAATCGTAAGGTGCGCGTGACGCTGCCGGGCGGCGAGCTCACTATCGACTGGCGCGAGAGCGACGACCACGTGCTGATGACCGGCGCGGTGGAGTTCGAATTCAACGGGACGTTCGATCCGACGCTGTTCGCCAAAGCTGGCGTGCCGTGAGCCTGGACGTCCTCACCTTCGGCTGCCGACTCAATATCACAGAGTCAGAAGTGATCCGGCGCGAGGCGGCGCGCGCGGGTGTCGATGACGCTGTGATCGTCAATACCTGCGCGGTAACCGCGGAAGCCGTACGCCAGGCGCGGCAGACCATCCGCCGCGTCAAGCGCGAAAGGCCCGATGCGCGCATCGTCGTCACCGGCTGCGCGGCGCAGACGGACGCGCAAGCCTTCGCGGCGATGCCGGAAGTGAGCCGCGTTCTCGGTAACGAAGAAAAGCTCGACGTGCGCGCGTGGCAGGGTGACGCGCGCGTTGCGGTGTCCGACATCATGGCGGCGACGAACGCGCACATGCATCGGATCGACAGCATCGAGCTGCATACGCGCGCCTTCCTGCAAATCCAGAACGGCTGCGACCATCGCTGCACCTTCTGCATCATTCCCTTCGGGCGCGGCAATTCGCGCTCGCTGCCGATGGATGATGTGGTGGCGCAGGCGCGCCGACTGGTCGAGAACGGCTACCGCGAGATCGTGCTCACCGGCGTCGACATCACCAGCTATGGCCCGCCGCGCCTGGGCGTCCTGGTCAAGGCCCTCCTTCGCGAGCTTCCCGAATTGGATCGCCTGCGGCTGTCATCGATCGACTCGGTCGAGGCCGATGACGATCTGTTGGACGCGCTCGCGAACGAGCCGCGCCTGATGCCGCATCTGCATCTCTCGTTGCAGGCCGGCGACGATCTCATCCTCAAGCGCATGAAGCGGCGCCATTCGCGCGCCGATGCCATCGCTTTTTGCCAACAGGTGCGCCGCCTGCGCCCCGATGTCGCCTTCGGTGCGGACATCATTGCCGGCTTTCCG
>DATDMA010000278.1:0-44226 GCA_036519015.1 Pseudolabrys sp. | reverse complement strand
AGGATGGTTTGTCCGAGTTCGGGCCGATCGACTTTGAAATGCCGGCGACGGCGCTGAAGATCTGGTCCCATATCCAAAGAGGCCGTGCCCGGCTTCGTTCCTCCAACGCGGCGTGACAGCGGAAAGAGGGTGGATCGATGGTAACGGTCTCGATGACGGTCAACGGCTCCCCGGTTTCGCGGGACGTCGAAGACAATACGCTGCTGGCCTATTTTCTACGCGAAGGCCTCGGTCTGACCGGCACGCATGTCGGCTGCGATACGACGCAATGCGGCTGTTGCGTGGTCCACGTGGACGGCCGTTCGATCAAGTCTTGCACTATGCTGGCCGTCCAGGCGGACGGCTGTGCCGTCACCACGATCGAAGGACTCGCAGTGGGTGACAAGCTGCATCCTGTGCAGGAGGCCTTCCGCAAATATCACGCCTTGCAGTGCGGCTTCTGCACGCCGGGCATGATCATGGCGGCCACGAATTTGATCGAGACGTATGAAGGCGATTTGACGGAAGAGATCGTACGCGAAGAGATGGAAGGCAATCTGTGCCGGTGCACAGGCTATCATAATATCGTCAAGGCGATCCTCGCGGCGGCCGATGAGATGCGGTCGGCACGCAGCGTGGCTGAATAGGCGACCATCAATGCATTCGCTCCGCTATCATCGTCCCGGGCGTATCGAAGACGCGCTGAAAATGTTCGGCGACGACAGCGATGCCGCTTACGTCTCCGGCGGACATACGCTGCTGCCGACCATGAAACAGGGTTTGGCGCGCCCGTCGGCTCTCGTCGATCTGTCGGGGATCCCGGCGTTGCGCCATATCGATATGGATAACGGGCGCATCTCCATCGGCGCGACCACGTGCCACGCCGATGTCGCGGCTTCCTCCGTCGTGCGCGAGAATATTCCCGCGTTGGCCGGCTTGGCAGGATCGATCGGCGACCGCCATGTCCGCAACCGAGGAACGATTGGCGGCTCGGTCGCCAATAACGATCCGGCCGCCGATTATCCGGCCGCGGTTCTGGGCCTTGGCGCTGTTGTCGTCACTGATCGCCGCGAGATCCCGGCGGACGAATTCTTCGTGGCTCTTTATGAGACGGCGCTCGAACCGGGTGAGATCATCACGCGGGTCAGCTTTCCAATTCCGTCGACCGCCGGCTACGCCAAATTCCGTAGCGCGGCATCGCGCTATTCGATCGCGGCCGTCTTCGTGTCGCGCGGGCCGCTAGGCGTCCGTGTGGCAGTCACCGGTGCCGGAGCCCGCGGCGTGTTCCGCGCGCACGATATGGAAAAGGCGCTGGCTGAGGATTTTCGCTCCGATGCGCTCGCGAGCGTGCGCATCGATCCCGGGACGCTGCTGGACGATCTCAACGGGACTCCGGAATATCGCGCGCACCTCGTGCTCGTCATGGCGCGACGCGCGATGGAGAGTCTCGGAAGCGCGCAGTCATACAAGTAGGCATTAGTTTGCCGCTGTGCGGGGAGACATAGACACGACCCGCACCGGTTACGTCAGTTCATCACGGGAGGCTCCGCAATGAGTTCGGTCGCACAACAGGCCCCTTCCGATCTGCAGGAGCACCTCGCGCTTCTGACGAAGCGAGGGCTCGTGACGCAGATCGATCGCCGCATTGATAAGGACTCGGAGCTCCATCCCCTGGCGCGTTGGCAATTCCAGGGCGGGCTGCGCGATGAGGAGCGACGGGCGTTTCTGTTCACCAATGTCGTCGGCGCGCGCGGCGAGAGCTACGACATCCCGGTGCTGGTCGGTGGCCTTGCCGCTTCGCCGGAAATTTATGCGGCGGGGTTGGGCGTGCCGGTGGAGGACATCGGCCGCGTGTGGGTGAAGGCAATGGCTGAGCCGATCGCGCCGGTGCTGGTCGAGGACGCGCCTTGCCAGGAGGTCGTTCTGACTGGCGACGAACTGGCGGCCGAGGGCGGCGGCCTTGCGACGCTGCCGGTCCCCATTTCGACGCCCGGCTTTGACTCCGCGCCGTATCTTACGGCAACGCTCTGCGTGACCAAGGATCCGGAGAGCCATATCCAGAACATGGGCACCTACCGTGCCGCGCTGAAAGCCAATGACCGGCTTGGCGTGCGCATGGCGTCGCGTCTCAGCGGCGCTGGTGGCTACCTGCACTGGGAAAAGTACAAGAAGCTTGGCCAGCCGATGCCTTGCGCGATCGTCATTGGTTGCGCGCCGGCGGTTTTGTTCACCGGGCCGCAGAAGCTTCCAATCGACGTCGACGAAATGGGTGTGGCCGGCGGGCTGATGGGCCGCCCAGTCCGCACGGTGCGCTGCAAGACCATCGACCTGGTCGTGCCGGCGGATTCGGAAATCGTGATCGAGGGATTGATCGACTCTAATTTGTTGGAGCCGGAAGGGCCGTTCGGCGAAAGTCACGGTCATGTCGCGCTGGAGGACTTCAACATGTCCATGCGCGTGACCGCCATCACGCGCAAGCGCAAGCCAATATTCCTCTCGATCGTGAGCCAGGTGACGCCGAGCGAGTCGTCGGTTTTGAAGCGGGTGGCTTACGAGCCGATGTTCCTTGAGCACCTGCGGCACACGCTCGGCATCCGCGGGATCAAACGCGTGGTCATGCATGAGCCGTTGACCAATCTGCGCAAGGTCATCTTCCTTCAGTTCGCGCGGGGCACGCCGAAGACCGAGGTGTGGCGCGGCATGCAGGGCGCGGCAACATTGCAGGCGCAGTGCGGGAAGCTTGTTATCGCAGTCTCGGAAGACATCGAGCCCGAAAACGCCGATGCGATCTTCTGGTCCCTGGCGTACCGGTCGAACTTCATGGAGGACCTGCTCGTCACGCCGTACCGGTCGAGCGGACACGGCCCCAAGTCCGGGCGCGGCGCAATGGAAGGGACGCTGCTGATCGACGCCACGCTCAAGCACGACATGCCGCCTTTGGCGTTGCCGGCTGAGGAGTACATGGCGCGCGCGAAGGACATTTGGCAGGAACTTGGCCTGCCGCGGATCGTGCCGCAATCGCCATGGCATGGGTATCAATTGGGCGACTGGGCGCAGGAATGGACCGACTTTGCCGAGGCCGCCGTTGCGGGCGACTGGCGACAGAATGGCGAATCGACTTATGCCCGCCGCCATGGGAATCTGAAACCGGAGACTCCGGTCCGCTCGGTTGAGTCGCCAAAAGCGTAGAGACATCGCGCTGACAAGGGGAGGAGAGGTCGATCGAATGGTTAAGGAGGCGATCAAGACGGTGACGCGCAATGCTGGCCGGCCGGCGGGGTCCGCACCCGCTTCGTCTTCTACCGCCATCCACAGCGAGCAGAAGGTGAGCCCGGTTATCGGAGCGCGCCTGGGGCCTTTGCAGCAGCCGTCCGCGCCTCTCAGGAGCAAAATCATCGCAGCGCTGCGGAATGCGATCGAGACTGGCGTCCTCGTTCCGGGTCAACGCCTGATCGAGAAGGATCTCTGCGAACAGCTTGGCGTCAGCCGCACGTCGCTGCGCGAAGCGCTGCGTGAAGTCCAGGCCGAGGGCATCCTCGAGTACAATTCGAGCCGCAGCCTCTCCGTCAGTTCGATCTCGATGGAGGACGCCAAGAACATCTATCGCCTTCGCTCGGTGCTTGAGGCATTGGCCGTTGAACAGTTCATCGAACAGGCGAGCGATACTCAGATCAACGACCTGTTGCAAGAAAGCGAGCGGCTGAAGAGAGCCTATCAAAATGGCGTCCTTGAAGCCATTTTGGCCGCCAAGCGAGCTTTTTACGATCGGATCTGCTCCGGCGCGAAGAACCCGATCGCCTTCGACATGATCAACCGGCTCGTGCTGCGGACATCAAGTTTGCGCAAACGGTCGCTCGTGCGCAAGGAACGACATCAACAGAGTATCAAGGAGATCGGAGCCTTGATGAAGGCCATTCAGCGCCGTGATATCGGCCGCGCGCGGGCGGCCGCAATTGAGCATGTCAACAACTCGGCGCGATCGGCGATGCAGTGACAGGGTGGACTCGCGCCAATGCAATACTTTCTGCGTGCTGACGAGATCCGCAAAAGTTGAATCCGCTTCTAGCCAAAAAAGCGGGCATGCGGCCTCAGACCACGAATCTGGGGGTCAGGACTTCGAATCTCTTGGAGCTTAGCACAATTCTGGACAGTCTGTTTTGCAGGCCGTTCTGCAAAAATCTGTTTCAACATTGTTCTTAAATTGTTCGATGGCCCTATCGGCAAGCTTGCGGGTGCGAGCCAGATATTTTTCGAGAATCTCTTGATGCCGCGACGTCGCAAGGGCGCGAACGCGGTGCTTA
Source organism: Pseudolabrys sp. (assembly GCA_036519015.1). GTDB lineage: Bacteria > Pseudomonadota > Alphaproteobacteria > Rhizobiales > Xanthobacteraceae > Pseudolabrys. Next base: position 39,946 of record DATDMA010000278.1, on the reverse strand, counting down.
TAATTGCGGCTTGAAAGCTCAAAACTGCGAACGAAATGGGCGGCCGTCTCCCGATCCGCCTATCATCTTTTCGTTCTCGTCTAGTTTGAAGCGAGTGCCTGTGCTGCGTGCGTTCCGAGAGCGGCTTCGGGCGCTGCCCAACGATCACCTTCCGTCCCGCAACCGGCAGCCAGTATGCTCGGGGTCTGATGCGCGCTAGTTTCGCAGCTAATGATTTCGCTCGACGACATGCGCTTCTTCGCCCTGATCGCCAAGTCCACTTCGCTTGCCGAGGTGGCTCGTGCGTTGGACGTGACGCCGCCCGCGGTCACGCAGCGCTTGCAGCAGCTCGAAGCGCGGCTCGGCGTGCGGCTCGTAAACCGTTCAACCCGAAGGCTTTCCCTCACGACCGAGGGCGCGCTGCTCACCGAGCGCAGTCAGAACGTCATTTCGGAGATCGACGACATCACCGAGATCCTGTCGTCGCGCGGGCAGACCGTGGCGGGACATCTGCGCATAGTCGCGCCGTTCGGGTTTGGCCGCCGCTACGTCGCACCGGCGGCCGCCACCTTCCGAAAGGAGCATCCATCAACGTTGGTGACCCTGGAGCTCTCCCATGACCCGCTGCAATTCGCTTCCGATACCTGGGACGTGGTGATCCACATCGGGCAGCTTAAGGACTCGCAACGGTCCATGATGAAGCTTGCGCCGAACGATCGCGTGCTTTGCGCGTCCCCAGACTATCTCGCACGCCATGGTCAACCGGCACACCCGGACGACCTGAGGCAATTCGACTGCGTCGCGCTGCGCGAGAACGAGGAAGACGTCACGCTCTGGCGTCTGACGTCATCCACTGAAAAGCCGGTGTCTGTGCGTGTGCAGCCGGCCATTTCTAGCAACGACGGGGAGGTGGTGCGGAGCTGGGGGCTCGCCGGCCTCGGCATCATCGTGCGGTCCGAATGGGATGTGGCGGACGAACTGAGAGCCGGCACGCTGGTGCGCGTCCTGCCCGGCTGGCAGCCGGGCTCGGCAGACATCGTTGCGCTTTTCGCCACGCGCCGAGGACGCACCGCGCGCGCCACGCGCTTCATCGAGGTTCTGCGGCGAAGTCTCACGCCGGTGCCCTGGCGCTGCTAGTTCGCGTGGATGCCGGGTATCCGCTGCGACCATGATTAAGTCTGGACTTAATAAAGAACACATTTCTGGTGAATTGCGGGATCGCAAAAACGCGTCGAATATAGGCAAGCCTGTTTTTTGGGCTTGGACAGTACCGAGAGTTGCATGCTTCGAGAGTTCGCTGATCTCCGGTTGGATGGAACTGCCCTTGTCGAGAACCTCGATACGCCCTGTCTCCTGCTGGACCAGGGCCGGCTGGACGCCAATGTGCGGCGCTTGAGCACGCGGCTGTCAGGGCTTGGGGTTGGGTTCCGCCCGCATCTGAAGACGGCAAAGTCGGTGGACGTCGCGCGCCGGGTGATGTCGACGGCCGCGGGTCCGGCGACAGTGTCTACCCTCAAGGAAGCCGAGGTGTTCGCGCGCGCCGGCGTCACCGACATGATCTACGCGGTGGGCATTGCGCCGTCCAAGCTTGATCGGATCATGGCGCTTCGCCGCGCTGGCGTCGATATCGCCGTCATTCTGGACTCGCTGGAGCAGGCCCGTGCCGTATGTGAGGCGTCCCGTGCGGCGAAGATCCGCATTCCGGCCCTCATCGAAATCGATTGCGACGGACACCGCTCCGGCCTGCTGCCGGACAATGCCCGCGACCTCGCTGCCATCGGTACGGTGCTCGCCGAAGGCGCCGAACTCAGAGGTATCCTCACGCATGCGGGGGACAGCTACGGAGCGCAGGGCATCGCCGAATTCGAAGCGTGCGCGGAACAGGAAAGGGCGGCCGCTGTGCAGGCGGCCGGCATTCTTCGCGCAGCCGGCCTGCCGAGCCCCGTTGTCAGTGTTGGCGCGACGCCAACCGCTCTGTACGGCCGCGACACCTCCGGCCTTTCCGAGGTGCGCGCCGGGGTCTTCATGTTCTTCGACCTTGTGCAGGCCGGCATTGGCGTATGCACGATCAACGACATCGCGCTGTCGGTTCTTTCGACGGTGATCGGCCATCAACGGGACCGCGGCTGGCTGATCATCGATGCCGGCTGGATGGCGCTCTCTCGCGATCGCGGAACGGCGCGGCAGAGCGTCGATCAAGGCTATGGCGTTGTCTGCACGCTCGATGGCGAGCCCTATCCCGATCTGATCGTCACCCAAGCCAATCAGGAACATGGAATTGTCTCGCGGCGAGCCGAAAGTTCGGCGCCGATTCCGGACTTGCCGATCGGCGCCAAGCTGCGCGTGCTCCCCAATCACGCCTGCGCAACCGCCGCCCAGCACGAAGGTTACGTGGTCGTGCAAGAGGGCTCAACGCGCGTGCAAGGCTACTGGCCACGTTTCGGAGGATGGTGAACCACATGCCTGATGGATCTGCGAACATGTACGCGATCTCGTCTGCGGGCGCGCCTCCACCCGGCGGGCACTATTCGCAGGCGGTGGTGCATCAGGGATTGGTCTATGTTTCCGGTCAGCTTCCCGTCGTTTCCGGCAAGCCGCACGATCCGTCCGCTCCGTTCGAGACGCAAGTGCGCCACGCGCTTGCCAATCTTTCGGCCGTCCTCGCCGCTTCCGGCTCCTCGTTGGACAGGGTCCTGAAATTGTCGGCGTATATCGTCGGCGCGGCGAATTGGCCGACCTTCAACACAATCTACGCGCAGGTGCTTGGCGCCGCGCGGCCGGCGCGCTCCGTCATTCCCGTGCCGGAGCTTCATTATGGCTATCTCGTCGAAATCGACGCCGTTGCTATGCAGGAAAAAATCCATGAGTGAGAGCGGAAGACCAGTCACCGACGCCTTGCGGGCGCAGATCCGCGAGGAGTTGCCGGAATACGCGCAGATCAGTGATTCGACGCTGCGCGAACGGGTCGTCGAAGCATGGGCAATCGCACTCGCCCGCAGCAGTTTCGCGTCCATCCGCGATATCCAGCCGGCGGGCAATCCCAATTCCATGGTGCTCACGCGCGGCGATCAGACGGACCACATCCGCGGCGTGACGCGTCTCGCCATTGTCATGGCGGACGAAATTATCGCCTCGAACCCGGACATCCCCGTGCGACGCGACATCGTGGTTGCCGGCGGGCTATGCCACGACATCGGCAAACCGTGGGAGTTCGATCCACAGAACCAGAAGCGCTGGCGGGAGACGCCGCGCGCCACGGGACTGCCGTCGTTGCGTCATTCGGTCTATGGCGCGCATATCTGCCTCAGCGCCGGCCTACCGGAGGAAATTGCGCATATCGCCGCCGCGCATTCGGGCGAGGGCGAACTCCTCGTGCGCAGTCTCGAAAATACGATCGTGCATTTCGCCGACATCGCCTACTGGAGCACGATGCTGGCCGGCGGTGTCATCGATCCGAGCACAATCGCCGGGAAGTACAAGCGGCCGCTCTCGATGTAACGACTGCATCGCCAGCCTGCGCTGACTGTCAAGGCTTCAAGGACTTAAGAAAAGCAAGGAAACGTCGAAGGCGCGCGCCACTCGAACCCAGAGAGGAATATCGCATGTTCCGGACGCTTCGTTTTGGCCTCGCGTTCGCCGTGTGCGCGGCGGCCCTTGTTCCCGCATCACCGTCGCTGGCGGACAGCGGACAAATCCGCATCGCCGAGCAGTACGGGCTCGCCTATCTGCCGCTCATCGTCATGGAGAAGCAGAAGCTCTACGAGAAGCGGGCGGCAGAGCTCGGGATCGCCACGAAGCCGGTCTATACGACGCTCGGCAATAATAGCGGGGCAAACGACGCGCTCCTCTCAGGCAGCGTCGACGTCATTACAAACGGCCCACCCGGCTTCCTTATTTTCTGGGCGCGCACCAAAGGAACGAGAAGCGAAGTCAAAGGCATCGCGCCGCTGCTCAGCCAATCGAGCTGGCTCAACACGCGCAATCCCAACATCAAGTCGGTCCGTGACTTCACCCCCAACGACCGCATCGCATTGTCGGCCGCGAAGAATTCCGGCCCGGCTGTCCTGCTCCAGATGGCGGCGGCGAAGGCATTCGGCGAGAAGCAATACGACAAACTCGATTCCCTCGTCGTTTCACTGCCGCATCCCGACGGGATGAACATGCTGCTCGCGGGCAAGACCGAGGTCACGGCGCACTTCACTTCGCCGCCCTATCAAAATATCGAGGCAAAGACCCCCGGCATCCACACGATCTTGACCTCCGAGGATGTGATGGGTGGCCCGTCCACCTTCAACCTGCTCTTCACCACGGTGAAGTTCGAGCAGGACAATCCAAAGGCGGTCGAAGCGCTGGTAAAGGCGCTCGGTGATGCGCAGAACTTCATCAGGTCCAATAAAGACCAAGCAGCGGATGTCTATCTTGCTGCCGCGGGCTCGAGCATGCCCAAGGCGGAAGTGGTGGGCCTTTTGAACGATCCTGGCATTCGATACACCCTGACGCCCCAGAAGATGATGGCCTACGCCACGTTCATGAAGCAGGTCGGGACGCTGAAGGTTGTGCCGGACAATTGGAAAGACATGTTCTTCTCCTTTGTCCACGATCAGCCTGGGGATTGAATCGCGTCATCCGAAACCGCCTCGTCGCAGGATCGTGAGCGACTGGAGATCGTCGACATGTCAGTTCCTCCCTCACATGAACTCGTCCGCGTCCGCGACGTGACGCTGCAATACAAGACGCCCAATCACCTCGTAACGGCGACATACCAGGTCAGTTGCACGGTCGAGCGAGGCGACCGCTACGTGATCCTCGGCCCATCGGGTTGCGGCAAGTCCACCTTGCTCAAGGCAATCGGCGGCTTCGTCCGTCCCGTCGCTGGCTCCATCGTCGTCAATGGGCGCGAGGTGGAAGGGCCGGGGCCGGACCGCATGATGGTGTTCCAGGAGTTCGAGCAGCTCATGCCCTGGAAGTGCGTTTTGGACAACGTCATGTTTCCCATGCGCGTCTCCGGCAAGTTCAAGGGGGCGGAGGCCCGCGACCGCGCGCTCGCGGCCATCGAGAAGGTCAATCTGAGCAAGTTCAAGGATGTCTATCCCCACATGCTCTCCGGCGGCATGAAGATGCGCGTCGCGATCGCCCGGGCTATGGCGCTCGAGCCCGATGTCTTGTTGATGGATGAGCCTTTCGCGGCGCTGGACGCCCTTACCAGGCGCAAGATGCAGGACGAGCTCCTGGCGCTCTGGGACCAGGTGCGCTTTACGGTGCTTTTTGTCACGCATTCCATCGAGGAAGCGATCGTCGTCGGCTCGCGCATTCTCATCCTTTCACCCCATCCCGGGCGCGTGCGGGCGGAGCTGGACGCGGGCGCGCTTAGTTACAAAGAGATCGACAGTCCTGAATTCGGCGCATTGTCGAAGCGGATCCACGCTCTCCTGTTTGGTAATGAAGATCAGCGCGTGCCGTTGGTTGCGAACGGATGAAGGACGAGACAATGACGCTCTATCATTTGGCTTCCGCGGCCCCCGCCAACATCGTTCCACGCCCGCGCCCCGACTTCGAGTGCGAGCTTGCGAATGCGAGCGGCGTCGGCGAAGTTCAGCGCAAGCTGTCTCTCTGGGAGCGGCTGGCAAACAACGACGCGGTCCGCCGCTTCCTGATCCTGATGGTGTTCGTTGTTATCTGGGAAGGCTATGCGCGCTGGTTCGACAATCCGCTGCTGTTTCCCCGCTTCAGTGAAACGTTCGCGGTGTTTCTGCACGACCTTCTCAACGGAACGCTGATCGACCGCACGCTGACGTCTCTCCAGCCGCTTCTGATCGGTTACGCCGGCGGCATTGTGCTCGCCGGCCTTCTTACCACATTCGCGGTCTCCTCGCGGATCGGCACGGACCTGCTCTCGATCCTGACCGCAATGTTTAATCCGCTGCCGGCCATCGCGGTGCTGCCGCTGGCGCTGATCTGGTTTGGGCTTGGCATGTCGTCGCTGGTGTTCGTGATCGTGCACTCGGTACTGTGGGCTGTGTCTCTGAATACGCTCACAGGCTTCCGCTCGGTGCCGGAGACGCTGCGCCTATCGGGCAAGAATTGCGGTCTCAAGGGCATGCGCTATGTCGCGTACGTCCTCATTCCGGCGGCGTTTCCCGCCATCCTCGCCGGGCTGAAGATCGGCTGGGCCTTCGCTTGGCGCACGCTGATCGCGGCGGAACTGGTGTTCGGCGTTTCTTCGCGCTCCGGCGGTCTCGGCTGGTACATCTTCGAGGCCCGCTCGGAGCTGGAAACATCCAGGGTCTTCGCGGGCCTGCTCACAGTGGTCCTTATCGGGCTTTTCGTCGAATCCGTCATTTTCCGCGCGATCGAATATCGCACCGTGCAGCGCTGGGGTATGCAGAAGTAGGAGAAGCCCGCGTCAGCGGCCGCGGCCCTCACTTCCGTTTTCAATGGTCCTCAACTCGCAGACAATGCGTCTATCGCGGTTGTTTTGACCGGCAGTGGTCTGAAAGCGACTGAGTTGATCGGCGACATTCTGGCGGCTAGATGATAGCGGTCAAAGCAATGAGACTGGGCGAACTCCCCGCTGCGTCGCGTGTTGCCGCTCACGTGTTTTCTGGCCAATATGGCTTTTTTTCCGCCCGGGGAATAATATGGAAGTACTCAAAAGCACAGATCTTGATTTTTTGGGCTCTAAAAAGACGGGCAAAGTCCGGGATATCTACGACCGGGGCGACAAGCTCTTCTTGGTGTCGACCGATAGGCATTCGTCGTTCGATCGCATCATCGCGCACGTTCCCTGGAAGGGTCAGATACTCAATCAATTGAGTGAGTGGTGGTTTGCTAAGACCAAAGACATTATTGGCAATCATGTGCTCGCCGTTCCTGATCCCAATGTAACGGTTGCGAAGAAGTTCAAGATGGTGCCCGTTGAGGCAGTCATGCGCGGCTATCTCACCGGCGTGACCGACACATCAATTTGGACCCGGTATATGGCGGGGGAGCGGGAGTTCGGAGGGTTCGTTTTACCGAGTGGAATGAAAAAGAATCAAAGATTGCCGAGCCCAATATTTGATCCGACTACAAAAGAAGATACGCATGACCGTGCAATGACCCCGAGCCAAATGGTAGCGGAGGGCTTTATTACGGCCGAACTTCTTAAGCGTGTAAAGGAGGTGTCGATCGCGATCTTCGCGCGGGGGCAGGAAATAGCAGCGCGCCGAGGGCTCATTCTCGTGGATACGAAATATGAATTCGGCATAGACGATAAGGGCGAACTTGTTTTAATCGACGAAATTCACACTCCCGACTCATCCCGGTTTTGGCAGCTTGCTTCCTATCAAGAGCGATTCGACAAAGACGAGGAGCCGCAGTACTTCGACAAAGAGTTCCTGCGTATGTGGTTTAAGGAGCGCTGCGATCCTTACAAAGATGAGGTGCTTCCTGCTGCGCCGGCAGAGTTGGTAGAGGAAATGTCGCGGCGCTATATTCAGATGTACGAGCAGATTATCGGAGAAAAGTTTGCTCATGGAGAAATCCCGATTGGAAAGCGTATAGAGAAAAATCTTAGACCGTATGTCGTTTGAGCCGCTGGCTTTCACGAGACGCGCTTCATCCAGACCGCGCTACGTGAATGGGCCTATCCAAAGCCTATACCCATTCCGTTGCCCGAAACGCAGAGCTCCCGATCAGGCTTCGTCGCTACAATTGGCACAGGCCCCATGCTAGCCTGAAAGCCAAGACACCGATCAGCAGACTCGCTCTGTCCGAGGACAACCTGTTGAGGCTCCATATCTAGCGGTTGCACGTTAGCATCGGCGAAACAGCATTTTGGTCTCGTTGTTCTTTCGTAAAGCATAACGAGTGAACAAGGCTTGTCCGGTCATTCTATTGCCACTCGCCCGACAGAACGTTCGCGGGCGTGGGCTCCCGTTTGGCGATTTGCATCTGCTCGTGTCCTTTGGACGACGGACCGCTATGGAATCACAAGCCATCAACGAAGTCGGTCAGTGCCCGGAATCGGCCGGCCAACGCGCACTACGACGCGTGGAGTCCCTGGAGGTTCCGCTAGCCCTCTCAGGGCTCGTGAGAGATTGCATCCTCAACGAAATCGAAAGCCAGTTATTGATCCTCTCCGACACCGCAGCTGGAACCAGTCGAACCAAGCCACGAACTGATCCTAAAAAACCAAATCGAGTGCCTCCGGAGAGACATGAGACTCCCGTCACCAATCAACGCGCAGCCACCCATGCGTCTCGAAACGCACGAGGATTTCGATTTGTCAGCGTAATAGGGGCACTTCTCGTGGCGCTTGGTTTAGGCGGGTTGGGCGCGTCGAGCGTGTCTCAGTATTTCGGTAATGGGGATGAGCTCACCGGAAGCGCAGCCGTCAACGCGGTCGTTGACCGGATCATCGGCATTGAATCAAACGGAAGATTGAGCGCAACAAATAAAAACTCTAGCGCAGCCGGGGTTGGTCAGTTTATCGACGAAACCTGGCTCGACATGGTCCGAGTCTATCGGCCAGATCTGGCTAAGGCACGTACCAAAGTCGAAACCCTAGAACTACGACGAGAGGCAAAAATTTCCCGCGAGATCACAACGCGATTTGCCGAACGAAACGCTGCCTTGCTGAGGAAGCGCAGGTTGCCTGTCACCGCTGCAAACGTCTACTTGGCCCACTTTGCCGGGGGCGCGGGCGCTGTTGCGATCCTCTCAGCGCCGGAGAATGCTGACGCGGCACTTGTTATGGCGAGCGCCGACGCAACGGGTCGGACCAAACGCGACCAGATTATCAAGGCCAACCCATTCCTCGAACGGTTCTCGGTCGCTGATCTTAAGCGCTGGGCGGATCGAAAGATGCACGGCCCTGTTCTCAACCTTGCCGGATTATTTGATGGCAACGCAAACAAGTAAACACCTGGGAGTGCCTGCTTTGTTTCAAATGGATTGCCCTGAGACGTCGGCGGCCGTTATTTTGCCGACGGCAACGTCCCGGCGTAATTCAGCATGCCTAGGAAAGCCACCGCGCTGCGCTGGGGTGGCGGGTCAACGTGGTCGATCGAAGACTCCATCCGCCGCCGTGAGGGCGGCTAAAAACGCCGTTCGACACAAGACGAGTAGCTTGGCGCGGGCGTCATGATTGGCGCCGTCTCTTCACGTGGCTCCCGGAACCGGACGAGCGGCCAAACGTTGCTAAAGCGCCAGAATTGCGGGCTTCGTGCGACAGCATTTCGAGGCAGACGCACATGGATACCACCACGCTTCTCATCATTGTAATTCTTGTTCTGCTGCTTGGCGGCGGCTGGTATGGCCGTGGACGCTGGTACTAAACGGGGCTGATCTCAAGTTGGAGCGGGGCGCCTTGGCCGACGCCAGGGTTAAGAACGGACGTTGTGCAACGATCTCGCTAGCTTTGCCGACGTTGCCGGCATCTCAAAAAATAGTGGATGCCGTTTGGAGCGTTCTAATTTACGGCTCCTTCCACGTCCTGAAGGGGACGCGGCCTAGACGCGTTGAAGCGCCGTCGCCTTGATCGGGCCATGACTGTCCGTCGAGTCTGGATCAAGGGCGCTGGTTTCGAGAGCGTCAATTTTTTGGTCGATTTGACCAATCACGTATCGTGAGAACGGACCCAGGTGCAAATAAAGAGCTGTCAACGCGACGATCCAACGCGCCGATTGGGGATTGCTCGACAAACATCTTTTAAAGGTCGGCCAAAAGACCTCACGTGGTTCCGGCAAGTTGCTGATAATCCGGTGGACCATGTCTGGGCCGCTGAATCTGTTCAACTGGTCGTTCGGCTTGGTCCGGCGCCGTCGCTGAGAGTTGTTTACCATACTCGCGAGGCGTTCCAGACGTGCGGCATAGGCCGCCGGATCGTAGACCTTCTCAAGGATGCGCTTGTAGTCGAGCAGGATGTCCTGCCGCGGACGTAAGGTATCGAAATTCAAGCCCACGGTACACTGGTCGCCGGCGCCCGCGAGATGCGGGTCCGGCGTCGGGTGCAAACGGCCTTCCTTTTCGAGCCGGCGCGTGAGCTGTGTGTTGGGCAAGGCATAGAGCAGGCCGACCATGCATACGGGGATCGCCGCGTCTTCGATCAATTTGATCATGCCATTCGCGACCGAACCCTTTTCACTGTCGAAACCGACGATAAATCCTGCCGTGACGAAAAGGCCCGCCGCATAAATTTTGTGAATGCTCTCGACCAGGCTGCGCCTTGTGTTTTGCTTTTTCTTCATGGCGATCAGCGTGTCGGTATCGGGACTTTCAATTCCCATAAACACCCCGACGAAGTTGGCCTCGCTCATTGCAGCCAGAAAATCATCGTCGTCCGCCAGATTGACCGACGCCTCAGTGGTAAATTCAAATGGGTAATCGTTTCGTTCGAGCCAGGCTTTCAACTCCGGCATGAATGTTCTGACGGCCTTCTTATTGCCGATGAGATTGTCGTCGACAAAATCGACATGACCGCGATAGCCGAGGCGATAAAGCTCGTCGAGCTCCATCAGCATCTGGGCATTGGTCTTGGCGCGGGGAACTCGGCCGTAAAGCTCAATGATGTCGCAGAATTCGCAGGTGAACGGACAGCCGCGAGAGAATTGCACGCCGATATGCAGATAATAGTCGAAGTTAAGAAGAGCGAAACGGGGGATCGGGCTTTTGGTCACATCGACAGTAAACTTCTCGGCCTCGAACAATCCCTCTCTCGCGCCTGCTTCCCATGCCGTGATGAATTCGTCGATGATACCTTCCGCTTCGCCGAGTACGCGGAAATCAGCAGCCGCGTAGATTTGTGGCGTTGAGGTGACAGCAGGTCCGCCGACGACAACCGGTTTGCCCTCTGCGTGGCACAGATCGATGACGTCCAGCGTATCGCGCTGCTGAGTCAGCATGCCTCCAGTCATCACGAGGTCTGCCCATTCAAGATGGTCGTCAGTCAGCTCTTCGGCGTTGCGGTCGACCAGCCGCACCGTCCACGCAGGCGGCAGCAGTGCTGCTACAGTGATCAGACCGAGCGGGGCAGCAGGGTAGCGCGCGCCAAACAGCTTGCAGGCCTCTTCAAAATTCCAAAACGTGCCCGAGGCAAAACGAGGATAAACCAACAGGACGTTGCACGATCGAGGTACCAGACCTTCGAGCCGGTACGTGCTGTTGTTGCTTGGCGTCGGGTCCGACAAGTATTTTCCTTGTTTGTTGTCGCCGGGCCTCGTTAACGGCGCCCAGGATCGATTCCATATGAGAATCTGCGCTCTTTTGGCAGTCGCGGCAAGGCCATGGGCGGTGAGCCGGTTTTCTAGGCATTGCCGCCCGAGTTCCTACGCAGGGCTACCGGACCTTTACAACGGTCACCATTTGATGCTCGCAGCGCGGGCAATCGAATGTGCGTCGTTCATAATCCGTTTTTTCGTCCGGCGTGAAGTTAACCGGCCACATGCTCCACCCGCACTGAGGGCAGGCGGGGCGGCCTTCAGCGATCAGTTCGAGAGTGGTCATGGTATTTGGTAGACGCACTAAAGCGCTCCGCAGGTAAGCCGTGGAGACCAACACGACAGTACCGCGTATGGATCGTTTGGCAGCGGTATGTATAGACCACCTTTTATTGCCCGTTGGCTATAGCAGCGATATCTCAGAAAACGGCGCCATGGCGTCGAACGGTATCGCAGGCCGGTAAACTCGGCCAAGGATGGCCGCGTTCTGCATAAGTGATGCACATGGTTCGGCCAACGCGGCGTGCAAAACACTCACGATCAAACGCCTTGATCACCCTTCAACGCAAATCTGGGCCTCGACTTCATCCAGCGGTCGTCGACGACGATGACCCCGCTGCCGCCAGGGCGGCCTCAATGATCGCCCTGGGCATAGCTGTTCGGCGAGGCGACGCGGCAGCGGATCGAACAGCTTCAGGCCTATTTCCTTGCGCATGGCGTGTCGGATCCGGCCACGGCATGGCATGAGGCCATCGCCGCGACCAGCCGTTGGCCGCGCGGCGCTCGGCCGGCCCTATAGAGCGCCTCACATTTTTGCCGCAAGCCTTCGCAACAACGCCAATCCCGAACAAGGCATGCCCGTCGGGCGCCGATATAAAGCACGCCCCAAGTGCGCCGGATGATCGGCGCGGGCGACAGTTCAGCGAGGCCCCCCGTGCAGAGTTCCGATCGTCTTCATCCGCCAATGACGCGGCGGCGCCTGCTTGGCGCGGCGGGCGCCGGTAGCCTCGCCCTGCTGTCTGCTCCACTTTTGCGGCCGGCCTGGGCGCAGCCGGAGGTCGATCTGCACGCACCGGGCGGTCCCAGCATGCGAGCCCTGACGACGGCGTATCCGCAGAAGGGCCCGATGATCGTGCAGCGGTCGAGCCCGCCCTGGCTCGAAACCCCGTTCGAGGTGTTCGACAAGGGCGTCTTCACGCCGAACGATCAGCACTATGTAAGCTGGCACTGGGCGACCTTCCCGAGCGAGGTCGATGTCGGCACATACCGCCTGTCGGTGCGCGGGCATGTGAACCAAACGCTGTCGCTGTCGCTGAACGATCTGCTGCAAGGCATGCCGCGCGTGGAACTCGCGGCGGTTAGCCAGTGCGCGGGCAACTCGCGCATCTACATGCAGCCGCGCGTTCCGGGCGCCCAGTGGGCCAACGGGTCGATGAGCAACGCGCTCTGGGGCGGCGTCCGCTTGAAGGATGTGCTGGACCGCGCCGGCGTGAAGGCGGGGGCGGTGCAGGTGCGGTTCGGAGGCCTGGATGAGCCGGTTATCCCGGAGGCACCGAAATTCCTGAAGTCGCTCGACGTCGATCACGCACGCGACGGCGAGGTCATGATTGCGTTCGCCATGAACGGCGAACAACTGCCCCTGCTGAACGGCTTCCCGCTCAAGCTCGTCGTGCCGGGCTGGTGCGGGGTCTATTGGGTCAAGATGCTGAACGACATCGAAGTGCTCGACCAGCCCGACACCAACTATTGGACCTCGACCGCGTACCGCATCCCCGATACGCCGAACGCGACCGTCACCCCGGGGCAGAAGGGCGTGAAGCTGGTGCCGGCCACGCGCATGCCGCCCCGATCCTTCATCACGAACATCCGCGCGGGCGACACGCTGCACGCCGGTGCACCGACGCCGGCGCGCGGCATCGCCTTCGGCGGCGATAGTGGCGTGGCGCGCGTGGACCTGTCGATCGACGGAGGCAAGAGCTGGCAGCCGACACAGCTCGGGAAAGACGAAGGCAAGTACGGCTTCCGCCAGTGGCAGGCGCAATTCACGCTGCCTGCGCGCGGCAATTACAGCGTGATGGTTCGCTGCACCAATAGCAACGGCGTGGCGCAGCCCTCCACGCCGATCTGGAATCCCGCAGGCTATATGATCAACACCATCGAGACGACCCACGTGGTTGCGGCCTGAAGGGGACTGGACACATGCCACGCATTCTGCTCGCGACCGCCGCAATCTGCGGCATCGTTCTGCCGGCGCTTGCTGGCCACGCCGCGCCTTTCACAACGCTCAAGACGCTCAAGTCGCTCAAGCTCGACGTGCCGACCAGCGACGCGACGGTCCCGCCCGGCCCGGGAGCCGATGCTGTCAACAACAACTGCCTCGCCTGCCATTCAGCCGATCATCTGATGTCCCAGCCTTCTCTGCCGAAGGATACGTGGGACGAGGTCGTTCATAAGATGATCACCGCCTACAAGGCCCCGATCTCCCCGGAAGATGCCACCGCGATCGTCGACTACCTGGCCCGTACCAAGGGTACGAAGTAGCTGCGTGCATACGCTGAACGCGTAACGCCATGGCCGCGCCTAAAGGCGCTTGCGACTCAAACAAGGCGCCGTGAGCGGGCCAAGGCCTTCTACCGTTTCGCGCGGGGCCGAACTGTGATTTTCGGGTTCAGATGCCACTGGCGTCGGAACGGCTTGGAACCTGACGCCATGCAGCATCACGGTCGGGACAATTCCGCGAAAATCGTCGTGGAATGCCGCGATTCGCCGAGCCAGCTCCGCTTTGGTGATTTCGGCGGGAATATCGCACATGGAAGCGTACAGTCGCTTCGTGCTTCGCCGTTCTCCCCACTTAATCGGTAAGGTTTGCAGAGGCTCAGTCTGGGTTGCGAGCTTTCGAGCCAGGCGCCAGAACAAATAGGCCATCCGAACGTAGGTCATCTGCTCGAGGCCACGGACCGAGATGTTGTGCGGCACGATGAACATTTCCGTATCGATGATGGGACCCGCATCGACACGTTCGATCATCAGATGCGCTGTGGCGCCAAAAGTCCTGGCGCGATCGTACAAAGCGAAATGTGCCGGCGCCCATCCGGGGTAGGCGGCCGGCCCTGGATGGAAGTTATAGGCGCCATAGCCGAGCCTATCGAGCACCGCGGCAGGCACGATCGTTCCGGATGCAAAGGAAATCAGCCGGCCATCGCGCAAAGCGGGACCCTCGATCGCGGCGAGATCTTCGGCGCTGGAGATCGGGACGAACGACAGGTCCGGATTGTGCGCGCGCAGGAGGGCCGCAAGGGCAAATTGCTGTTGGGCGCCCGGTGCGAGGATGAAGATGGTTCGAAGCATAAGGCGTTGCCCAGCGTTATTGATGTCGACCGACGCGGTGATTGGCTACGCAACGACAAGTACGAATCAGGACTGGCTCTCAAGCGCGGAGTGGCGGTCCGGCGTTGGAACGGGAAGGGTCTGCGGCCCCAAGCTTCCGCAGTGCATCGGCAAGATCTGCCGCAAGGCCGGGGAATGCATGCTGCCATCGTCCTCGACGCGGTTGGCGAACTTCTCGCTCAGTGTTCGGAACATGATGTCCGGAATACGATGCGTCGGATCGACTACGATGGTTGCGGCATTCTGTTGGCGCGCCGCAGTCAGGGTCGCAGTGAGATCGTCCTGCCATGGGCAGAGCGACAGCTCGAGCTGTGCGAACCCGGCGGGATCGGCGTCGAATGCCTTGGCAATGTCCTCGACGATCGCCGCCACGTGGCGAGCGTCCATCGAGCCTGCGCGGCGCAGGAGAACGGCCGCGGTGCCGCCGCGTTGGTCTTGGCGCGACGACATCACCAATTGCGCTTCAGGGGCGCCGGTCCGGCCGGCGCGCCGCGCGATCCGCAGTGCGTGGGGGAAATCGGAACACGGACTGAGCTCGCACGTGCCCGGCGCAAGATTGTGGGTGACGACGGGCGGATCGTGCCGCTCATGATCCGCGGCCAGCGCATGGTAGCTGCGCGGAAGCCAGATTGTGCTGAGCGGAATCTGTGACGCGACCAGGCTCCAAGCCTGGTCCAGGAGGTAGCCTTCCCACATCTCGGGGAACGTGTCGGCGAGCCGCAGCCATGTCCGCAGAACCGCTTCGGCCGCGGCAGAGCGCCCGAAGTAGAGGGTCCGCGTTGAAATCTCCCAGCCGCGCCATTTGTGGAGGGCCACGTCACAGTCAACGGTATCGAGCAAGGAGATGGGCCGCTTCACGACGGCGTCAGGGTCCAGCCAGAGGATCGGCTGGTCGGAATTCTTCCAGGTATCCAGAATGAACTTGATCTTCTGTCGTCCAGTCAGGGGTCCCGGCGGCGCATCATCGATCTGCTGGACAAGGTGATCGAGACCGAAGGCATGAAGGGACTGGGCGAGATTGTTTGGTTCGGTCCGGCCGGCATCAGCCGGATAGCAGGACACGACCAGCGGACGCTTGGTCTGTGGGCCGCTCGCGAAGCCGGCGTTATTCAGACCGCCCCACCAGAGTTGATGAGGTCCGTCGCTGCCCGATGGCGCGATCATGCCGTAGTCGTTGAGCCTGGCCTTCAAGGCATCGAACACAGGATTTTCGCCGAATGGAATGACGACGACCGAGCGCGAATCGAGGGAGCGGCGCAACGTCTCGGTTTGAGGTCCTGTTGGCGGCCGCGTGACAATGATGATCTTGGCCTGGCTGTCGAATGCGGCGCGGCCGTCCCAGACAAATGGCTGTCCACGATGACCGGCGAGCCTTTGAATGTGCTGTTGCTGGCGTTCGCCGAGTCGAAAATCGATCAACGGTTGCATGGCGGATGGACGCTCGAATGATGGAGCGTAGCCGCCGCCTGGATTCGATTGAAGCATCAGCGCCCCCGCATACCCCCCTTTTACGTTCGGGGCGGGAAAATCAGGCGGGAGATCGGCTGAGCGTTTCGATCGGTGCAGGGCTCGCCTGCGGGCCGAGCGGCCTGACAGCGATGCTGAAGATGGCGATCGGCTTTTCCAGGGCGCCAATGTCGATGATCAGAGCCGCATCGGCAGTAGTGACCCGGAAATAACGGCCGGAACGCTCCAACCCGGCCGAACGCAGTTGATCCGTAGGCCACGCGATCGGGGCCGGATTGGCCGAGGCCTCCTGGACGGTTTCGCCGTCTTGTACGACCACGCCGTCAATCAGGCCTTCCATCGCCAGCGGCGGGATCGGAACGACGACCGTTCGGACTTGCATGCGCGCGGAAATGGCAAATCGGACGCGCAGTTCGCCGAGCCCGGTGCGATAACAGAGCGCAGGCTCCAAACTGGAGCCGCCATCGGCGGCAAAAAGGCCGATTTTAATCTGTCCGGCCTTGACGTCGCCGAAGATGCCAAGTGGAAGCCTGTTCGCACCGAACAACAAATAAAGAAAGGCGTGGGCCGGTGACAAAGTGGAAAAACAGCCCCCAAGCCACATCGGTGGAGGGGCTGATTTGCACGTTGCCGGAAATCCGGCGGAGATCTGGAGCCGCTCGACCAAGCCTGCATCCAGCATCGGTGCGAGCGTGACGGTTCCGAGGTTGACGTCATGCTTGAACGATCCGAGCAAATGAAGTTCGTCGTCGTTCGGCAGCAGCAGCAACCGCCCAAGGATGGCGGCCGTCCAGCCCGCGGCGTTATCGATATCGGCGAACGGGCTCATATTGTGTTCGGACGCGCAGTCACGAAGGCTCCGGGCGAAGGCAAGCGCGCCGGCTTGTGCCTCGCTCGCCGCCGCGATCTGCTCCGGCGGTCGTGGGTCTACTTCGCGCTGCACTTCGGCGCCATTATAGGATCTGACCGAGCCGACCGGCGAGCAGCATAGCTGCTCGAGTGGCGACACGTTCCGCATCAGCATCCGTTTGACGTGCGGCGTTACGACAAGATCTGAAATGAAGCCGACCGCGCTGTCGCCATCGGCGATGTCCTGGATCGTATCGTCACGCGTTAGAAGGTAGGCGCCATGCAGACGCGTTCCGATTCCTTGGCAATCGAAGATGCGTCTCAAGGCCTTCTGAATATTGGCGGAATAGCCGAGATCGACGAGGACCAGGTCGGTACATCGGTCGAAATCCGGGATCGAGGACCGAAGGTGCGCCAAAATGTCCTGGCGCATGCCGGACGCCAAATCGGCCAGGCAGTTCGGGTCGATCAGCCGGGGCAGGGCCTCGGCGAGCGTCTTGCCCGTTGCTATGCCCTGCGGAAAAGCAGCGAGGAACGCCGCGACGGAAGGCACGTCGAGTTTGAGCATTTCGGCGAATGCTCTTGCATTGATCTTTGGTATGTTCGCGAACAGTTCGACGATCTGTTCGATTGTGTCCGCCGAGCCGACGGCGCTGACCCGGCGATTGACTTCGATATAGCTGCCTGACTCGCTTCTCGTCGCGCGCCAGATCTGATGCGGCAGGAAACCGTCGCGTCCGAGGAAGGCGACCAGGACGGTCCCGCCTTGGGCACGCAATTCGGCGACGCGCTTCTCGATAAAGGCATCGAAAGCACTCATCACGGGCCCGAGCGCGCTCATGCCCAATTGAAAGGCGGCGGATCTTCGCGATGACCGCGCGGCCACGATTCGGCGCAAGGTTCGAAAGCCCTGATCGAGCGGAGAGGCGCGGCGCGGGCTCAAGAGTTCGGCTGCGGACGTCTCCCGGTTCAATTGATCGGCGAAGTGTGCTGTTGCCTGCGGATAGTGGCGCGGTTGAATTCCGTGCCGCCGGGCGCCCTTGATGTCGGCCTGCTCATTATCGCCGATGTGCAGGGCTTTGGCAGGGTCGACGTTCTGCTCGGTCAAGTAGCGAGAGAAGAGATCGTCAACCTTGTTGGTCCCGTGGTCGCAGGAGGCGTAGAGAAAATCCCACGCGAGGTCCGGCTGGCAGGCACGCAGCAATTCGGCCAACTGGCCTGAATCCCAATAAGTGTCGGAGATGAAGCCTGTGCGCAGGCCTTTGTCTCTCATGTTTCGGTACAGACGCAGGATTTCGACATTCGTCCGGCAGAGATCGACCTCCGCCTCGAATTCCGCCTGCACAAGCTGCGGCAGCGCCCCCGCCTCTAGTCCGAAGAGGCGAAAGGGAAAGCGCACGTAGATGTCCGAGATCGCAACCTCGGAGGTGCCCACGCGGTCTAAGTTGATCTTGCGGGCGCGGGCTTCGGCACCGATGCGGTGCTGCACGTAACTGGCGGCGGCGTCTGGACAGGTAGCGCTTGCCGGAGAGAGCTGGAAAGCACGCTCGAAGACTCCGTCTGGCTGCGTGCAGCGCCGCAACAGGAAGGTGTCGAACACATCGAATGAGCAACCGCCATCACGCACCGACGCCGCGCGATGCGATTTTGCTGAATTTTCTCGGCTCATTCATACGCCCCCTGACATCGCGCTCTCCTAAACGGCGAAGGACGCGGAATCAGGCGGGGCTGGTGTCCGAGGCTGGCTGGAAAGGCCTTGCGTTTCGTTCCGCGGCGGAGACGCCGGGCTTACGTGGGGCAAAAAAATTGCACTTTCTTAACTATTGCGCTGTGCCGATTCGGGCTACCCTTGCCCGCGGCAGATTCCGAGCATGCCGAGGGCGTCGAAAGGCGCCTTCGGTCAAGTGAAGTTGGTGTTTCGGCCTGTCTTTGTACGCGTTGCGCGTTCGTGTGTTCGACCTTCTGAAGTGTCCCTTCGCGTTCGCGTCAGCTTTTGTTGCGTCGTCATCCAAGTAAAACAAGCCGTCAACCTGACTAGTCTTTCCGTTCGGCCGATCCGGACGACTGACTATTGCGGAATTATTGGACTCATGCTGCCGACACTCATCAATGCTCAAGCGGCGTATGGGGCAAAAAATTCCCACTGGCCCGGCAAAAGATTCCCACTAAGCCATTGAAATATAACAAAAAAAATCGCCAGATTTTTCGCGCGCCGCCGTTGAAGGATTGGAAGCCATGCAGAGGCGTATCCGCCGGCATGGCGAGGCGGGAGGTTTTCAATGGCCTATGCGCTTGACGTCTGGGCACCCATAGAGATCGAGACGGCGATGACGCCGCCCGAGAGTGTGGACTCTCGGGCGGCTACGCCCGTTGCGCGTCCTGAAACGCTTCGGGATGCGCAGATTGTTTATGACGAGGACTGCGAGCTGCTCGACCGGCTCGGAGCCAATGACGAGGCGGCGTTCCGTTGCCTGGTGGAGCGGCATATCGACCGTGCCTATGCGATCGCGCTGCGCATTCTCGGCAGCGGCGCCGACGCCGAAGACGTGGTTCAGGACACGTTCCTCAAGATCTGGACGCACCGCGGCCAATGGCAGCAGGGTCGCGCCAAGTTCTCGACCTGGCTCTATCGCGTCGTGACCAATCGCTGCATCGACCTGCGCCGGCGTCCGCGGACTGAGGACGTGGACGCTATCCCCGAGCCGGCGGCTTCGCAGCCCGACGCGGTCAGCACCATGCAGCGGAGCGAAGTGATCAACATGCTGGAGGAGGCGATGAACCTGCTGCCGGAGCAGCAGCGCATCGCCGTAATCCTGTCGTATCACGAGGACATGAGCAACGCCGAGATCGCCGAAGTGATGGAGACGACCATCGCGGCGGTCGAGTCGCTGCTCAAGCGCGGCCGGCAGCAGCTCAAGAAAATCCTTCGTCGCAACGAAGGCGATATCCGCCACACGTTTACCGACCAATAACCATACAAACGCGATGCCTCCCAAAAGTCCGCCCGGTTGGCGGCGCTCCGCCCGTTCAACGCGGTGGACGGGGGATGTCTCACGTCACGTGTTTCCCGGAAGCGGCGCACTCTGCCGCTCCACGCAAGGAGCAAGTCAATGCCCGTAATTTCCACGAATACGGCAGCGAACTCGGCCGTCGCCTACTTGAACATCAACTCGGCGCAGGAATCGAGCGCGCTTTCCAAGCTGTCGAGCGGCCTGCGCATCACGCAGGCGTCCGATGACGCGGCCGGCCTCGCCATCTCGACGCAGATCTCTTCTGACGTTTCGACCCTGCAACAGGCCGCCACAAACGCATCGCAGGCGACCTCGATCCTCCAGACCGCGGACGGCGGTGCCTCCAACATCAGCGATATTCTGACGCGCATGAAGTCGCTGGCGTCGGAAGCATCCTCCGGCACGGTCACCGATGACAGCCGCACTTACATCAACGAAGAATTTTCGCAGCTGACTCAGGAAGTCGACAGCATCGCGACGGGCACCGCCTACGGCGGCCAAAGCCTGCTCGACGGCACCAGTGCATTCTCGTCCTCGTCGGGCGTTTCCGTCCTGGTCGGCGCGTCCGCTACGGACACGATCAACGTCACACTTTCGACGCTGACCTCGAGCGCGCTCGGCATCAGTGGACTGGATGTGAGCTCGCAATCCGGCGCCACAGCTGCCCTGACGACCCTCGATACCGCGCTGAACTCCGTCTCGTCCGCTCGCGCGAACATCGGCGCCGAGGAATCGCGGTTCAATTTCAGCGCCAGCTCCATCTCTACGCAGACGCAGAACCTGCAGGCGGCGGACTCGGCGATCACGGACGTCGACGTGGCTTCGGAAGAGGCCACCTTGTCCTCGGCCGAAGTCAAGACGCAGGCCGCGGTGGCTGCTGAAACGGCCGCGAACCAGATGCCGCAGTATCTTCTGAAGCTTCTGGGCTAACGAATCCCCTGACGGGCTGGCGGTGGCCAGCCCGTCACCGCCGACGGGACGAGGCACATGACGGTCAGCAGCGCGACCAGCACAGGGACGACCACAAGCACGGTGCCCTCGACGACCACGACGGGAACAACAACGGCGGGCGCGTCGACGAATCCCGCCGGTATTGATTGGAATGCGCTAATCGAGTCGGAAGTCGAGGCCAAGCTCGCTCCTGCGACAACGATCGAAACCTCGATCACCAATAATCAAGCGAAGATCTCTGCATACCAGCAAATGCAGACGCTGCTCAGCAGTCTCGCAAGCGATGCGCTTCCCTTCAGCAATTCCAACACCACGTCTTTGTCCGACAGCGCATTCAGCGCGCGCACCGCAGCGATCACCGCGAGCGGCGATATCAGCCCCGACGCTGTGCTGGGGATGACGGTCGACAATGGCGCGCCGACCGGCAGCTACACATTGACCGTTCAGCAGGTCGCCCAGGAGCAGAAGGTCGCCGGAACCGTGGTTTCCGACGAATCTGACCCGCTCGGCTATACCGGGGCCTTCTCCATCGGCCTCGATGGCGGCACGAGCGCAAATATCAACGTCACCAGCAGCATGTCCTTGCAGGACGTCGTCAGCGCGATCAATGCGCAGGAGAATACGACCAACGTGCAGGCGTCGGTCGTCCAGATCTCCGGCAGCCAGTACGAGCTGGTGCTCTCGGCAAACCAGGACAATGCCAATATCGTGACCACGTCGACTTCCGGGGACGATATTCTCACCAATCTCGGCGTGACCGACGGGTCCGGCAACTTCACGGATCAATTGCAAACCGCGCAGCCGGCCATCATCACGCTGGACGGCATCCAGATGACGCGCAACAGCAACGACATCAGCGATGTTCTGAGTGACACGACATTTCACCTGTACCAGCCGACGCCTGATGGGACCTCGCTGAATATCGACATCAGCCCGGACACCAGCCAAATGACCACGGCATTGCAGACGTTCGTCACCGACTACAATGCATTCCGCGATTTTGTGACGTCGCAGCAGCAGTTGAATTCGGACGGCACCGTGTCGTCCAGCAGCGTTCTCTTTGGTGACAGCACCATGACCGACATCATGAATCAGCTGCAGAGCGCGATGAACACGACGGTCGGCGGCCTTTCTCTCAATGATCTCGGACTGTCGTTCACCGACACCAACGACTTGCAGCTCGATACGACGACCCTCGACACGTCTTTGACCGACAATCTCCAGGGCGTCGAGGCGCTCCTCGCGACGCAGGTCAGTTCGTCGTCTGGCGATCTCTCCACGATGGCGCCGGGAACCAACGCACCGAGCTCGTTCACCCTCGATCTGGCCGTCGATGGTTCCGGAAATCTTGTGTCCGCCTCGGTCGGCGGCGACAGCTCGATGTTCACAGTCAGCGGCAACGTGATTATTGGCAATCTCGGCACGCCCTATGCGGGGCTGGCGCTCGACTATACCGGCAACACGTCGCAGTCCATCACTGTGACCTCGACGTCGGGTCTCGCCTCCCTGATCAATGGCATTGGCTCGACGGCGTCTGATCCCACGACCGGCACACTGCAATCGCTCGTGTCGGGCCTGCAAACGCAGGACGATACTCTGCAGCAACAGGTGACGGATATCGAGTCGGAGGCTTCGACGTATCAGGCCAATCTGCAAACCCAGTACGCGCAATATCAGGCCGCGATTCAGGAAGCGACAAACACCTTGACCTATCTTCAATCCCTCATGGACGCGCAATCGAGTAGTACCTCATGACAACAAATTCCACATTCCATCAGGCGGCTCGCGCCTATCGCGACGTATCGATTGCCGTTCCGCCCCTGCAGGCGGTTGTCATGCTGTTCGACGGGGCCATCATTGCTCTTCGGAAGTCGCTCGCGGCGAGCCAAGCCAAGCGGTTCGAGGAAAGTCACAACTGCCTGATCCGCGCGACGACGATCCTGCGCGGGTTGAGTCACCATTTGAATTTCGAAAAAGGCGGCTTGCTCGCGGAACGACTTCATAGTTCCTACAACGCGCTGATCGTTGCGTGTCTGCGCTCGTTCGGACGGCCCGACGCCGGGGTCCAGTACGGCCGTATCATCGCGAGCTTGACCGAGTTGCGGGAAGCCTGGGCGAAGGTTGCGATGACGGCGGGCGACAAACCGTTGAAGTCCTAGCGGGGGCCGTTGGACGGCGTCTCGCCCGATCTGGGAGTTGTCTGAGATCGGTGCGTCCAGCGATGGAACTTGCCAAATCGGGGCGTGCCCGCCGGCCAATTTGAACTTGAAAATGGGTCTATTGCCCGCTTACGTGGGCCCAGGCCTTAGCCCGTCGCGGGCGCGGCCGGGGGCGAACGGGACTGACGATGGATTTAGTGGCGTTTGAGGATCTCTTGGACCGGCTGGGCCACGACATGTCCAGTTGGCCGGTCGAGGAGCAGCGGGAGGCGCTGCTCCTGCTTGCGCATTCGGACGCCGCCAAAGAGCTGTTGCGAGAGGCGAGGGCGATGGGTGCTCTCTTGGCGCGCCCAGCGGTTCGCGCTCCGGCAGGCCTGACCAATCGCATTATGGCGCAGGCCAAGCGGGAGGCTCCGGTCCGGAAAGAGCCTGAGGAAAGGCCGCTTTTTCAGGGCATTTTGCGGTCGTTCTGGCCGACTCGGCCAGCCTGGCGCATGGCGTTTGTCTCAGTTTGTTTTATCATCGGCTTATTCTGCGGAATTTTCCACAATATGACACGCCTCGACCCAAACGAGGTCGACTTCCACGATTTTGTCGCCTCCGTAGTCGATATAACCTATTTCAAAGACTGAGCTTGCAGGTTGGGGGCGCGGATGAGTGCGGTGTGGCGGCAAGGCCGAAAATATTTGCCATTCTTGTTGATCGCTTCCGTGGGCGCCAACTTTCTGTTTGCCGGCTGGATCTTGGGGGATCACTCGGCATACGCTTGGCGTGGTCGCCCGGACGCGGGGCTCTTCGCCGAACATGTGCGCGCGACGCTCAGCCCGCAGGGCGCCGAGATCATGAAAGCCACGTTTGCTAAGCTCCGGGAGCGGTTCGAAGCCAATTTCGACGAAGTGAGGGCGGCACACGAGCACAAGGAAAAGCTCCTCAGCGCCGACACCTTCGACAAGGTGGCATTTCTGGCCGAGCTCAAGGCCGAGCGTGCGGAGCGGGCCGACGACGAGATCGAGGCCAACGAGATTTTCTCGGACGGCATTGCGCAGCTTTCAGCAGAGGACCGGCGCAGGCTGGGGGCCATGCGCCTGCCGCCTCGTTTCGGGGGCGGACTTCCGTTTCTCCGCTGATCTGCACGTTTGAGCGGACGGCCATTTCCTGGCCAGTTCCCGGCCTAACAACATTACAACATTGGTCTGTGCTGACGGCGTGATGCAATCGAGCCGCGCTGTCGAAGCTGTTGGCAGACCCGACGTTCGGCAGAGCCCGAACGGCCGCAGATTTATTGCCTGAAATTTCCGCGCCGTCCGTTTTAAAGACGAGCGGAAGTCAAGATCACCGACATGATCCGAAGCGCATCGTGATGCGCACTCCGCGCCTCAAGGACGGTGGCGATCATGAGCATCAGCTCAGCAACTTCCAGCTCTTTGTCGTCGGCAGCCGTCAGCAGCGCCGCGTCCAGCGCCGGAATCTCATCGACCGATTTCCTGACGCTGCTCGTCGACGAATTGCAGAACCAGGATCCGCTCGATCCGACCGATACGTCCGACTTCGTCAATCAGATGAGTCAGTACGCGAACTTCGATCAAGAGCAGACCCTGAACACAAATCTCGGCAATCTGCTCACGTCGTTCAACAGCCTGCTGACGATGAACTCCATCAACTACCTCGGGCATACCGTTGAAGTGAAGGGCAATACTACGACCCTGGAAAATGGCCAGGCGGCGTTCGGCTACTCGCTGACCGCGCCCGCTTCGAATGTAACGCTCACCGTCAAGGACGCGTCAGGCAACACCGTCTGGTCCGGAACCGGGCCCGCTGCCGCGGGCATGAACTCGTTTACGTGGAACGGCACCACGAATAACGGAACGCAGCTCCCGGACGGTGGTCAATACACGCTGAGCGTCGCTGCAAGCGATGCAACGGGGAATTCGGTCTACGGCTACACCACCTTCACCGGCAAAGTCGACGACGTCGACAACTCCTCCGGAACCACGATGCTCGATATCGACGGTGTCCCGGTCAGTGTCAACAACGTCGTCGGCGTCAAATCGTAGAGCTTGTTAGGAGTACAACATGAGCCTCTCGGGTGCGTTATCGTCTGCAATTTCCGGTTTGAGCGCGCAAAGCCAAGCGCTGGCGATGGTCAGCGACAACATCGCGAATTCGTCCACGACAGCCTACAAGACGACCAGCGGCATGTTTGACGACCTGGTCACTTCGGCCGTGGGATCGGGAGAATACTCATCCGGTGGCGTTACGATCTACGGCCGCAGCAATGTCACGCAGCAGGGCCTGTTGACCGCAACGACGAATGCGACCGACGTGGCCATCCAGGGCGATGGGTTCTTCGTCGTGCAGGGCGGCGTGAGTGGCGGCCAAGTGTCCTATACGCGGAACGGCGCTTTCACGGTCGACAACAACGGCTATCTCGTCAACGACGGGAATTATCTGATGGGCTTGCGCACCGACGCATCAGGGAACGTCGTCGGCAGCGCTCTTGAGCCCATCGATACCGACGTAGCGTCTGTGAGCGGTTCGGCCACGACCGAAAGCACGATTGCCGCCAACCTGCCTGCCGATGCGGCGGTCAACGCGACGTTCACCACCTCGATTCCGGTCTATGACAGCCTGGGAACGGCGAACACCGTCGAGGCCACTTGGACGAAGACGGCCGCGAACACATGGACTGCATCGTTCTCGGATCCGACGGCCACGTCGAATCCATCGGCCTCCACCGGCCAGGTAACGAGCGGAACCGTGACCGTCAAATTCAATAGCGACGGCTCGCTCTTGAGTACGCAGCCGAACCCGCCGACGATCTCCATCTCTGGATGGTCGAGCGGCGCCGCCGACAGCACCATCTCGCTGAATCTCGGCACGGTCGGTGGAACCGATGGCTTGACGCAATACGCGTCGGGCCTGAGCACGCCGGCGATCAGCGTAGCCGGCATCAACTCCGACGGACTGGCCTTCGGCAAGCTGAGTTCGGTCAGCGTCGGAAACGACGGGCTGGTCAACGCCACTTATTCGAATGGGCAGACGATCGCCATCTACGAGATTCCCGTGGCGACGTTTTCCTCGCCAGATTCTCTGGCCGCGCAGAGCGACGGGCTCTATCAGGCCACGGTTGCATCGGGCAATCCGATAATCCAGGCGTCCGGGACCGGCGGAGCTGGAACGATCTACGGCAGCGAGCTCGAATCCAGCGCGACGAATACAAACCAGGAATTCAGCACCATGATGACGGCGCAGCAGGCCTATTCCGCGTCCGCGCAGGTGATCACAGCGGTTGATAAGATGTTCGATACGCTGATGTCAGCGATAAGCCGCTGACGATGGCAAGGGATCAGCGAACGGATGGCAGCGATCTACTTTTGTGGCGCGCGCGCCGGGTCACCGAGCGCGCCAAGGCCTGCCTGAGCGAGGGGGTTGGTCGCCGGCAAGCTCGTGTCGCCTTGGCGGACCTGCGCCACCTCGTCGCCGAACTCGATGCACGCGCGCGCCATATCGATCAGGCACGTGCGGCGTCAGCACGCCGCTTCGAGGCGGTGAGCGCCTACAATCGCTGCGGCCGGCTGGTTCGGAAATAGTATCAAGATTGGATTATCAACGGAGTCTTCCATGAACGTGGCAATCAAAGTGCCGGCTGAGCCGGACAGCGTGGCCGAACTGATTGCGCTCATCGACGAGATGATCGTCCTGACGGCCGAGGAGAACGCGATCCTTGCAAAAGGGCTGCCGGCCTCGCGCTCGATGAAACTGCGCCGAAAGATGGAGCTGGCGGCCGCGTTCGAGCACTGGGTGGCCCAAGTGTCGTCGCGTGGCACGGATGCTTTCAAGGGCAATGAGGCGCTGCGGTTGAAAGTCGCCGAACGCCTGAAAGTCCTGCAAGTCAGCATCGACGAGAACGTCATCAAGCTGCGCGCGGCGATCGAGGCGAGCCAGAGGCGGATCGATGCGGTGATGTCCGCGATCCGAGGACGCATCGCGGACACCGCGCCTTATACCGCGAATGGGCAGTCAGGCCGCGCGGTCCGGTCCTATACGGCCAACATACGGGCTTGAGCTTCCGGCTTTAAGGAGCGCGCGAGTGTCGATCAACAGCGCCGCATATATCGCCATCAGCGGAATGATGGCGACGCAGGTGCAGATGGAGGTCGCATCCGCGAACATCTCGAATGCGGATACGGTTGGCTATACGGAAAAGACCGCGCAGCAGGTCTCCGTGGTCACCGGCGGCATGGGCGCGGGAACCGCGATCTCGGACATCACCGGGAGCGTGGACAAGGCCCTGATGAGTTCCCTGGTCGGGGCGACTTCGGATTTGGGTGCGGCGAACGCCACGAACAACTACTTGGGTCAGTTGGAATCGTTGTTCGGCAGCGTGAGTGGAACGGACAGCACCGGGACGTCACTCGGCAACACGCTGGCGTCGCTCGAGTCCGCGGTCTCGACACTGGAGGGGACCCCGAACAGCGCGTCATTGCAAGCCAATGTCGTCGGATCGCTGAACGACGCCTTGTCGCAGCTCCAGGACACATCGAGCGGCATCCAGGATCTCCGTGGCAACGCCAACCAGGATATTGCCACGTCTGTCGACGACGTGAACACGCAATTGCAGCTCATCGGCAGCCTGAACATCCAAATTCAACAAGCGACGGCCACTAATCAACCGACCGGAGATCTCGAAGACCAGCGCAACACGGCGCTTCAGGACGTCGCCTCTAATCTGGACGTGAGTTACTTTACGACGTCCAGCGGCAGCCTCCAGGTCTATACGAGCTCTGGTCAGGCGCTGGTCGACACGAGCGTCCACCAACTGAGCTATACGCCGGCCGCCAATGTCACCGCCTCGACGACATACAGCGCGACGCCGCCGAGCGGATTCGGCGGGATCATGGTCAACGGCGTCGACATCACCTCGCAGATTCAATCGGGGAGCATCGGCGCGCTGATCGATTTGCGCGACACGAGCCTGCCGGATGCGCAATCCCAGCTCGACCAGTTGGCAAACCAGCTCAAGGCGAGTGTCAACGCGGTGAATAATCAGGGCACCTCGATTCCGCCGCCAACAAGCCTGACCGGCACGGCCGCGGTCTCGTCCACGACGCCCTTGGCCGGCTCAGGAACGGTCCGGATCGCGGTGGCCGATCAGAGTGGAAACTTGGTGTCGTATCAGGATCTGAACCTGTCGAGTTACGCGACAGTCGGCGATCTGGTATCGGCCATCAACGGCATTTCCGGCGTTTCGGCGTCGATCAATTCGACTGGAAATGTCGTCATCGCGAGCACGGATACAAGCGACGGCATCGCGATCAACGAGATGTCGAGCGCGGTCGGAGCCAATGGCCAAGGACTATCCGACTGGCTGGGGCTCAATGATCTGATAACCGGCTCGGGCGCTTCGGATATCGCGGTTCGCAGCGATGTTCTCAACAATCCGAGCTTGCTGGCAACCTCGACACTCGATTCGTCTGCATCGCCCGCGACCGGCAGCCAAGTGCTCAGCCCCGGATCGACGACGGCCGTCGATGATCTTTACCAAACGCTGATCGGGTCCACATCGTTTTCCACCGCGGGCGGCCTTGGATCCACGTCGACCTCCTTCGCGGACTATGCGGCGAATATCGTCGGTGACGTGGCGTCGAAATCGTCGCAGGCATCGTCCGATTACACCAACAAGCAGACCGCGCAATCTTATTTCTCGGATACGATGTCGTCGGAATCCGGCGTCAACCTGGACCAGGAGACCGCCCGTCTCAGCTCGTTGCAGAACCAATACACAGCCTCTGCGGAGTTGCTCCAGGTGCTCAATCAGATGTTTACGTCGCTGATGACTGCCGTCCAGTCAGCGGCGACGTGAGGGCGGGCCATGATCGCACGAGTCGCCAGCTTCTCCATCAGTGAGCAGATGATCGATGCGGCGCTGCGCACGCAAAGCACGATGGCCAACGAACAGCTTCAGGAGGCATCGGGCGTCGTCTCGTCGGATTATGGCGGACTGGGCGAAAAGTCACAGCAGGTGATTGATCTGCAGGTTTCGGTGACGCGATCGCAGTCTTACATCGACGCCGCGGGCAGCGCGGACAGCAAAGTCCAGTCGATGTATTCGACCCTCAGTTCGGTCACGGATCTTTACACGCAGGTGAAGTCTCTGTTGACCGGGGCCAGCAACAGCGTGTCGACGGATCCCAACGGTGTCGCACAATCCGCTCAGCAGATGTTGCAGGAGCTCACATCGCTGCTGAACACGCAGTATGCCGGCCAGTATCTTTTCGGCGGATCGGACACGACCAATCCGCCGGTCGATACGTCCACTTCGACCTATCCGCCGGCAAGCTCCCCGTCCACGGCCGACACGAGCTATTACCAGGGCGACGACGCGATCGCTTCGGCGCGGGTGTCGGACACGGAGACGGTTTCCTACGGCGTTACGGCCGACGATCCGGCATTCGAGCAAGGTTTGCGTGCGCTCAATCTCGTGGCGAATAATGAGCCGCTTACGACGTCGACGCTCGACGAGGCAATGGGGCTGGTATCGAACGCGCTCGATGCCGCGACGGTCGCACAGACGAAGTTGGGTCTCGCATCATCCTCCTTGGAAAACGCGAGCGCAACGCAGACCGACCTGCAGAGTTATGCGAAGACGCTCGGAAGCAATTTAACGAGCGTAGACGTCGCCGCTGTCACCGCGGAATTGTCGACCTATCAGGCGCAGCTGACCGCGTCCTATTCGGCGATTTCGAAGATCCAGAGCCTGAACCTCGCAAGCTACCTTCATTAGGTAGCGGCTCGCATCGGCGACCAATCTGTCGGTCGGTTCGCTGCTGGTCGGCGGCTTCGTCGCCGGCGTCTAGCTCACCTCGCGCGACGAGATGCCGATGCGCGAGCGCACCGGCGCCGGCGAGCGGGCGCCTTCGTAGCCCCGCTGCCGGCGTCGAGTGAGGACGTCTTACTGAATTGAACCGGGAACCCTCATCGCTAAAGGGGCCCCTCATGGGGTCTCTTTGCTACACCGCTGCCTTCGCGGCTTTGACCGGGCGCGCCCTGACAATTTTCCGCGCCGGTTTGGCCTTGAAGGTCATCGGCTCACCCGTGAAGGGATTGGTGCCCTTGCGTGCCTTGGTGGCCGGCTTCTTGATGACAACAAACTTGGCAAAGCCGGGAACGACGAACGCGCCGTTCTTCTTCAGTTCCTTGTAGCCAACCTCGGCGAGCATCTCCATGACGCCTTTGACGTCTTTTTTCGCGAGTTCGGTCTTGGTCGCAATCTGCTCAATCAACTGAGACTTGGTCATCTGGGTTGCCATGATGGCTCCTGTGATTCGCGGTGCCGCAGAATAGACGGAACACGCGTGAAAAGCAGGGGTTTTGCATCGGGTGGCCTTGGGAAACGACTGTCTCGCCATTCCGATGCCCCTTCCGGCCGGACACCGGCGCCGGCGAGACATCGGTGGAGAGGACATCCCGTCTGAGCCGCCGACGTCCATAGAGGCTCCATGGTAGGCAGCTACTCACGTCCGGAATAGGCCGCCATTACGCGGTTTCGGCGCCATAGGAGTCCACACCCGCAACCTTCCGATCACACCCGACACGGTCCTGATGCCCTGAAACAGCGTGCTGTTCTGGCTACGCCACTCCTGACGCCGCATGGCCGAGGTAAAGGTCGATCACAACGTCCGAACCGCGAAGCTCGGTGGTCGACCCCGCCAACACAACCCGCCCGAGGACCATCAGATATCCGCGCTGTGCAACGTCGAAAGCAAGCTCGGCATTCTGCTCGACCAGAACGATGGTTCGCCCGGTGCGATTGAGCTGCTGAAGCGCGTCGAAGACGGCGTCCACCATTTTGGGCGCTAGGCCGAAGGACGGCTCATCCAAAAGAAGCAGGTGCGGCTTCGACATCAGGGCGCGCCCGATCGCCAGCATCACCTGCTCGCCGCCGCTCAGCGTGCCGCCCTTCTGCTGCGCGCGCTCCTGGAGCCGGGGGAAGTAGCCGTAGACCTCATCGAGATCGCGCTTCAGCGCCTGCGCCGAGCGGTCCGACCGGTGATAGGCACCCATCCGGAGGTTTTGCAGGACGGTCATCTCGTCGAAGACCTGTCGCCCCTGGAGAACCTGCGTCAGCCCGGCGCGGACGATCCGATGCGGCTCGAGATTCGTGATCCGCTTGTCACGATAAGACACGGCGCCGGCCGACGCGCGATGAAGTCCGGACAGAGTGCGCAACAGGGTCGTTTTTCCCGCCCCGTTCGGTCCGACAATGGTGACGATTTCACCCTCGCGCACTTCGATCGACACGTCCTTGACGGCGTGGATCGCGCCGTAATGCGCGCTGAGGCCGTCGACTTTAAGCATTCTGGCGTTCCCGGCGCGTGCCGATATAGGACTCGATCACGCGGGCATCGCGCCGGATTCCGGCTGGGTCGCCGTCATAGATCGTACGTCCGTGCGCCAGCACGACGGTCTTGTCGGAGATGGACGAGATGAAGCGCAGGTCATGCTCGACGATCAGAATCGCAACGCCTTGCGCCAGGATGATCCGCAGCTTGTCGGAAAATCTGTCAGTCTCGGCCGGGGTCAAGCCCGCGGTGGGCTCGTCCAGAAGCAGAAGCTTGGGCGCGCCGGCAAGCGCGCGGGCGACCTCGAGCAGCCGCTGGCCGCCGAAGGCCAGCGTGCCGGCCGCGCGGCCGGCATCGTCGGCGAGCCCGACGAAGGCCAGTCGCTCCATGGCCTCAGTCCGGATGCGAGCCTCTTCGGCGCGTGTGCTGGGCAGCCGCAGCCCGGATTGCAGGACGCCGGACCGTGTGCGTCCGTGCAGCCCGACCATGACGTTTTCGAGCACCGTGAGATGGTCGAACAGCCGGGGCGTCTGGAAGACGCGTCCGATGCCGAGCACGGACCGCCGATGCGGGCGCAGCCGAGTGATTTCATGACCGGAAAACAGGATTTGGCCCGACGTCGGCTGGTCTAGCCCCGAGATGAGATTGAAAAGCGTGGACTTGCCGGCGCCATTCGGGCCGATCAGCGCGGTGATGGCGCCATCCGGGACGAGGAAACTGACGTCGCTCAGAGCCTCGAGCCCCGAGTATCGTTTGGACACGCCCTTGAGTTCGAGGATCGGCGTATCAGGCATGATCGGGAACCGGACGGCGCAGGAGGCGTATCACGCGCGTTTCGACGAGGCTGGCGATCCCGTCCGGTGAGAACTTCAGCACGAGGATCAGGACGATCCCGAACACGAGCATGTTGTAGTTCTGATATTGCCCGAGCAAGAACGGGAAGATGGTGGTGAATGCGGCGGCGAGAACGACGCCGGCGATCGTGCGCACGCCTCCGACCGTCAGCACCACGACCGTCCAGATCGAGAGATCGACCGTGAAGGTGCCCGGCGAAACATAGGATACATAATGCGCGAACAGGCTACCGGCCATGGCGCCGGTCACGCCTGTGAGGACGAACATCTTCGTCTTCAAGCCGGTCGCATCGACTCCGAGGACAAGGGCACCATCCTCGCTTGACTGGACTGCCTTGAGCGCCCTTCCGATGCGCGACGTCATCAGGTTGCGCACAAAGATCAGGCAGAGCACGGCAATCGCCCAGACGAGATAGTGGTAGCTGCGTGGCGTGGTGAACTCGAAGCCGAGCACGGAAAATGGCGGGATGCCGTAAACGCCAGTCGGGCCACCGGTGATGTTGAAGTTCTCGATGACGAGCACGTTGAAAATCTGGCAGAGCGCCAGCGTGGCGACTGCGAGATAATAGCCGCGCAAGCGCAGGATTGGCGCGCTGAGGACATAGGCGAGCACGCCTCCCAGCGCGGCCGAGGCGATGAAACCCAAGATCGGCGGAATCTGGAATCGCGTGACCAGAAGACCCGACGTATAGGCGCCGATGCCGTAGAACACCGCCTGCGCGAATGAGAACTGGCCGCCGTAGCCAAGGAACAGCGACAGCCCGGAGAGCAGGACGACGTAGATCGCCGTCACGACCGATATGCTGACGAGGAACTCGTTGAGCCACAGGGGATAGAGCAGCAAAACGATCGCGCAGCCTGCCGGCCAGAGGAGGCGGTTCATGAGCGGTCTGCCTTTGGTCACCGCTTCACGCGCCGCACGCCGGTGATTCCGGACGGCTTGAGCATGAGCACCACGAACAGGAGGCTCAGCGCGATCGCATCGCGATATCCGGACGAAATGATGCCGGAGCTCATCGACTCGAACAGCCCAAGAAGGAGGCCTCCGATCAGGGCGCCCGGCACGCTGCCGAGGCCGCCGATGATCGCGGCGGTGAAGCCTTTCAATGTCATCGGCCCGCCCATGTCATGGGTGGCCATGGTGATCGGCGCGATGAGGGCTCCGCCGAGCCCGCCGATCGCCGCCGAACACACGAAGGACAGCGAGACCATGGCGCGCACGTTCACGCCGAGCGCGGCGGCTGCATCGCGATTCATCGCGCAGGCGAGCATGCCTTGGCCGAGCCATGTGAATCTGAAGAAGAGCCACAGCCCCACCATCACGGCGGCTAGGCTGCCGCCGATCCACAGCATCTGCGGCACGAGCGTGGCGCCATAGAGCCGGAGCGGCGTTTCGCCGGAGTAGGCGCGCAGATGCAGCGGGTCTGCACCCCAAATGAGCAAGGCGATCGCATTGAGGACGATCGACGCCGCCATTGTCATCATGACCGGCGTGAAGAGGCTGCGCTCCTCGCGCAGCGAACGGATCAACGTCCGCTCCATGAGCGCGCCGACCGCGGCCACGCCAGCTACCGCGAGCAGGACCGCCGCCACAAGCGGCAAGCCGAGCGTGGAGGAGAGGCTGGCGGAGAAAATCGCCCCCAGCATGACGAAGTCGCCCTGGGCGAAGTTCACGATTCCCGTCGTATTGAAGATGATCGTGAAACCCAGGGCGACGAGCGCGTAGATGCAGCCGAGCGTCAGCCCAGAGAAGACGAATTGGAGAACCTGAGCCGCCGTCATCGCACCGTGCCGGTCATTCGTTACGTCAGTTGGTGAGGCGGACAGCCTTGCCGTCCTTCACCGTGATCATGACCCAGCTCTCCGATAGCGGCCAGTGATTACTGGTGAAGTCGACGACCGCGCCCGCGCCCTCGTAATGCTTGATGGCGGCAAGCTGGGTCTGCACCGCCTGCGCCGTCACCTTGTCGGCTGGCAGCTTCGAGATGGCCTCGGCAACCAGGTTGACCGCATCGAAGATCGCGGCGTCCCACATGTCTGCGGCGAGATTGTATTTCTTCTGGTAAGCCTCGACATAGGCCGTCTGCCGCGGGAGCGGGTCGGCGGCGACAAGCGTGGCGGAGCCGATCACGCCCTCGGCCGCGTTGCCGGCGATCTCCGGCGTCGTGGCCGCGGCGAAGATCGGGTTGCCGAGCAGAGGCACCTCGATGCCGAGCTGACGCGCGTTCTTGATGGAGATCGCCGCCGCTGGAACCGCGGCCCAGATGCCCACGGCGCAAGGCTCGGCCGCCTTGATGTTGGTGAGCTGCGGCGTCATGTCCTTGTCGCCGTCCGCCAGCGTTTCTTCTCGCACCAGGCTCACGTCATATTTCTTGGCCATGACCTTGTAGGCATCCGATGCCTGGACGCCCCAGAGTCGGGTCAACCGCAGGAGGCCGATTTTCTTGCAGGACAGCTTGTCGACCGAATATTTGACCAGACTTTCAATCGCGTCGTCGTAATTCGGGATCATCATGAAGCTGTATTTGTACGCACGCTGCGCGTCGGTGTTGTTGAATCCGGTGGGCGTCAGCAAGGGCACCTGCTTGCGCTCGGCGAGCGCGCCGATCGCCATAGCGGTGTCGCCCGAGCCGCCGCCGACGATCGCCACGACCTTGTCCTGATCGATCAGCTTGCTGGCCTTGGTGACGGCGATTTCCGGCTTGGTCTGATCGTCTTCGACGATCAGTTTAAGCGGACGCCCATGCACGCCACCTTTGGCATTGATCATGTCCACCGCGAGTTCGACAGCTTTGATCTGCCGTTGCGCGGCGGCCCCCTGAACGCCGGTGAGCCCGAGCGACACGCCGATCGGATAGCTCTCTTGAGCCGCTGCGATATGCACCGAGCCTGCCGTCAAGGTCGCCGCCAGCAGGGCCGATCTGATCGTTGAATTGATAGTCGTCATGTCACTCTCCTACAGGCTTGCGATCCAGGTGGCGGAGTCGACCGCTTCGGCTCCGTAGAATTTCTTCATGTAGGCCAGCGCGTGGTCGTGCTCGGATTCATCCGGGCACGAGCAGCAGTCCTTGAGCAGCGTCACGTCATAGCCGCGGCACCAGGCGCCCATGGTGGTGTGTTGGACGCAGGCATTGGTCCAGGTGCCGGTGACGGCGCAGTACTTGATGTCGAGCTCGCGCAGGATCGAGTCGAGGCGCGTGTTGTAGAAGCCGTCATAGAGCTTCTTCTCGACGATGAAGTCCTTGCTCTCGTCGTATTCGAGCTCCTTCACGACCAGTGCTTCGTCGGTGCCAATGATCGCATGCGGGATCGAAAGCTTGAAATGCCGGTCGATGGGGATTTCGGTCTTCTGGAAGGCGTCGTTCACGAAGACGACTGGGATGCCCTTTTGGCGCGCAATGCGGCAAACCTTCTGGTTGTTTTCGACCAGGGATGCGATGCGCTCCGGAGTCTCCAGTCCGGGTTTCGGCGCCAGGAAGTCGGTGAGCATATCCACTACAAGTAGAGCCGTTCGTTGCATGACTTTTCGCTCGTGCTGTCCGATTGATATGAAATTCGGCCGGTACTATTGCTTTGACGCAGGTGTCCGTCGTTACCCTGCGGCCTGAAGAATTACCCCACAGTCGGATAATTCCGCGCCGATTGAGCGTTGTTGCCCGTCTTGCGCCCCAGTGGGACTTGCGCACGGCGATGCCGGGCGCGAGAATGGCATGCGCCTTGCTTAAAACAGCAAGGGCGGACACTCGCAGCGAGGAACTGTCGTCAAAAAATGGCGCCGGACCCGCATATCCTAGTCGGCCGCTACGGGCGTGTGGCGGTGCTGGAACTTGGCAGCGATATTGTCGAGCATGCGCATCCGCAGGCGCAAGGATTGATCAAGATCGACGGTCCGGATCGCACCATCCTCGTTGCGGGGCGCCGGCATGTGCTGCGCAACGAGACGATGGTTCTGCTGCGGCCGTGGATTCCACATGGCGGCCTGGCGAGCGTAGGCGCCAGCACGCGCGTCCTCGCCGTCAACCTCGATTTGCCTTATGAGCGCGCGCGTCGCGGACGCGCCCGGGCGCAGCGGAGCCCTGACGGCGTCTGCCATTGCATGGAGCCAAACCTCCGCGAGGCCGCGGATTATGTGAAGCAGCGTCTCGCGCGCGGCGAAGCAACGGCCGGCGATGCCGACGAATTGCTCCGTTGCTTCTCGATGACCTGTGCGTCCGCCGAATTTGCCGAGGTTGGGACGCAGGCCCCCCGTATCGACTTCCGCATCCGCCGGGTAATCGACCACATTCGCACCGCCCCCACCGATGCGCAGAATGTAGATGTCTGGGTCAAAATATCCGGCCTGTCGCGGCCGCATTTCTTCCATTTATTCCGCCAGTGCACCGGCGTTACGCCGCGCCTCTACGCGAACTCGCTGCGCCTGGAATATGCGATCGACCGGCTGAGCAACAGCTCGATGCCGATCCATTCCGTCGCGGAATCCTTAGGCTTCCGTGCGCCCAGCCACTTCACGCGCTTCTTCCTGCATCACCTCGGCTCGACGCCGCGCGCCTATCGGCACGGCGTTCGGGCCTTCGCCAACTGAAGGGTGTGATCGAGGGCCTGCCGCGTCGCTCGTGAAGCGTGGCTCTAGAGTCTGTAAGATGGATCTTCGCGATCGATCTTGCGCAGCATGGCCTGGAAGCCGACGTTACCGAAACTGCGGTCCCCGACGCCTTGCGCCGTTGCGACCGTGGTGTCGATGATCTCCTTTGCCGGCATCGCGAGTTCGGCGCCGCCGGCTTGCGCCATGACCTGGATTTCGCAGGTTCGCTCCAGGTAGTGCATCAGCGTGAACGCTTCGGCGATACTGCGGCCTTGCGTCAGCGTGCCGTGATTGCGCAGGAACATCATCGGCTTGTCGCCGAGATCGGCGATGAACTGCGTCTGCTCTTCGGGGCGCAGACCCGGCCCGTCGTAGTCGTGGTAGCCGATCTTGCCGCTATAGGTGACGCCGAATTGGTTGATCGGAAGCAGCCCCGCCTTCTGCGACGACACCGCGGTGCCGCAAATCGTGTGCAGGTGCATAACCGACTGCGCGGAGGGGACAGCCTCATAGACGACGCGGTGCACGATCCAGCCGGCCGGATTGACCGCCTGTCCGCTGTTGGCGACGTCGTTGCCTTCAATGTCGACCTCCATGAGGTTCGACGCGGTGACTTCGTCGAACAGCATGCCGAAGGGAATGAACAGGAAGCGACCCTCGCGGCCGGGGATGCGGGCCGAGAGGTGAGTGTAGATCAGGTCATCCATGTTGCGCCGGCCGAAGATCCGGTAGCAGGCCGCCAATTGGAGGCGTGCTTCCAGCTCCAAAGGGTCGGCGCAGGTGAATTCGACAGGATTGGTCTGCTTGGCGGTGATATTCATGGCAAAGTCCCCGGCAATTTCGGTTAGAACTTAATTTCAGGCACCTCGACCATCTTGATCGATGGGTCGAGGAACGCGTCGGTGTACATGGTCTTGATATCGAACGGTGTTGTGACGCCGATATATTTGGCGACCAGCTCGTAGTCGTTCTGCATGCGGGCGGGGTCCATGAATCCCAGCCCCTTCGTGCGCGAGAATTCGTCGCTCATGAGTTGCATGGTCAGCTTCCAATTCACCGTCTCGTTCTCGAGTTTCAGGCCGCTGACCTGATCGACCATCGCTTTGACGCAAGGGTCAGGCGATTTCACGCATGCCTGATAGGCGCGCTGGGTCACCTTGATGAAGCGGGCGACGACGTCCTTGTTCGTTTGGAGGTAGTCCGTATTGGCGAAGATCGTCAGGCCGTACGGGTTGATGCCGGCCTTGGCCCAGGAGAGATAGCCCATATCTGCGCCCAGCTCGCGCGACATGATGTGATGCAGATTGTAGAAATTGGTGGTGATATCGATGGCGTGGGCCTTGAGCGCCGGCAACTTGCCGTTCGGATCGACGTTTACCCATGTCACCGTGTTCGGATCGACGCCGTTCATGGCTGCGAGCGCCGGCCAGAGCGCGCGTTGCGAATCGCCCGCCGGAACGCCGATCTTCTTGCCGGCGAAGTCCTTGATTCCGCTGATGCCGGTGCTCTTGAGCCAATACATGCCGAGCGCCGTATTGGCGTAGATATTCATGACGGCGACGATCTTCGCGTCCTTACCGCGCGCGCCAATGGCGACGCCCATATCGGCAAGACCGATTTGCGAAAGGCCGTTCGACACCTTTTGAAGCACGCCGACCGAGCCTTTGCCCGCTTCAAGATCAATGTCGAGGTTGGCATCTTTGTACCAGCCTAATTGTTTGGCGTAGTACATCGCGGCGTGATCGCCGCCCGGCACCCAATTCAAGGCGACAGAGAGTTTGTCGGCGGCAAATATCGGCCCATGCGATAACAGCGTCAGCGCCGCGACCGTGAATAGCCCGCATGCCCGCCGTGCACCTGATTTCATTTTTGCACTCCCGCTTGAATTTCCTTGCGCGCCGGACTTATGCGCGCTGATACTCTAGCAAGCGATGTGCCGATGACTCAAGGCGCGCCGATACAAATGCCGTAGCCAAGCGCGCCGACTTTGGAATGCTTCTTGCAAACTGTAATTCACGGAGGCGCTCACATGGGCGTCGGTACATCGCGGGGCGCTGTTATCGTAGGTGGCGGGGTGTCGTTATCGTTGTCCGGCCCCGGGCAAGCATACAGATGCGTCAGAATCCGAATGAGCGGGAAGCAGATGGAGAGTTTTTTGTGCAAGTGAATGAGAAATCGTTGGCAGTCGACGTCCGCGGAACTGGTGAGCCGATCATCTTCCTTCATGGTCTCGGCAGTACGAACAGCGTTTGGGAGCCGCAAGCGCGTGCCTTGTCCGAACGCTTCCAGGTAATCCGTTACGATTTGGAAGGGGCTGGGCGCTCGCCGCTGACTGGGCCGTTGTCGATTGAAAGCTGGGTCGATGACTTAAAGGCGATCATGGACGCGCAGAAAATCGCGAAGGCGCGTTTCGTGGGACACTCGCTGGGGACACTGATCCTCCAACATTTCTCAGTACAGAATCCTGACAAGGTCACCAGCCTCGCACTGATCGGCGTCAATCGCGCGCCGAACGAGCAGCGGCGTCAGGCCGTGCGCGACCGCGTCGCCAAAGTGCGTGCCGAGGGTATCGAGTCGATTGCCGAAGCGGTGGTCAAAGGCGGCCTCTCGCCATACAGCTACGATAACAAGCTCGAAGTCGTTGGTTTCGTGCGGGAGTTGTTGCTCCGCCAGAACCGCGATGGCTATGCCGCATGTTGCGAGGCCATGGCCGCATCGAATGCCGCCGATATCACGAACATCACGTGCCCCACGCTGGTGCTTTCGGGCAAGGACGACAATGTCAGTCCGGCCGCCAATGGCGAGGTCTTCGCTAAGGAACTTCCCAACGCGGAGTTTCAGCTCATCGAACAATGCGGCCACTGGCAACCGATCGAGCAGCCCGCCGCCGTGAATTCCGCTTTAGCTGCCTTCTTCACCAAACACTGACGAGGTCGATCATGGCTCAACTGCGACATATCGCGCTATCCGTCCCGGATCCAGAAAAGACCGCGGAATTCTACGAGAAGACGTTCGGTCTGACGCGTGTCGGAAAGACCGAGTCGGTGCTGGCGAACGGCGTCTATCTCTCGGATGGCTACATCAACATCGCGCTCTTAAAATACCACAGCGACGAAATGGCCGGTGTGAGTGGCGGCAAGGACTATGTCGGCGTCCATCATTTCGGC
>DATDMA010000277.1:0-6354 GCA_036519015.1 Pseudolabrys sp. | reverse complement strand
CATGCCGGCAATCGCGCCGCCGGCGGTGGCGCGGCGCCAGAACAGGCCGCCGAAGAAGGCCGGCGCGAGCTGCGCCACCGCGGCGAATGACAACAGGCCGATGGAGGCGAGCTGCGCCTCGCCGGCCGAGCGATAATACATGTAGGCGAGCAGCAGGATGGCGAAGATCGCGATCCGCCGCACGGTCAGCAGCCGCGAACCGACATTGCCGCTGCCGCTGAGCACCGCCCCGCGCCGCTGCAGCAGCAGCGGCATGACGATGTCGTTCGACACCATGATCGACAGCGCCACCGATTCGACGATCACCATGGCGGTCGCAGCCGACAGGCCGCCCACGAAGGCGGCGATGGTCATCACGCTGGATCCGGCGTGCAGCGGCAGCGCCAGCACGAACATGTCGCTGTCGACCTTGCCGGGCTCGAAGCTCAACAGGCCTGCCAGCGCGATCGGCACCACGAACAGATTGATCAGCAGCAGATAAAGCGGGAAGAGCCAGGCGGCGCGCCGGATCTCGTTCTCGTTGTTGTTCTCCACCACCGCGACATGGAACTGGCGCGGCAGCAGGATGATCGCCACGAAGGACAGCACCGTGCTGGCGAGCAGCGAATCGAAAGCCGGTTCGCGCGAGAAGATGGCGGCGGTCTGCGCATGCTCCCGTGCCGCCTCGAACAGTGCGCCCGGTCCGCCGAACATCCAGAAGGTCACGAACGTGCCGACGGCGAGGAAGGCGAACAGCTTGACGATCGACTCGGCGGCGATCGCCAGCATCAATCCGTCCTGATGCTCGGTGGCGTCGATGTGGCGCGTGCCGAACAGCACGGCGAAGGTCGCCATCGAGAGCGCGACGAACAGCGCGATGTCGCCGAGCACCGGCCGGGTGACGTCGCCCTGCGCGGTGATGTGCGCGAGGATGGTCTCGAGCGAGGCCGACACCGCTTTGAGCTGGAGCGCGATGTAGGGGATGGTGCCGACAATCGCGATCAACGCGACGGTGGCGGCGACCGCCTGTCCCTTGCCGTAGCGCGCAGCGATGAAGTCGGCGATCGAGGTAGTGTTCTGCGCCTTGGCCAGCCGCACGATGCGGATGAGGAGCGGCGAGAACAGGCCGAGCATCAACGCCGGGCCGATATAGATGGTCAGGAACTCGTAGCCGGTTTGCGAGGCCGAGCCGACCGAGCCGAAGAAGGTCCAGGAGGTGCAGTAGATCGCCAGCGACAACGGATAGATCAGCATCCGGGTGCGGCCGTCGCGGCCGACATTGCCCGGGCGGTCCCCGTAGCTCGCGATGAGAAACAGGAAGCCGACATAGGCAAGCGCCACCGCGATGACGACCCAGCCTTCGAGCATTCGCACTCCAGCGCCAGGGCTAAGCCCCCGGTTACATTAGCGTTTCTACTAAAGGCTAAAACACCACAGAACGGTATCGAGGTCCAATCAAGCCTGATCAGCGAAATCGTAGGGTTTTCGGCCGATTGCTGCCCGAATCACGTCGATTTGACGGGCCCGGCCGCGCGCGGCATTGATGCGGCCAGGGAGCCGCGGCGCAAGGGGCGTCGCGCGGCCCCCTCGGAAATGCCCGCCGTGTCCGCGCCATCCTCGAGCCGCCGTGACGCCATCCGCAACGTCGCCGAGACGCTTGTGCTCGCGAGCGCCGGCGGGCTCGGGCTCGGCCTCACCGGATTTCCGGCGGGCTATCTCTCGGGTGCGATCTTTGTCGTTGCCGCCGCCGCGCTGCTCGGGCGGCCGATGGACGTACCGCGATTTTTGCAGATCGCGATCTACGTGCTGATCGGTATCTCGCTCGGCGCCGTGGTGACGCCGGAGACGCTCCACGGCATGGCGAGCTATCCGCTCAGCATCGCCGTGCTGCTCGCCGCCATGGCGCTCGTGAGCGTCGCCGGCGCGGCCTATCTCCAGGTGGTGCACGGCTGGGACAAGGTGGCGGCCTATCTCGGTGCCGCGCCCGGTGGCATGTCGCAGGTGCTGATCCTCGCCGCCGATCTCGGCGCTGATTTGCGCCCGATCGCGATCGTGCAGAGCCTGCGCGTGGTGATCGTGGCGGTCGGACTGCCGGCGGGGCTCGCCGCCGCCGGCTTCGCCGGTCAGGCGACGCGCCCGCATGTTCCGCTGACGATGGCCTCGCTGGACGAGCTCGCCATCCTCGCCGTGGCGTCGTCCGCCGCCGCCTATGGCGCGCTTCGCCTGAGGTTTCCCGGCGGGCTGCTGTTCGGCGCCATGTTCATGTCGGCGTTCCTGCACGGCACCGGGCTCATCCATGCGGGCACGCCTTGGTGGGTCGCCAACACCGCGATGGTCGCGCTCGGCGGCGTCATCGGCGCGCGCTTCACCAACACGCCTCTGCGTATGCTTTTGAGGTTTCTCGCCGCCGGCATCGGCTCATTTGCCGTCGCAGTGGCGATCGCCGCGATCTTCGCCGCCGGGCTCATCAGCCTCGTGCCGCTACGCATCCCCGAGGTGATGATCGCCTTCGCGCCCGGCTCGGTCGACGCCATGATGCTGCTGGCGCTCGCGCTGCACCTCGACCCGGTCTATGTCGGGGCGCACCACGTGCTGCGCATCTTCATGGTGTCGCTGACAATGCCGCTGATCGCGCGGCGCGTTGCGCGCAAGAAAAATCAGTCATTCCGGGGCGCGAGCAACGCGAGCGAACCCGGAATCCAGTAGCCAGCGCGGTGGTCGCGTCTGGATTCCGGGTTCCGGCCTGCGGCCGGTCCCGGAATGACGATGACAATAATTATTCGGCCGCCATCGCCTGATCGCGGGTCGGTAGGTCGAGCCGATCCCACACATCGACCAGCGCTTCCGCGAGGCGGTCGATCAGCGCGTCGTCATGATAGGGCGACGGCGTGATGCGCAGCCGCTCCATGCCGCGCGGAACGGTCGGATAGTTGATCGGCTGGATATAGATGCCGTGCTCGGCGAGGAGCATGTCGCTCGCCGCCTTGCACTTCTCGGCGTCGCCGATTAGCACCGGCACGATATGCGTATCGCTCGGCATCACCGGCAGCCCGGCGGCGGTGAGCACCGCCTTCA
This sequence comes from Pseudolabrys sp., assembly GCA_036519015.1. Lineage (GTDB taxonomy): Bacteria > Pseudomonadota > Alphaproteobacteria > Rhizobiales > Xanthobacteraceae > Pseudolabrys. The sequence continues at coordinate 3,300 of DATDMA010000277.1, read as the reverse complement.
CGCGCGCGGCGCGGTCCTGGTGGCGCTCGCGCTCCCAGCTCGATGCCTTGAGATGGCGGATCGCGGCGGTCGCGGCGGCGCAGATCGCCGGCGGCAGCGCGGTCGTAAAGATGAAGCCCGGCGCATAGGAGCGGACGGCGTCCACCATTTCCTTCGAGCCGGCGATATAGCCGCCCAGGCAGCCGAACGCCTTGGCCAGCGTGCCCTCGATCACGTCGACGCGGCTCATCGCATTGTCGCGGTCGCAGACGCCGCCGCCGCGCGGGCCGTACATGCCGACCGCATGCACCTCGTCGACATAGGTCATGGCGTTGTAGCGCTCGGCGAGATCGCAGATCGCATGCACCGGCGCGATGTCGCCGTCCATCGAATAGAGGCTCTCGAAGATGACGAGCTTGGGCCGCGCCGGATCGGCGGCCTTCAGCAGCTCTTCGAGATGGGCGACATCGTTGTGCCGCCAGATCTGCTTCTCGCAGCCGGACTGGCGCACGCCCTCGATCATCGAATTATGGTTCAGCGCGTCCGACAGGATCAGGCAGTTCGGCAGCAGCTTGGCGATGGTCGGGATGCCGGTCTGGTTCGACACATAGCCGGACGTAAATACCAGGGAGGCTGGCTTGCCGTGCAGGTCGGCGAGCTCGCGCTCAAGCTCGACCAGCGGATGGTTGGTGCCGGCGATGTTGCGGGTGCCCCCGGCGCCGGTGCCCATGCGCGCCGCGACATCGACCATGGCGCCGATAACCTTGGGGTGCTGGGCCATGCCGAGATAATCGTTGGAACACCAGATCACGACCTCACGTGCACCTTCCGGCGTATGCCAGACGGCGTGCGGGAAGCGGCCGGCAATGCGCTCGAGATCGGCGAAGACCCGGTAGCGGCGTTCATCGCGCAATTTGGACAGTGCGGATGCGAAAAAATCGTTGTAGTTCATGATGTTCTACTTCCCTCGCCCCGCAATGTGGACCTTTTTTAGAAGGCTTCCAGGGGGCTGTCGAGGGCGAGATTCGTCACATTCCAAAGTAGGGGATTCATAGAGGTCAAAAGGTCCCAGTGTGCCTTGACACTCGCCGGCTCTATACGTGGGGGGACGGACCGCTAAAAGCCGCTAAATCGATATGTCCCCGCATGCCGGCGACCATGATGGCGCCGACATGGAGTTGCAACACGAAGTCGCCGGACAGGATTAGCGTACCCAATTCGCGGGGGCTCACAAGTTTTTGCTCTATGCCGGCCTCGGTAACCTGGCCTTCGGCGCGCTCCCCGGTCTCGACGAAGAACGAATGGATGCGATTCGACAGCCGGGCGGAGCAGGGGGCATAGGTCCCCAGCGCATGCACCGCGCGCGCCGGATAGCCGGTCTCCTCCATCAACTCGCGTTTGCAGGTCTCGGCCGCGTCCTCGCCGGGGTCGACCATGCCGGCCGGCAGCTCCCAGGTGAAGCGTTCCAGCGCCGGCCGGTATTGCCGCACGATGGGGAGCAGGCCCGCCGGCGTCAGTGCGACGATGGCGATGTAATCGGGCTGGGCGACGGCGTGATACAGCTCCGGCGCGCTGTCCGGTGTGAACTCGACCGCGCGCTCGATCACCTTCATCCATGGCGACACGTCGATCGTGCGCCGCGCTTTGATCTTGGGCCAGTCGGTCATCAACCTCTCCCGTCACCCTGAGGAGCGAGCGACGCGAGCCTCGAAGGGTGACAGCCGGTGAATCGATGCCCGTCATCCTTCGAGGCTTGCGCTTCGCGCTCGCACCTCAGGATGACGGGCCAAGCTTGCTACGTTGCTATCACAAAAACCGCGGCACCGGCAGCGGCGTGATCAATTGTCCGCGGAAACCCTTGGCCTTCAGTTTCGGCGCCAGCTCGTCGGCGATATGCCAGGAGAAGATCACCGCGCAGTCCGGCTGATCGGCGAACAGCTTGGCCTCGTCCACCACCGGGATCGCCGTGCCCGGCATGCACTTGCCGATCTTCAGCGAGCCCGCGATCTCGACCACGTAGTCGATGATGCCTTCGTCGAGCCCGACATAGTTCACCATCGTGCTCGCGCGCGACGGCGCGCTGATGCCGGCGATGCGCGCGCCTTTCTCCTTCAGGTCGCGCAGCATCGCCATCAGGCGGAGCTTGGACAGCACCACGTCGCGGTGGAAATCGGCGAGCCGCTTGGCCATGGCCTCGCCGCGCGGCTCGTTCGCCAGCATCCGCCGCACGCTGTCCTGCACCGGGCGCGCGCCGCGGCGTGCGGCATAGACGCGGATCGAGCCGCCATGGCTGGGGATCGGCCGCGCGTGGAACACTTCGAGATCGTGCATCTCGAGCAAATGTTTGAGGCTCGCCACCGAATAATAGCGCAGGTGCTCATGATACACGGTGTCGTATTGCAACGTATCGAGTAGCCCGATGAGATAATGCGACTCGGAGATGAACACGCCGTCGTCCTTCAGCATCTCGACGATGCCGTCGACGATCGCATGCACGTCCTCGATATGCGCAAAGCAGTTCGCCGCCGTGACCACGCTCGCGGGCCCGTGCTCGCGCTTCACCTCACGTGCCACCTCGACGCCGAAATAGCGCTTGAGCGTCGAGATGCCTCTGCTGTTGGCGATGTCGCCGACGTCGGTCGGCTCGATGCCGAGCACGCGATGGCCGCCGGTCTTGAAGTTCGACAGCAGCGTGCCGTCATTGGAGCCGATGTCGACGACGAGGTCCTCGCTGCCGAGGCCGAGCATGGCCGCGCTCTCGCGCTGCAATTCGGCGAAATTGTCGCGCAGCAGCTTGGTCGTGCCGCTGGTGTAGGGATATTCCGGCGGGAAGATGATCACCGGATCGACCGCGAGGCCCAGCTGCACCAGGTCGCAGTTGCGGCAGTGCAGGAGGTCGGTCGGAAACCACGGCTGCTGCCGCGGCACCTGCCCGATCGGCACCATCTGGTTCACCGGCGGCATGTAGCCGAGCGAGAGCACGCGATCCAGATGCTCGCTGCCGCAGACCTGGCAGCATTCGACCGGAACGCTTGCCGCCGTGCCGGCGGCGCGCGCGATTTTGGTGGGGCGCAAGGGGGAGGTCTCCTTCGGAAAGAGGTCCGTCATCCTGAGGTGCGGGCGAAGCGAGCCTCGAAGGATGACGGGTTCGAACGTACGGCCGCCACCCTTCGAGGGCCGCCTTCGGCGGCCACCTCAGGGTGACGAAGAAAGAGTGTTCGGCGCCAAATGCATATTGCGCCAGTACCAGTCGACCGTAGGCCTTAGCCCATCGTCGAGCGGCACGCGCGGCTTATAGCCCAATCCGCTCAATTTCGAAAT
>DATDMA010000276.1:0-2331 GCA_036519015.1 Pseudolabrys sp. | reverse complement strand
GAAGAAAACCTGGTTGGAAGGCTGCAATCCGGCCAGATCGATGCCGGCTTTTTCTATTCGACCGAAACGTCCGATCTGAAAATTCCGTCCGTCCCGTTACCGGCCGAAGTGGCGCTCAGCGCGCACTACACGGTCACGATCCTGCGCGACAGTGCAAACCCGGCCGGAGCGGCGCGTTTCGTCGCGTTCCTGCTAGGCCCGCAGGGGCGTGCGGTGATGCGGCAGCATGGGCTCGACGCGGTGAAGCCGGCGGTGACGGGCAACGCTGAGGCGATACCGTCCCCTGTGCGTTCGGGACTTGCCGCCGGCAAATGACGCGACTGCCAGCGCTGTTCCCGGTCCTCGCCGGACTACTCGCGCTCTATTTGATCGCGCCCTTCGTGGCGGGTGTGGCGCAACTCGGCGCCGCCGACTGGCGCGGGGCCGATGTCGGTGGCCTGATTCACGCCACTGAAACCTCTGTCGTCAGCGCGACACTTGCTACCATTCTAACCGCGCTTGGCGGCATTCCGCTCGGCTATATGCTGGCGCGGGTGCCGTCGCGCGGCGTGGCGGTGCTGGGCTTCCTCGTGCAACTGCCGTTGGCCCTGCCGCCGCTGAGCAGCGGCATCCTGCTGTTGTTTCTTCTTGGCTATGCAAGCCCGCTCGGACGGCTGACGAACGGCGCGCTGACCGATTCTTTCGTGGGCATCGTGCTCGCGGAAGCCTTCGTCGCGGCGCCTTTCCTCATCATTGCTGCGCGATCCGCCTTTGCCGCCGTCGATCCGCTGCTGGAGGACGTCGCGGCCTCTCTCGGCCACGGACCCGCGGCGATTTTCCGCCGCGTCAGCCTGCCGCTCGCGTGGCGCACGATCCTGGCCGGGCTGTTGCTGGCGTGGCTGCGCGCCTTCGGTGAATTCGGCGCGACGGTCATGGTCGCCTACCATCCCTTTTCCTTGCCGGTTTATACTTACGTCGCCTTCGGCAGCGAGGGGTTGCCGGCGATGTTGCCGGTGCTGCTGCCGACATTGCTGGCAGCGGTCGGCATCATGGCGGCGAGCCAGCTTGCGCTGCGCAGCCCGCGGAGGCCGATGGCCCGGCCCGAACCTGAGCTTGCCGCGAGACGCGTATCGCCGTCGGCGCAGCATGCGGAAATCGCCAAAGGGCGGTCCTTGAGCGTCCTGGCGTATCGCAAGCTGGATGGCTTCGCATTGCACGTCGACTGGCACACCAGCGCGCGGCGGCTCGCCATCCTCGGCGCATCAGGCTCGGGAAAATCGCTTACGCTGCGGATGATCGCCGGGCTCGGCAAGACGACGGGAAGCAAGATTGCATTTGGCGGTCGTGACTTGACCCTCTTGCCGCCGCAGGCGCGCCGCGTCGCCTATGTGCCGCAGACTTATGCGCTGCCGCCGCATCTGAATGTCGCCAGCCAAATACGCTTTGCCGCGAATTGCGACTTGAAACGCGCGCACTACTGGACCGAAAGGCTGGGCCTGAACGGACTGGAAGCCCGCGCGCCCCATGAATTGTCGATCGGGCAACAGCAGCGCGTCGCCCTTGCGCGTGCGCTGTCCTATCGCTCGGCCGATCTCCTGCTGCTCGATGAGCCGTTCTCCGCGCTCGATACGCCGCTGCGCAGGCGCCTGCACGACGACATGTTGGACTTGCAGCGCGAGCTTGCGATGACGACCATCCTGGTCACGCACGATCCGGCCGAGGCAATGTTGCTCGCTGACGAATTGTTGCTGCTCGCGGATGGCTGTGTGCTGCAATCGGGTCCGGTGCGGGATGTCTTCTCCCGGCCGGCCGACGAGGCTGCCGCGCGGCTGCTCGGCGCCGAGATCATCGGCCGCGGCCGTGTGACCGCGCCGGACACAATCGACATAGGTCGCGCAACGGACATATACGTGGCCGGTTCAGCCTTGAGCGTCGGGATGAAGGTCGGCTGGGCGGTTCGGCCGCATCAGCTTCGGCTCAATGCGCGGAAGGGCTACCCGGGCATAGTGCTCCGGCGCGAGCCGGTCCATGACGGACAGCGCCGTGTGGTTGTTCGCTTGGGCGAGACAGAACTGACCTTCATGGCCGATCCAAACTGCCCGGCTGAGGGGGTCTGTGGCGTCGATATCGATCCTGCGGCTATTCAGGTCTGGCCGCTCGTCTCGAAGGCCATTTGATTTCGAATTATTCGAATTTATAATTGCCGAATGTGCCGCTTGAACCTGGTGTTGCAGACCGGGAAAGGATCAGCAGCATGCAGGTGAGCTACGAGCCCTGGCTTGTCCTGCTGTCGATTGTGGTGGCGGTCCAGGGCGCCTATGTCGGCTTGAGTCTTGCGCTGCAAACAAAAGA
>DATDMA010000275.1:0-4317 GCA_036519015.1 Pseudolabrys sp. | reverse complement strand
CCGACCACGGTTTCGGCGGCGCCGAGCACGAGGAAGGCGTCGTCCGGCATCTGCCTGGCAAGACGGTTCAGCACGCCGGTCTTGGTCGGCTGGTCGAAATAGATCAGCACGTTGCGGCAGAACACCAGATCGAACGTGCCGAGCGGCGAGAAGTCGTTGAGCAGATTGAGCGTGCGGAACTGCACCATGTCGCGCAGATCCTGCGCAACCTGCCAGTGCTCGCCGACCTTGCCGAAGTGCTTCACCAGCAACTGGATCGGCAGTCCGCGCTGCACCTCGAACTGGCTGTAGATGCCGGCCTTGGCGCGCTCGAGCACGTCGATCGACAAGTCCGTGGCAAGGATGTCGATGCGGAAGCCGTCGAGCGCGGCGCCCAGATTCTTCAGCGCCATCGCGATCGAGTAAGGCTCCTGGCCGGTGGAAGCGGCCGTGCACCAGATGCGGATGCGCTTCTCGCGCGCGCGCGCGGCGACGAGCGCCGGCAGAATGGTGTCGCGCACGTGCTCGAACGGGATCTTGTCGCGGAAGAAGAAGGTCTCGTTGGTGGTCATGGCCTCGACCACCTCGGCGGTGAGCGCGACCGACGGGCCCCTGAGCTTTGCGACCAGTTCGGTGAGCGTCGTCATGCCGTGGCGGCGCGCCACCGGCAGCAGGCGGCTTTCGGCGAGATACAGCTTCTCCACCGCCAGCACGAGGCCGGAGCGGTCCCGCAGCAACTTGCGCAGATAGTCGAAGTCGAGCGGCGTCACGGGCGCTCTCCCGCGAACAGGCGCGTGAGCCTGCCGCCGATCTCCGGCAGCGGCAGCACGGCGGAGCAGAGCCCGGCATGTGCGACCTGGCCGGGCATGCCCCAGACGATGCTGGTCGCCTCGTCTTGCGCGATGACGTGGCCGCCGGCGGCGACGATCGTCTTGGCGCCGGCGAGTCCGTCGTGGCCCATGCCGGTGAGCATCAGCGCCAACACCTTGGGGCCCCACACCGCAGCGGCGGAGGAAAACATCGGATCGACCGAGGGCTTGCAGAAATTGATCAGCGGACCATCGTCGATGGCGATCATTGCGTGGCCGTCTTTGCCGGTCTGGCGGGCGACCGTCATGTGCTTGCCGCCGGGCGCCAGATAAACGGTGCCGGCTTTGATCTCCTCACCATGGTGGCCTTCGTGCACCGGACATTTGCCGACGCGGGCGAGATGCTCGGCAAGGATCGCCGTGAACATCGGCGGCATGTGCTGCGTCACCAGCACCGGCACGCGCTCGATCACGCTGCCGATCTGCGCGATCAGCGTGTTGAGCGCCTGCGGGCCGCCGGTGGAGGAGCCTATCAAAAGCACGCGCGGCGGGGTCACCGGCATCGCGCGCAGCGACAGCGGCGCGTGATCATGGCGGAGGTGAAGAGATGGATGATGAGGCGGCGCCGGATGCGCGGCCACGGAAGGCTTTTCCGGAGCGTTTGGCGGCGCCTGGCGGAAGCGCTTCGCGCGCAGTCCGAGCTGGCGGATCTTCTCGACCAGCTCGCCGCGGAAGGTTGCGGAAGCCGTGACTTCGCGGCTGTTCTCGGGCTTGGGGATGTAGTCGGCGGCGCCGAGCGAGAGCGCGCGCAAACTGATCTCGGCGTTCCGGCGCGTCACCGTCGACGCCATGATGACGATGAGGTCGCGCTTCTTCTCCAGGAGCAACGGCAGCGCTGCGATGCCGTCGAGCTCCGGCATCTCGACATCGAGCACCACCACGTCAGGATCGGTGCGCTCGAGCTGGCTGACGGCGTCGCGGCCGGTGCGCAGCGAGGCGACCAGTTCGAGATCGGGCTCGGCCTCCACCCAGCGCGCGAAAAAGCCGCGCACGACGAGAGCGTCGTCCACGATCATGACGCGGATGCGGCGTCCGGGGCTGGCGGGCATTGCGGGGGCGATGGCGAGGCTCATCTGGGCGCTCTACGTTGTGACGGGGAACCGCGCCGGTCAGATCAGCCCCACCTCCTGGAATTTCGCCTCGACGATCTCCTTGTCGAAGGGCTTCATGATGTACTCGTTGGCGCCGGCATGCAGCGCGCGCGCGATGTGCGCCACGTCGTTCTCGGTGGTGCAGAACACGACCTTCGGCGAGTCGCCGCCGGGGAGCCGGCGCAACGAGCGCAGGAATTCATAGCCGTCCATCTTCGGCATGTTCCAGTCGAGCAGGATCGCCTCGGGAAGCTGGCGCTTGCAGGCGTCGAGCGCCTGCTCGCCGTCCTCGGCTTCCACGATCTGGAATTCGAGCCCTTCAAGGATCCGCCGCGCCACCTTGCGGATGACGCTGGAGTCGTCGACAACCAAACACGTTTTCATCGCACAGCCCTTTTCAATGGTCTCGCAGCCCTAGTATGTCTTGCCGCGCCCTTATGCCGCGGCGGCGCTGATGCCGAGATCGAGCACGCGCTCGACATCGACGATCATCAGAAGTTGTCCGTCCAGCCGGTGAATGCCGGCCGACACCCGCGCCAGCCGCGGATCCAGATTGATCGGATTCGGCTGGCGCGTGTCGTCTTCGAGCTTAAGCACCTCGCCGACGCTGTCGATCAGCAGCCCATAGGATTCGCCGCGCGACTCGACGCCGACCGCCATGCAGGGCGCATCGCCCGCGCGGTCCCCAAGCCCCAGCCTCCGGCGCATGTCGATCAGCGTCACGATCCGACCGCGCAGATTGAGCACGCCGGCGATCTCCGGCGGCGACAGCGGCACGCGCGTGATCCGCTCCGGCATGAACACATCCTGCACGCGCTGGATCGGCAAGCCGAACAGCTGCTCGCCGATCATCGCGGTGACGTATTCGTTGGTGGTGCGGCCGGTATCGGTCATGGGTGATCCATCATGCCGCCCGACTGACGTCGGTCTGTTCCTTGAGCGCCGCAATCAGCCCCTGCCGGTCGAACTTGGCGACGTAGTCGTGCAGGCCGACAAGGCGGCCGCGCTCGAGCGCGTCGGCCGAGACGACCGAGGACAGCCCGATCACCGGCAGTTCGGCGGTGCGCGGATCGAGGCGCAGCGTCTGCGCGAACGCGAAGCCATCCATCTCTGGCATTTCGATATCGGTGATGGCGACGTCGAAGCGGCGGCCGTCGGTGAACAGCGCCAGCGCCTCCTGCGCGGAGGCGACCGCGGTCACCTCGTAGCCGGCGGCCTGCAGCACGGGGCTGAGCATGTTGCGGAAGAACGGCGAGTCATCGACCAGCAGCACCGTATGCCGAGCGGCGCGCGCCGGCAGCTCCTTGCGACGGAACCAGTCCTCGAAGGCGAGCGGCAGGAAATGGCCGACGTCGATGATCTCGGTGGCCTGGCCTTTGACGATGGCCGAGCCGATCACGCCGGCATTGTCGCTGGCGACCTGGATGTCGAGATTGTCCTCGACGATGTCGACGATCTCATCGACGACCAGCGCCATAGAGCGCGCGCCGTCGGAGAACACCAGCAGCGGCTGGGCGCCCTCGCCCTTCACGCGCACGTGCTCGTCCATGCTCACCAGCGGCATCAGGTGGCCGCGGTACTGCACCATGTGCCGGCCGTTCGACAATTCGATGGTGCGCGCGTCGATCTCCTCGAGCCGCGTGACCAGCGACAGCGGCACCGCCTTCGGCTGCGGCGAACCGGCGCGGAAGACGAGCAGCGAGGTGGTCTGCTCCGTGCCCGTATGTTTGGTTTGCGCCGTCTCGGCCTCGGCCATCTGGGCGGTGACCGTGCTCCCGAGTGCCTGGGCGACGCCGTTCGGATCGATGATCATGATCACCGCGCCGTCGCCGAGGATCGTGTTGCCGGAGAACATGGCGATGTGGCGCAGCTTGCTCGACATCGGCTTCACCACGATTTCCTCGGTGTGAAACACGCCGTCGACGACGATGCCGAAGGTCTGGCTGCCGACCTGGGTGACGACGATATAGCCGCTCTCGACCTCGCTCTTGCCAGTGTCGGTGCCGAGCAGGCGGCTCAAGCGCGCGAGCGGCAACAGCTTGTTGCGCAGGCGCAGCACCGGCGTGTCCTTGATGCGCTCGATGCGATGCTCGCCGCCGCTGCGGGCGCGCACCAGCTCGATGACCGAGAGCTGCGGAATGGCGAAGCGGTCCCCGCCGGCCTCGACGATCAAGGCCGCGACGATCGCGAGCGTCAGCGGGATCTTGATGGTGAAGCTCAGGCCGACGCCGGCTACCGACTTCACGTCGATGGTGCCGCCGATCTGGTCGATATTGTTGCGCACCACGTCCATGCCGACGCCGCGGCCGGAGATGCTGGTGACCTTGGCGGCCGTGGAGAAGCCAGGCGCGAAGATGAACTTGTGGATCTGCGCTTCC
>DATDMA010000274.1:0-7080 GCA_036519015.1 Pseudolabrys sp. | reverse complement strand
GAGCAGATTCAGATCAAGGCGAGCAAGAAGGTTGCCTTCCGCGCGTCGAAGGATCTGAAAGAAGCGATCTGACGGCGATCCGGCCGGACCCTCCGGGGATTTCCAACGGCAGGTGTGGAGCGAGGCTCCCGCCTGCCGTTTTGTTTTGGAGCCGGCTGTTTTTCAGGCCATGCGGCGGACGTCCGAGCGCCTATATTGCGCAAGGGCTCCGCAATCTCAGCGAGACGTGACGCCGTGCCAGCATCTCTTGTCTTCGATCACACCGTCGCCGAGCGCTTCCTGCGCTACGTGACCTTCGACACCCAGTCCGATCCCGAATCACTCACGACGCCGTCGACCGAGAAGCAGAAGATTCTCGGCCGTTTGCTGGCCGAAGAACTGCGCGAGATCGGCTTGTCCGATGCGGCGATGGACACGCACGGTTACGTCTACGCGACGCTGCCGTCGAACAGCGACAAGGCTGTGCCGGTGATCTGCTTCTGCTCGCACATGGACACCTCGCCCGACTGCTCCGGCGCCGGCGTGAAGCCGCAGATCGTGCGCAACTACCAGGGCGGCGACATCGCCCTCCCCGGCGACCCGGCGCAGGTGATCCGCGCGGCGGAGCATCCCGCACTGGCCAAGCAGATCGGCAACGACATCGTCACCACCGACGGCACCACGCTGTTAGGGGCCGACAACAAGGCCGGGCTCGCTGAGATTGTCGACGCCATGCGCTTCCTGGTGAAAAATCCGCACATCCGCCACGGCGAGATCAAGGTTCTGTTCACCCCCGACGAGGAGATCGGCCGCGGCGTCGACAAGGTCGATCTGGCGCGGCTCGGCGCCGACTTCGCCTATACGATCGACGGTGAGGCCGCCGGCACTGTGGAGGACGAGACCTTCTCGGCGGATGCTGCGGTCGTCACGATCCAGGGCGTGAGCGTGCATCCCGGCTTCGCCAAGGGCAAAATGGAAAACGCCATCAAGATCGCCGCGCGGGTCATCGAACTGTTGCCGAAGGACACCTGCACGCCCGAGACGACGGAAGGCCGCGACGGATTCATCCACCCGCAGAGCGTCACCGCCGGGCTCGACAGCGCGACGCTGAAATTCATCATCCGCGACTTCACCGAGGACGGGCTGAAGGCGAAGGCTAACCTGCTGGAGCGAACAGTGCAGAACGCGTTGCGCGGCTTCCCGCGTTCGAGCTACCGCATGGAGGTCATCCAGCAGTACCGAAACATGCGGCAGGTCCTCGACGGGCACCCCGACATCGTCGCCAACGCCATGGAGGCGGTCCGCCGCGCCGGCCTCACGCCGGTGAAGAGCAGCATCCGCGGCGGCACCGACGGCTCGCGGTTGTCCCACATGGGCCTGCCCTGCCCCAACATCTTCGCCGGCGAGCACGCCTTCCACTCGCGGCTCGAATGGGTGAGCGTGCAGGACATGCAGGCCGCCGTGCGCACCATCGTGCACCTGGCAATGATCTGGGAAGAGCGGGCCTAGCGGACGCCGTCGACTCCGGCTCAGGGGACGCGCTCCGTTATCCTCGTCGATGCGCGGGAAATTCAAAGTGCCACTGTACTCCCGCCGGCGCGAACTCGATCGTTCCGCTTCCCTTCAATGCACCGGGCACAATCTGATTGATGACCACGTCACCAAATCCGCGTCGTCGCGGCGGCACGACTGAAGGGCCGCCCCTCTCCTGCCAGTGGACGCGAATTGTCTCAGCCGCATCATCGACCAGCCAGCGGATCGACACCTCTCCCCGCGGTCCAGACAGGGCGCCGTATTTCAAGGCATTCGTGGCCAGTTCGTGAAACGCCAATCCGAGATTTTGCACCGCTTCGGGCTTGAGGATGACCGGCGGTCCGACGGTGCTGACGCGACCCTCGTGCGCTTCGCGGAACGGCTTCAACTGTGCTGCCACCACATCCTGGAGCGAGGCGCCAACCCATTTGTCGCGCACGAGCAGGTCGTGGCAATAGGCCAGAGCGCACAAACGTTCGGAAAAGCGCTCATGATACTGGGCAACGTTTTCAGACCCCTTTGCGGTCTGAGACGCGATTGCCATGACGACGGCCATCAGATTCTTGGTCCGATGCGACAACTCGCTGCTGATGACCTGGATATGATCTTCCCGGCGTTTCCGTTCGCTGATGTCGATGTGCGTGCCGATCCAGCGGCCGATGGTGCCGTTCGAGTTGCGAAGCGGGACGATCCGCGTCAGACACGGAACAGGCCTATTGTCTGTGCCCCGTAGCGACAGCTCCATCTCGAACGTAGCGCCTGTCTCCACACATACCGCCCACAGCCGGCTTGCGCTTTCATGCTCCGCCGGCTGGAGACTGCCGATCCAATTATGTTGTGACATCTCTCCCGCCGGGGCATGCAGGAAGTCCGACAGGTGCATATTCGCCCAAGAGATCCTGCCTTGCGCGTCGCTCATCCAGACAAGCTGAGGAATAGCGTCGGCTAAAGTGCGGAACTGTTGCTCGCTGGCCCGAAGCGCGGCCTCCGCACGCTTACGTTCGGTGATTTCTTCCGCCGCGACATTCACTCCGACGATTTGACCATTTGGGTAGCGGAGCGGGTGCCAATAGGTGATCCATGTGCGCTCCTCGTTCTGGTCCGCGCGCTGGCCGTTGACCTCGATGCCCGTCACCGGTTCGCCCGTCTCCATGATGGAACGCACGATCGCTTCCACCGACTCGGCGAGCGCCGGAACGCAGTCTCGCACGGAGCGGCCGAGGTGCCCCTCGACGGAAATGCCGCATATCTCGGTGAGATGCCGATTGATATGCAAATACCGGCAATCCGGAGACAGAAATGCGAGGCCTATCGGCGCCGTGTCATAGATCAATTGCAACGCGGGATCTGGCGTGTGTGGCCACTCAGCCAGCCGCCGAGACAGTGCAGAATGCGCGAGGGAAACCGGGTGGTTCAACGAAAGCCCCTCCCTGCTAATTGTTCAAACCCGAGGGTTCGATCCAGTCAGCTTCGGGCGATGGCTCTTCGGACGCAAATCACGACTTTTACTGGTATCCCACGACCCGCGATAACGGGTTCCGACGCAATACGCGTCGCATACCGAAGGCACTGTCAGCCTTCGCGTTAAGCGGTCTACCGAGCCGAAGCGCCGAACGGCGCGAAGGCTGGTGGGCGATGACGGACTCGAACCGCCGACATCCTCCGTGTAAAGGAGGCGCTCTACCAACTGAGCTAATCGCCCTTCACGTCCTCATATTGCGAAAACGGTAAGGAGCACAAGGGTCTACTGTCGGAGGCCGAGGCGCCCAACCAAGCTACGAATATCAGTAGCCTCCATGGCCATCAACCGTCCGAGTTCCTCGGGTGTGCTTGTCGCGACCGACAAGCCTAACTCTTCGACCCTTTGCGCCAGAGCGGGATCGCGTCCAGCCTCTGCGAACGCGGCATTGAGCTTGTTGATGATCGCCGGCGGCGTTCCGGGCGCCGCAGCCACCCCGAACCAGTTGGCCACGCTGACGTCGCCGTAGCCGGCCTCACGCAGGGTCGGAACGTCCGGGATGAGCTTCCAGCGCTGCGCCCCGTCAACCGCTATGGCCCTGATTGTACCGGCCTGGAGAAATGACCGCGCCAGCGGTGCGCTCGGCCAGGCGGCATCAAGACGGCCGGCCACGAGGTCCGTCATCATCGGCGCACCTCCCTTGTAATGGACGAACTGCGCCGTGATGCCCTTCGCCGCGACGAGCTTTGCGGCGGCCAGATGCGACGGTGTCCCCACGCCCGGCGAGCCGAAGTTGAGACCTTCAGGCTTGCTCTTGGCGAGTGCGGCGAGATCGTCGATCGAATTCACCGGGCTGCCGGCGGGCACCGCGACCACCGCGGCAAAATTGAACACCACGCCGATGGGCTGGACGCCTTTGACCGGGTCGTATGTCGCCGTGTCGGTCAGCGCCGGGATCGTCGCATGCTGCGCGCCGGAGAACAGCAGCAAGGTGTAGCCGTCGGGCGCGGCCCTCTGGACGGCGGCCGCCGCGACGGCGCCGCTGGCCGCCGGACGGTTCTCGACGATGACGTTCTGGCCGAGGATGCGCGACACGTCCTGCGCATAGAGGCGCGCCATGATATCGCTGACGCCACCGGCCCCAAGGCCGACGAGAAGGGTGATCGGCCGCGTCGGATAGTCCTGCGCCTGCGCATGCAACGGCAGCGCCAGCACGAGTGCCGTCAAAAGACTCAAATGGCGACGAAATGAAAACACAACGCGTCCTCGCAATCTTGAAAAGGCGCTCATAACCATCCGAAAATCGGGCGACCTTCAAGAGATGCGAATTTCTTTGCTTGCGCGTAACGCAAAACAAAACGGCGGCATCCTGCGATGCCGCCGTTGTTTTTTCCTACGATGACGTAAAAAATCAGAAGCGGTAGTTCACGCCTAGACGAGCGATGTCGAAGCTCAGCTTGGAGCCAACGGAGAACGCCGGTCCACCAGCGGGGGTGAAGTCATACGTCTGCGAGCCGAAACCCAAGTGCAGGTACTCGCCCTTGACCGACCAATTGCGGTCAATGGCGTATTCGAGGCCGCCACCAATGGCGTAACCGGTCGATGTCTTGTCGGCCGATGCGCTGGCAAACAAACCGCCGGCCGCCGTCAGCTCTTCATTGACCTTCGTGTGAGTAAAAGCAACGCCGCCGGTCACGTATGGCAGGAACCGATCGAAGGCGAACCCGATTCGACCGCGAGCGGTGGAGAACCAGTCCGACTTAGCTTCGAGCGTTTCCGTCGCGCCGCCGCCGCTCGCGGAAATACTGTCTTTGTGATCAGCGAACTGGAAATCGCCTTCGAGACCGAAAACGACTTGGCCGACTTCATAGTTGTAGCCGAGTTGGACGCCGCCATCGACGCCTTTCGGGCTCAAAGAGGCGACACCACCATCGAGGGAAGCACGTCCCCAGCCGTAGCCAACGTTGCCGCCGACGTAGAAGCCGGTCCACGAGAACGGAGCGGGAGCCTTGATCGGGGCTTTATAAGCCGGCCGGAGATCGGCGGCGTGAGCAGCCGAGAACAGAGCACTGCCACAGAGCAGTGCAATTGCACATTTTTTCATTGTCGATAGTCCCAAGTCCATAGTCCCAAGTCGATAGTCCCGAGTGTTGCAGCGTTACGCTGCTACCAGGACGCAGCACAAATCTGCAAGTGGCGCTGTCAAGTTTGACCGGCTTCATCCGCAAAACAAAAACGGCGCCTTGCGGCGCCGTTTCCATGGTCTCGTAGGACTTGAGTTCGCTTAGTGGGCGGTGAGGCCAGAGCCTTCCTCGTCCGCCGCAGCGTCCGCGGCCTTGGCTGGACCCGGCTTGGCGGTCTCTTCGTCCCAAGTGATCGGCTCGGGCTTGCGTACCAGAGCACGGGCCAGCACTTCGTCCATGCGTTGGACCGGAACGATATCCAGCCCCTTCTTGATCGTGTCGGAGATTTCCACCAGGTCCTTGGCGTTCTCCTCCGGGATCAGCACGATCTTCATGCCGCCGCGCGCCGCGGCAAGCAGCTTCTCTTTCAATCCGCCGATCGGCAGCACGCGGCCGCGCAGCGTGATTTCGCCGGTCATCGCGACGTCGCGGCGAACCGGAATGCCGGTCATCACCGAGACGATCGAGGTGACCATGGCCACGCCCGCCGACGGTCCATCCTTGGGCGTCGCGCCTTCCGGCACGTGCACGTGGATATCGCGCCTGTCGAACAGCGGCGGCTCGATGCCGAAGGCGACCGCACGCGAGCGGACGTAGGACGCCGCCGCCGAGATCGACTCCTTCATCACGTCACGCAGGTTGCCGGTGACGGTCATCTTGCCCTTGCCGGGCATTGACGTGCCTTCGATGGTGAGCAACTCGCCGCCCACGTCGGTCCACGCCAGGCCCGTGACCACGCCGACCAGATCCTCCGCCTCGATCTCGCCGTAGCGATACTTGGGCACGCCCAGGTAATCGCCGAGGTTCGCACCGGTAACGGCAATGACCTTCTTCTTCGAGGTCATCAGCTCCTTCACCGCCTTGCGCACGAGGGTGGACAGTTCGCGCTCGAGATTGCGAACGCCCGCCTCCCGCGTATAGCGGCGGATCATGGTGAGCAGCGCCTCGTCGTCGATCGACCATTCCTTCTGGTCGAGGCCGTGCTTGGCGACCGCAGCCGGGATCAGATGCTTGCGCGCAATCTCGACCTTCTCATCCTCGGTGTAACCGGCGATGCGGATGATCTCCATGCGGTCCATCAGCGGGGCCGGGATATTGAGCGTGTTGGCCGTCGTGATGAACATCACGCTGGAGAGATCGTAGTCGACCTCGAGATAGTGGTCGTTGAACGTCGAGTTCTGCTCGGGATCGAGTACCTCGAGCAGCGCCGACGACGGATCGCCGCGGAAATCGGCGCCCATCTTGTCCACCTCGTCGAGGAGGAACAGCGGGTTCGAGGTCTTGGCCTTGCGCATCGACTGGATGACCTTGCCGGGCATCGAGCCGATGTATGTCCTGCGGTGACCGCGGATCTCGGCCTCGTCACGCACGCCGCCGAGCGACACGCGCACGAACTCGCGGCCGGTCGCTTTCGCGATCGACTTGCCGAGCGAGGTCTTGCCGACGCCCGGAGGGCCGACGAGGCATAGGATCGGACCGGTCAGCTTGTTGGCGCGCTGCTGCACGGCGAGATACTCGACGATGCGCTCCTTGACCTTGTCCAGGCCATAGTGATCGGCGTCGAGGATCTCCTCGGCGAGATTGAGATCCTTCTTGACCTTGCTCTTCTTGCTCCACGGGATCGACAGCAGCCAGTCGAGATAGTTGCGCACGACAGTGGCTTCCGCCGACATCGGCGACATCTGACGCAGCTTCTTGAGCTCGTGCGTCGCCTTCTCGCGGGCTTCCTTGGAGAGCTTGGTCTTCTTGATCTTGTCTTCCAGCTCCTGAAGCTCGTCGCGACCTTCCTCGTCGCCGAGCTCCTTCTGGATCGCCTTCATCTGTTCGTTGAGGTAGTACTCGCGCTGCGTCTTCTCCATCTGCCGCTTGACGCGGGTACGGATGCGCTTTTCCACCTGCAGCACGGAGATCTCGCTCTCCATCAGG
>DATDMA010000273.1:0-5199 GCA_036519015.1 Pseudolabrys sp. | reverse complement strand
AAAAGTTCCCCAAGGATTTCACGCGCGTGCTCGATCATGTCGGCGCCGACGAGCGCGTGCGCGAGGCGATCCGCGCGCGTCACAACGAGTCTCGGCATGAGCCGTGGCGTGACTATTACAACGACGCGCTCGCTAAGCAGGGCTATCGCGCCTACCAGCGCGACTTCGACCGCTTCGGCTATTCGCGTTCGATCGCAGCGTAGAGCATACAGCGCCCGAACCGCTCGTCCCCGCGCAAGCGGGGACCTAGCTCTTTACTTGTGGTCCTTGGATTCCCGCTTGCGCGGGAATGAGCGGAGCAGGGGCATCGTCAGCGGATACATAAAAAAAACGGGGCCGCGAAGGCCCCGTTTTGTTTCGTGATGCCGGCGCCGGTCAGGCCGGGCCGTGCAGATTGACATTCCTCAGCGGCAACGACCGGGCGCGCACGCCGGTCGCGGCAAACACCGCGTTCGCCACCGACGGCGCGGTCGCGGCGGTGCCGGGCTCGCCGATGCCGCCCCATTTCTTGCCGCCGGAGAGGGCGAGATAGACCTCGATCTTCGGCGTGTCGGCAAGCCGCACGACTTCATAGGTGTCGAAATTGCCCTGCTCGACGGCGCCGTCTTTGATGGTGATCTCACCGTAGAGCGCCGCCGAGAGCCCGTAGATGATGCCGCTCTGGATCTGCGCTTCGATGATCCCGGGGTTGACCGCATGTCCACAGTCGACCGCGGCGACGATGCGATCGACCTTCACTTCGCCCTTCGGGCTGACCGTCACCTCGGTCACCTGGCCGAGAATGGTGCCGTAGCATTCGTGAATGGCGATGCCACGGCCGCGGCCGGCACCGAGCGGCTTACCCCAATCGCCCTTCTCCACGATCTTGTCGAGCACGCCGATGAAGTCCGGCCGATGCAACAGCATTGCGCGGCGGAACTTGTAAGGGTCCTGCCCGCCCGCGTGCGCCAGCTCGTCGATGTAGCTCTCCATGAAGAAGGCGTTCTGCGAGGAGCCGACCGAGCGCCAGAACATCACCGGCACATGCGTGTTCTTCAGCATGGAGCCGACACGCAGGTTGGGGATCTTGTAGCTGGTGGTCGCGAAGCCTTCGACCGCCTGCGGCTCGTTGCCGTTCTCGACCTTGCTCATTCCGGTCGAACGCAGGATCGATCCGACGGCGATGCGCGCATCGAACGCGACCGGCATGCCGTCCGTGCCGAGGGCGGTACGCAGCTTTACCGCGGCCTGCGGCCGGTAGTGATCCTGCGTCATGTCCTCTTCGCGGGTCCACACCAGTTTCACCGGCTTGCCGACCTGCTTGGCGACCAAAATCGCCTGGCGCATTTCGTCGTTGATGGTGCGCCGGCCGAAGCCGCCGCCGAGGAAGCAGTTGTGGATTTCGATCTGCTCCGGCTTGAGGCCGGAAGCTTCGGCCGCCTGCTTGATCGTGCCCATCGGCGCTTGCGAGCCGAGCCATACTTCGAGCTTGTCGCCTTCGAAGCGGACGGTGGCGTTGAGCGGCTCCATGGTGGCATGCGCGAGATGCGGCGCCTCATACAGCGCCTCGACCACCTTGCCGGTGTTCGTCTTGAACGCAGCATCGACGTCGCCGTCGTTGCGCGCGTTCACCATCGGGCCGTCAAGCGTGTCGCGATAGAGCTTGGCGAACTGCGCGCTGTCGGTCTTGCCCGCCTCACCCGTGTCCCACTCGGGTTTGAGCAGCGCGAGCGCTTCCTTGGCGCGCCAGAAGCGGTCGGCGACCACGACCACCGCATTGTCGAGCTTGACGACGTGCAGCACGCCGCGCTTGCCCTTGGCCGGTGTCTCGTCGACGCTTTTGAGCTTGCCGCCGGGCACAGGGCACGCGGCGACCGCCGCATAGACCATGCCCGGAACCTGCGTATCGATGGCGAACTTCGCCGCGCCGTTGATCTTGAGCGGCGTGTCGAGACGCGGAAGCGCCTTGCCGATCAGCTTGAACTGCTCAGGCGGGCGGATCGCCGGCTCCTTGTCGAGCTTGATCGCTGCTGCGTCGGCCGCGAGCGCGCCGTAATCGAGCGTGCGCCCGCTCGTCTTGTGCGTGACCTTGCTGTTCGCCGCCTCGCATTCGCCTTCCGGCACGTTCCAGCGCTTCGCCGCGGCCGCAACGAGGCGCACGCGCGCGCTGGCGCCGGCCTGCTGCAGCATCTGCCACGAGGTGCGCACGCCCCGGCTGCCGGCGGTGACCATGTCGCCATAGACGCCCTTGTCGCGCAGGTTGCGCGAGGACGACGCATATTCGACCCGCACCTTCGACCAGTCGCACTCGAGCTCTTCGGCGACGATCATCGGCAGCGCGGTAGTGGCGCCCTGCCCCATCTCATTGTGCGGCGAGCGGATGAGAATGCCGCCATCGGGATCGATGGCGAGGAATGCGTTGACCTCGTGCGGCGCGGTCCCCGGACCATAAGGCTGCGCGGCGATGGTCGCGGCGTCAGCCAGACCGGGCAAGGCCACGCTGATCGCCAGCCCGCCGGCGGCGGATGCGGTTGCGACGACGAAGTGGCGGCGGGTGAGCGATGTTCTGACGATTTGATTCATGTCTGGCTCTCCGCTCACGTCTTCATCAGCGCGGCAGCGCGATGGATGGCCTTGCGGATGCGCACATAGGTGCCGCAGCGGCAGATATTAGTGAGGTTGGCATCGATATCGTCGTCTGTGGGCTTGGGATGATCCTTGAGGAAGGCCGCCGCCGCCATGATCTGGCCGGACTGGCAATAGCCGCACTGCGGAACATCCTCGGCAAGCCAGGCCTGCTGCACCGGATGCTTGGCCTCGGCCGAGAGCCCTTCGATGGTGGTGACGTCTTTTCCGGCCGCGTCGCTGACCTGCATGCTGCAGGAGCGAACGGCCTCGCCGTCCACATGCACCGTGCAGGCGCCGCATTGTGCGATGCCGCAACCGAATTTGGTGCCGGTCAATCCGATCTCATCGCGGATGACCCAAAGCAGCGGTGTCTCCGGCTCAATATCAAGCTGATACGGTCGTCCATTGACCTTGAATGAGATCATGGCAACTCCCCTGGCGCAGAACGTGCACGGCAGGCGGTCGGCGCCTGACGACCCCCTGCCGAAATGTCGGATAGCGGCGGCACCCTAACACCACGCCCACAATAGCAGCCTTCACAGACTCTTGAGAATTAGAAAATTTATAAACTCATCGGCCGCTCGCATCGCGGGCCACCTCAGCGGCATGGCAAATCCGCCCGAACGGCACTGGATCGCGGCGCCGGCCCGGGCCATAGTCCCGCCCCTCTGCCGGGACTCACCACAGACATGACTCAGGCGACAGACATTCTGGGCGCGAGCCGTCCTTCGCACGTCCGCATGGTCGGCGTCGTGGCGGCGGCGCATTTCGTCTCGCACTACTACACGATCCTGCTGGCGCCGCTCCTGCCCTTCGTGCGCGCGGATTATGGCGTGAGCTATACGCAGATCGGCTTCGCCTTCGCCGCCTTCAACATCGTGTCGGCGCTGTTTCAGACACCGGCCGGGTTCCTCGTCGATAGGCTTGGCGCGCGTGTGCTGCTGATCGCCGGGCTGCTGATCGGCGCCGGCGCTTTCATCGCCGCCGGCCTTATCGATTCGTTCTGGGTGCTGGTGGCCATGTTCGCGGTCGCGGGCCTTGGCAACACCGTCTATCACCCAGCCGACTACGCCCTGCTGTCGCAGCATGTGCCGGGCGAGCGAATCGGCCAGGCCTTCTCGGTGCACACCTTCGCCGGCATGCTCGGTTCCGCGGTGGCGCCGGCGAGCCTTCTGCTGATGCACTCCATGTGGGGCTGGCGCGGCGCCTTCATCGGTGCCGGCATCCTCGGCGTCGCAGTGGCGGCGGTGCTGACAGCCGTACGCGAAACCACGACGGAGGCTGCGCGCCCGGCCACACCAGCTAAGACGACCGACGGAGGGGCGGACGGCTGGCGGGTTCTGCTGTCGGCGCCGATCATACTCAATCTCGTCTTCTTCATGCTGCTGGCGCTGACAAGCTTCGGCGTCGCCAATTATTCCGTGGTGGCGCTGGCCGCGCTGCATGGAACCCCGGTGACCATCGGCAACATGGCGCTCACGGCCAACCTGCTGCTGACGGCCGTCGGCGTGCTGCTCGGCGGCCTGCTGGTCGGGCGGACCGCGCGCCACGCCTTGGTGGCGACCATCGGCCTTGCCGGCTACGCGCTTTTCACGGTGATGGCCGGGGAAATCAATCTGGCCGCGCCGGCGCTGATCGCGGTGATGGCGCTCGGTGGCCTTGCCAACGGGGTGATCATGCCCTCGCGCGACATGATCGTACGCTCGGTGACGCCGCCCGGCTCGTTCGGCAAGGTTTTCGGCTTCGTCACGACCGGCTTCAACGTCGGCGGCATCATCGCCCCGCTGGTTTTTGGCCCGATCATGGACCATGGCAGCCCGCGGCTGGTGTTCCTGGCGGTGGGGGCGTTCAGCCTGATCTCCATCGCCACGGTGCTGACTAAGCCTGGCCGGAAGGCCTGAATTCCGGCGAGACAAGGGCTTGTCAAATCAGCCGATTTGTCCCATGTGAGGGGCCGCCCGCGAGCGCGGCGGAAGGCTTCGCGCTTTTGCCCGCGCGGACCCCGTTGGGGGATCGTCCAATGGTAGGACTCCAGACTCTGACTCTGGCTATCTAGGTTCGAATCCTAGTCCCCCAGCCAGCACAACCCCAACGTTCTGAACATCTTAGGCTTTTTTCGGCCCGGTCCAACCCGACCGGCTGAAAGCTTGCCTTGATGCTCCCACATCACCCGCAAACGAGGCGTCTACTACCGACGCCGCCTGCAGCGTCAGTTCGTCGGCGAGATCACGCTGTCCCTTAGAACCGCACGTAGCGCGAGGCGGAGTGGGTCCAATGGGCGATCACGAACGACGGGCCCTCGGGGGAAGCGGGACCACGACAAGCTGTCGAGCCTTCGCTCGGAAATTTGGCTCCGCTTAGCGCACGACCGGTGCGAGTTGTGCCTCGTCAGCCGTCGAGCAAGTCCCTTAGCCGCTCTGACCCCAGCACGACGCCGCCTGGTCTCTTGCAGCACCACGGAGTGTCAGCGCACCGGGCAATGGTGCCCCCAGGCCGCTTGGCGTTGTAGACGGTTGAGAGCGCGACGACGATGTTCGAGCGTCGCAGATCAAGGTGGTTGCCGTTGCGGTACAAGATCGCGCGTGTCGCATC
>DATDMA010000272.1:0-4019 GCA_036519015.1 Pseudolabrys sp. | reverse complement strand
CAGGCGGCGCGCGGTGTCGATGTCGACTTTCACCTTGTCCTTGAGCCGCTCCATCAGGATCTGCGAGCCCTCGTCGTGGATGCCGCGCCGGCCCATGTCGATCGCTTCGATCTTGTCGGGCGTGGCGGTGCGGATCGCCTGATAGTAGCTGTCGCAGATCATGTAGTAGTCCTTCACGATCCGGCGCAGCGGCGAGAGCGAGAACAGATGCGCGACCACCGGCGTTCCGTCCTCCAGGCGGATATCGAACACCAGACGATTGTCGTTGATGCTCAGGTGCAGCGTGTAAGGACCGCCATCGTGCTCGACTGGCGCAAATGAATTGATCTCGAGCAGATCGTAGATCGCGATCTTGCGCTCATGCTCGACATCCGGATTCGACTGGCCAATCGTTTCCTCGTCGAGGGTCACCGCCACCAGGCGGCGTTTCATGGCAGCGGGAGTTTCCTTGGCGCTCATCGGAGATTGAGGCGGATCGCGACCGAGCGGGCGTGGGCGTCGAGGCCTTCCGCCTTGCCGAGCGCGATGGCGGCCGGGCCGAGCGCGCGCAACTGCTCGGGGCCGCATTTGAGCAGCGACGTGCGCTTCATGAAATCGAGCACGTTCAGGCCGGACGAGAAGCGCGCCGAGCGCGCTGTCGGCAGCACGTGGTTAGAGCCGGCGACGTAATCGCCGATGGCTTCGGGGGTGTGCGCGCCGATGAAGATCGCGCCGGCATTGCGGATCGCGGCCGTGAGCGCCTCGGCATCGACGGACGCAATCTCCAGATGCTCGGGTGCGAACCGGTCGACCAGCGGCACCGCATCGGAAAGCTTCGGCACCATGATGATGGCGCCGAAGTCGCGCCATGAGGCGGAGGCGACGGCCGCGCGCGGCAGCGTCTTGAGCTGCGACTCCACCGCCTTCTCGACTTGCGCCGCGAGCGCGGCGTCGTCGGTGATCAGCACCGATTGCGCGCTCACATCGTGCTCGGCCTGCGCCAAGAGATCTGCAGCGATCCAGTCGGCATTGCCGGACTTGTCGGCCAGGATCAGCACCTCGGACGGGCCGGCGATCATATCGATGCCGACCTTGCCGAACACGAGGCGCTTGGCCGCCGCGACATAGGCGTTGCCGGGGCCGACGATCTTCGACACGGGGGCGATGCTCTCGGTGCCGTAGGCGAGCGCGGCCACCGCCTGCGCCCCACCGACGCGATAGATCTCGTCGACGCCGGCGAGCTTGGCCGCCGCCAGCACCAAAGGCGCGAGGTTGCCGTCGGGGGCTGGCACCACCATGACCAGACGGGGGCAGCCGGCGACCTTGGCCGGCACGGCGTTCATCAGGACCGAGGAGGGATAGGCCGCCGTGCCGCCCGGCACGTAGAGGCCGGCGGCCTCGATCGCAGTCCACTTGGCGCCCATCTCGACACCGAGCGCATCCGTGTAGCGCTCGTCGCTCGGCTTCTGCCGGAGGTGATAGGCCTCGATGCGATCGCGCGCGAGCTTGAGCGCGGCGAGCGCTTCCGGGTCGCAGGCCTGCTCGGCGGCGTCGATCTCGGCAGACGTGACGCGCAGGCCGATTTTGGCGAGATCGACGCGGTCGAACTTCGCCGTCAGCGCCAACAGTGCCTTATCGCCACCCGCCACGACCTCGGCGATGATGCCGCGCACCGCCGTTTCGACGTCCTGCGCCGCCTCCCGCTTCACGTCCAGGAAGGCGCGGAAACGGTCGGGAAAATCAGCGCTTTGGCTATCCAGTCGCAGCGGCATGGCTCGGCTTCACCGGGGACGAATTATGAACGCATAGGTGAATGGGTGATAGCGGCGTTGCCGTCAACCCTCGGGGGCCGGGGGACCCGGCGGGTCAAAAAAAACAAAGGCTCCGTCGCGAGACGGAGCCCCGAGTGTCGAGGTGGGGTTTGTTTCAGTGCCGCTCCACCGAAGCGGAAGTATGTCCATCCACCTGGGCATGATCCGGGCAGATGTGGGTGGTCCAGCTCGGCCCGAGATCGGCCAATTCGCCTTCGAGGCATTCCACCTCGAGACGCAGGACGCCGCCGCCGGAGAAGATGAGGGTGATGACGCCTGACGGCGCCTCGGTCTCTGTGAATTCGACGGCCAAAAGGTTGAGCACCGCGTCCTTCTCGGCCGGTTTCACGCTCTTGCATTTACAGGAGAGGACGCGCTCGAAACGCAGGGCCGAGCGCCGGCGGCGGTATTCCCGGTCGCCGCACTGGGCGCATTCCCAGTCGAAGCGGTTTAATGCGACCACCAGGCGCTTTTCCTGCGGTCGCCAAAGAACGTCGGAAACCTTGACCTGCGCGTCCTGGAGGTGGGTGGAAACCACCTCGAGATCATCCCCACCAAGGACTACGAATTTGAGCTCGTCCATAGCCGTATCGCTCCCGTTGCAGGGTAGTTAGGTGAGAGCATGCAAGGCCGCAAGATGCTCTGTGCATTATGGAAAGGCGGGTTCCAATCCGGCGACGATCCAGCGTGGGCGACTCGACGGTTCGGTCAATGTCCGCAGCAAGCCCAAGGCCTGCTCCCGCGCCTTGGCGTCAATAGGAATTGCCGCAGTATAGGTGTTGGCGTTGTCCAATTCCTTCGGCAACGGGCCCACGACTTTGGCGCCCGGCACGGTGAGGATCTCGCTGATGAAAGTGCTGCCGATCTCGGCGCGGCCTTCGGCAACCAATTGCGCCACCTCGACGCCGCGCGCGCCGAGCAGGGCCTTCTTGTTGATCTCGTCGGCGATGCCGAGCCGCTGCAACAGCCCTGCGAAGAATGTGCCGGACGATCCGCCGGCTTGCGGATCGGTATAAGAGACCGTGCGCGCCGCGAGCAGCGCCTGCTTGAACGCGGCCGGCGTGGAGATGTCCGGTAGGGCGGCGCCCTCTTTGACTGCGACGCCGGTGACTGTGCGGCCAAGATCGACACGCGTGCCGGGCACGAAGGCGCCCTCCTTCTCCAGCGCTTCCATCACCGCGGCGGGCAGGATGAGCAGATCGAGATGCTCGCCGTTTTTGAAACGCGCGCGCACCGAGCCCGCGGTGTCGAAGTTCAGATCGAGCGTATTGCCACTCGCGCGCTCGAACTCGGCGCCGAGCGCGGTCACCATCGCCTGCACCGCGCCCGCGCTCATCACTTTGATTGTTGCCACGCTTGTTTCCTCCTGCATTGCGGGCGGGATGGTGACGGAGGAGGACGCTTTCGTAAAGGATGAGTTTGGCTAAGGCTCTATGAGGCCTCTATCAAACAGCCACGCGAAATTGCCCGTATTCTTTGCGGCGCCGGTTACGCCGTAGTCCCATTCCGTCCCTCGTAAAACACGAGGGGATGGCGCGCCGAGAAGGCGCGTCAGGTAGTTCGATTGCGCATCTTCCTTTTGAGAAGATGCGGCGCCTTTCGGCGCGCCATCGCGGCGTCTTACGATGCAACGGGCCGCGCTTTCCGCAACCGCCTGCGAAACGCTCGACCACTCTCCGATGCGGCCCTTTGGGGGAAGCCGCCTCTTTAAGCCTCGAGCGAACCATGCGGCCCGCGATCAGCCAGCTCCTGGCGGGAGGTCCTTGTGCCTCCAGGCGGAGCCCCGTCACCGCCCGGGAGCTTGGGAGGAGCGTTCGTCTCCCGCCCGCGGGCGCCGCGTCCTGCTCCACCATCAAGACGCCTCATGACAGCGCCCTCGTTGAGCCGGACATGCGGAATATAAGCCCGCCCGGAGCGGTGGGGATAAGTAGTGTGATGAGAAGTCGTTCAGGCGGCTGGGTTTTTCTCTGTCGTCCCGGGCGACCGAGCGATAGCGAGGGAGGCCCGGGACCCATACTCCGCAGTTCATCGAGAGGGCACGGCGTATGGGTCCCCGCCTTCGCGGGGACGACAACTGAGGACTACACCCCGAAAATCCGCTTTGGATTACGCGCCGCACGCCAGAGGAGCCACTGGCGTCGCAGGAGTGACAGCGGCTCAGGTTGGAACGGCTGATAGCCGGCGCGCTCCATGGTGCGGAGTTGGGGGCGGACCAGCGCAAGAGGCAGC
>DATDMA010000271.1:0-5901 GCA_036519015.1 Pseudolabrys sp. | reverse complement strand
ACCGACGAGGCAGAAGCCGACGAGCGGACCATCATCGACGACATTCTCACCGGACAGTATTCGCGGCCCGTTCGGGTCGTTGCCTTCAACACGGCCGAGCAATGGTCGCGCGACGTGTCGGAAGACTTAGCGCGGGCAGTTGCGGAACGGGCCAGGACGAACGTCGGCACCTGAGCGAAGGCACGCGGGAGTTTTTGGAGGATTACCTCGAGGAGGCAGATATTCCGGTCGTGCCCTAAGGCGTTAGGGGAACATGCGCTTATTTTCTGAGTTACTGGCATGGCGACTTGCAACCGGTTGCGAGGCGCCATCCTCATCCGGAGGAAGAAGACGGGAGGCTGTGGGGGCGCGGTCTCCCGTCTTTCCTCGGACTCCAAATCCCGCACATGCGGGTGAGTGACGGGAGATTATGAGCGGCGCCCGGGCTAGCGACCAGTGTAGGGCTTACACACTCCATCCTGAACAGTGAAGCCCGGCCGGCATCCGCTCTGAGTGCGATAGCCTCGACGTTCGTGGTAGTCTCGTCTTCGATCATATCTGTCGCGGTCGTAGTAGTCGCGCTCACGATACCGGTGACGATAGTATGGCCCCCGATCATCGTCGTAATAGCCGCCGACCCACGGCTGCGCCGAGGCGACGCCTACGCTCCCTGCCAGAGACGCGGCCGTCAGCACAGCCAATGCGAGATGTTTGATCATGTTATCCTCCCAGAACATTAAACTCTGTTTCTCCAAAAGAGGTTCCGAAGGGCCGGCGGCGATGCGGTCGATCGACGCGACGTTTTGCCGCCGAAACGAAAAAGCCCGGCGTTATGGCCGGGATCAACACTTATCTAAAGCCCAGCAGGGCCGATCAGGCGCCGGAATCCAGGCCTGCATCGAGCAACCGCTCTCGATCCCGTTCGCCCGCGGCGGCTGCTTTGAGAATGCGTTCGGCCAGCAAGCTCCGGCTCATGGTCGCTCGCTGTTCGGGCCGGAGAAAAGCCCAAGCCTGCTCTAGCGTGTCCTTCAAAACGCTCAAGATTTCGATGTCGAAATAGGCGGGCTCTTTGCCATCCATGAATGCAACCTCTGTTCGCCCCCAACGGTCGCTTAAAAGGAGACGTCGCAGCAAAACTAGCCGACAATCTGACTGTCAGATGTGAGATGGATTACACATCTGTTATCGGGCGGCCTTCACGATCGAGGAACATTTTGCTGTTTGTAACAATGCGGCTCGTGAGAGGGTCGCAAGCGGCATATCCTGATTTTGAAAGTTGAAGCGCACGCGGCCGATCGGCCCACTACGACATGGCCGCAACTCGACCCGTCTAGGGCGCACTGCGGGACTTATCGACGAACTGCAGAGTTGGCCACGACCCGACCGGCTACAACGCCGGCCTATGAGGCGCCATTTGGCTTGGGCAATGCCGTGCCCACAAGGCAGTCCCGCGAAACCAGAGTGGCGAGCTCCGCCTCGCTCAAGTCGTCGGCGCCTTCCGGACGCATCGGCAGCACGACATAACGCAAATCGGCGTTGCTATCGTGTACGCGAACCTCGATCGCCTCGGGAAAGTTTAATCCAAACTCGCGCAGAACCTTACGCGGCTCGCGAACGGCACGCGAGCGATAGGCCTTGCTGACGTACCACGCCGGCGGCTCTCCGAGCAGCGACCGGGGGTAACAGGAGCAAAGCGTACAAACAATGATGTTGTGGCAGGTCGGAGTATTCTCGATCGCAACCAGTTCGGCCTCGGTCACCTCAATGCCAAGCTCGATCGCAGCGGCTTTTGCGTCCTTAAGCATGCGCGCTTTGAAGGCGGGATCGACCCAGGCCTTCGCCACCATGCGCGCTCCCTGGTGCGGCGTGATTGAGTCATTGATCTCGTGCCGGCGGCGAATTTCTTCGGCGGTAAGCACGCCCTTTTCGATTAGCATGCCCTTCAGCGCCAGAAACTTCGCTTCGTGATAGCTGAGCGCGACATCGTCGTCTTCCCGCGTCGGATGCGGACCGTGCGCGCCATCATGGGAGTGGTCGTGATGGTCGTGGTGTTGCGAACTCATGCGTTGCTCCGAAGGTTCAGACCGGCTGTAGCCAATGCTGGTATATTTCGAGGACGAGCGAGTCCTGGTCTGGCCCCTCGTAGTCCGGCCACAGGTCGTGTTGCATCAGGCGCACCCGATAGAGCGGAATGCGTGGGCCACCAACTCGGCCGTAGGCCCTATCCTCTGGATTTTCGAAGTCGCCGCAAAGGCGATCAATGGTGCCGACCTTCTCTCTTACGTACATAGGGGTGCGAACGTGTCCGCGCTTCTTAAGATCCACGATGCGCACCCGTGCGCCCGGAAGGAAGGCAGCAGACGCACTATCGGACATGGTCTCGGGTTCCCTTCAGTAGGATCTCGTCCGTCCGCGCGGCCAGTTCGTCACGATCGATGACTTTCTTTTCGACCAGCAACTCCACCATTCCGTCGATGCGACGGCCATAAAATGTCGAACGTTTGTATTCCTCTGGCGGGGCCGTCTCCACAATGCGGCGGAGTTCGTCGAGATTGAACACGTCCTTGGACCGCAACACGTTGAACATTGCAATCATGTGCTTTTCCCAAAACAGCTGCGGCACTTCATTGCGCGGAACTTCGTCATCCGGTAAGCCGCCGATGTCGCTGTTGAGCCGGTCGGTCATAGGAGGTCCGTCTTTGATAGGTCGGGATCGGCATTCTGGGCCAGCCTCTCAGCTATCGCAATTGAAAATCCGCGGCTTCGGGATCGCTACGAGCGGAAAACTGCGCCCCAGCTGGCGCGCCTCACACACTGATGCGCAGACAAGAACTTACGGTTTGTCGGATTGTGCCAAGGCGCCCTTAAGTAGCCGAGCGAATTGGGCTCTTTGTGGAAATATTTTTATGGCACTACATCTAGGAATCAAACGCCGCCAAAGGATGCTCGCGTGAACCTCCTCCGAATGAGTGGACACCTGTAGTAGGCTCGAAGAGCCAGGAGGTGTCGGATGGAAGGACGTCGACGACGGTCGTTCACGCAGGAGTACAAGCGGCAGGCTGTTGAGCTCGTGGTGTCGGGCGGTCGCAAGGACGTAACATCGGCCGTGGGCGGATCGAGCGGCTGATGCGGCGGCACGGCATCCGCGCCATCATGGCGCCGCCGCGCCGGGCGCGTACCACGGACAGCCGCCACGCGCTGCCGATCGCACCGAACCTCCTTGCTCGCGACTTTACCGCAGCGGCGCCGAACCGCATCTGGCTCGCCGACATCACTTACGTTCCGACCGGCGAAGGCTGGCTCTATCTCGCCGCGGTCATGGACCTCTTCAGCCGCAAGATCGTCGGCTGGGCGATGCGCGATTACCTGCGCACCGAATTGGCGTCGTCCGCGCTGACGATGGCTCTTCAGAGACAGCGGCCGGCCGTCGGGCTGATCCATCATTCCGATCGCGGCGTGCAGTACGCTTCGCTCGATTATCGCGGTGCCCTCGCAGCCGCCGGCATCACCGCCTCGATGAGCCGCAAAGCTGACTGCTTCGACAACGCCCCGATGGAGAGCTTCTTCCACACCCTCAAAACGGAGCTCGTCCACCATCGCCAATACGCGACACGGGCCGAGGCCCAGCGTGACATATTCGCCTTCATCGAAGGCTTCTACAATCGAACCAGGCTTCATTCCGCAATCGGCTACATAAGCCCGATCGAGATGGAGCTAAAGGCAGCTTAAACCCGTCCACAATTTCGGGGGAAGATCACCTATGCGCGGCTAGGGCCGCTATAGGCTCGCCGCGCCATCCACCTAGCGCTCAGCCGCCGCTTGAAGCACAGAGCGCGGGCAGCTATGTAAGCCATTGCATCCAGAGCCGGGCGCGTGACGCCCCGCCAACCTGCCAAACCTCGGCAAGGTGGTCTGCTCCGAAACGGAGGATGCGGCCGTAATTGGCAATAAAGGAGGTCGCCGTGACGCGACGTAAACTACTAGTCGGCGCTGCAGCGTCGCTGCTGTGCGCGCCCGCCATCGTGCGGGCGGGCAGCCTGATGGCGGTCCGGGGCGTCATCGTCCCGGTCCAGCCGATCTACTGGGGCTTCATCGACCGCCTGCGGTTCGATTGGCTTTGGCGCTCTGGTCAAATGCTCGTGCCACCCGTCGGGTGGACGCCACCGCCCTACCCGCCGCGCTTGTCGGAGACGCCAGCGGCTGGCGACACAGGTCACAGCCAAGTCCTCGACAGTACCGGAATCGGCGGCAGGGAAGGCGGTCAAGGGGTGTGCTAGGCCGTCCCGGCGGGCATTTCTCTGCGGGTACGAGATAGGTACGAAATCGGAAAACTGAGGCTGACAAATCAGTCGGTCTTCTGAAAAAAACCTTTGTTTTCGGGTGTTTATTGGTGGGCGCACCAGGGCTCGAACCTGGGACCCGCTGATTAAGAGTCAGCTGCTCTACCAACTGAGCTATGCGCCCGGATTGCCGACGGAAACGATCATCCCGCGACGGGGGTCACTTAGCAAAGCGAGACTGGCGTGTCCAGCCGCAAAGGCATTTCGCGCTCTGCCAAGTGTTGAAGAATAAAGGAAAAGCCGCCGGGCCTGGCCCGGCGGCTTTCTGAGCGGCTGGCGCGGGCGGAGAGGAGAACCGTCCGCGGCCGGAACCGCGCGCCACTGTGGAGCGGAGTTACTGCGGCCGTTCGCCGCCCTCGCCCATCCCGCCGCGCTCGCCGCCGCGATGCCAACCATCCATCCCGCGACCATGACCGTGTCGGCCGTGCTCGCCGAACTGCGGGCCGTTGAGGCGGGCCAACAGCATGAAGCGGTGCTTCTGCCCGTCGTCCAGGCTCTTGTAGAGCGGGCTGGCCGCGTCGGCGATCTTCTTCAGCGCGGCGCCGCGCTGCAGCATCGTGTCGGCGCGCAGGCTCAGGCGCGCGACCGGATCGGTCGGGCGATCGGCGCTGGCGCGCGCGGCGAAGCGCTCGGAGCGCTGCTTGGAAAGATCGCGCAGCGCGGTTTCCAGTGCGGGCCAATTCTTCTCCTGATCGGCATTGAGCTTGAGCCCGGCATGCAGCGCCGCGATGCGTGCGTCGCCGAACGCCGTGACGTCTTCCGCGCTCGGGCGCCAGTGATGGGCGCGATTGAGTTCAACCGGGCCTTGCTGTGCGTATGCGAGGGTAGCGCCGGCGATCACGACGGCGGTCGTAGCGGCTAGGACAGTCTTCAACATGGCCACCTCCAATGGCATTTCGGATGGTGCAAGTAGAAGAATAGCGCCCTGCCTTATCAAGTTAAAGTTTGGACAGAGATTAAATGCACGCAATATTGATGTACCGCCGTTCATCAAAGTCTGCGGTCTTGTTCACGCGGCGGGCTGCGTTAATGGATCACCCCCAGCATGCGCGGCAACCACAAAGATATGTCCGGTATATAGGTAATCATCAGCAGGAATATAAGCATTGCGCACAACCACGGGAGAACCGCGATCGTCATCTCGCTGATGCCCATTTTGGCAATGCCGCTCCCGACATATAAATTCAAGCCCACCGGCGGATGGCACAGACCAACCTCCATGTTCACCACCATCAAGATGCCGAGATGAACCGGATTGATGCCGAGATTGACCGCCAGCGGAAATAGGATCGGCGCCATGATCAACAGGATCGACGACGGGTCCATGACGTTGCCGGCAAGCAGCAGAATCACGTTCACCACCAGGAGGAACGCCCAGACGCTGAAGTGCTGTTCGACGATCCAGGCCGCCATTGCCTGCGGTATCTGTTCGTGCGTCATCAGGAACGAGAACAGCACCGCGTTGGTGATGATGTAGAGCAGCATCGAACTCAGGTTTGCAGCGTTGAGCAGAACCTTCGGCACCTCGCTGAGCTTGAGATCGCGATATATGAAGACGGTGATGAAGAACGAATAGACCGCG
>DATDMA010000270.1:0-6627 GCA_036519015.1 Pseudolabrys sp. | reverse complement strand
CGGTCGAAGCCGAGCGCGATGCCGCAGGCCGGCGGCATGTGCCCGAGCGCGTCGAGGAAATCCTCGTCGACCGGATAGCGTTCGCCATGAATGCGCTCCTTCTCATCCATCGCTGCCGTGAAGCGCTTGCGCTGCTCGGCGACGTCGGTCAACTCGCCAAAGGCATTGGCGAGTTCCACACCGCAGGCATAGAGCTCGAAGCGCTCGGCCACCGTATCGCTCCCCGGCTTGCGCCGTGCCAGCGCCGCCTGCGGCAGCGGATACTCGTACAGGATCGTTGCGCGCCCGTTGCCGAGATGCGGCTCGATCTTCTCGGCCAGGATGCGGCTGACGATGTCGCCCCAGCTGTCGTCGTCTGCGATCGCTACGCCCGCCTTGGCCGCCTGAGCCGCAATCAGCGCCCGGTCGCCCTCGCCGCCGCGAAGCGTCGCCAGCAGGTCGACGCCTGCATGGCGGGCGAAGGCCTCGGCCACCGTGATGCGTTCCGGCCGCGCGTACGGATCGATGCTGCGGTCACGGAACGAGAACGTCTTCGCCCCTGCCGCTTTCGCCGCCTCCGCCAGCAGCGCCGCGCAGTCGTCCATCAGCGCCTCATAGCCCTCGTCCGCCCGATACCATTCCAGCATGGTGAATTCGGGATGATGCAGCGCGCCCCGCTCGCGGTTGCGGAATACCCGTGCGAAATCGAAAATCCGCGTCTCGCCGGCCGCCAGCAGCTTCTTGCATGCGAATTCCGGCGAGGTCCGCAGATAAAGCGGGTGCCCCTGCCCGTCCGGTCCAATCAGTTCGGTGCCGAAGGCGTGCAGATGGGTCTCGTTGCCGGGCGAGACCTGGAGCGCGGCCGTTTCCACCTCGACGAAGTCCCGGGCGGCGAACCAGGCCCGCAGCGCGGCCGCGATCCGGCCCCGCGCCAGGAGATAGGGCCGGCGGCCGGCATGGACCCCGGGCAGCCAGAACGGCGGGCTTTTTGGCACATTTACCTCGATCGGAGCCCGGGCCAGGAGGGCTGGCGTCCCGCGCCAAGATCGCTATGGTGCGGCCCGAATCTGCGGCTCAAAGTTCCTATCGGGGCCGCCCCCAGATCAAGGATCGCTCTCGTGAAGGTCATCGCCTCTTCGCTCCGCAAGGGCAACATCGTCGATCTCGACAGCAAGCTCTACGTCGTCCTCAACGCGGAAAATTTTCATCCCGGCAAGGGCACCCCGACCACGCAGGTCGATATGCGCCGCATTTCGGACGGCGTGAAGACCCAGATGCGGTACAAGACCACCGACCAGGTCGAGCGCGCCCATGTCGAGGACCACGAGTTCAGCTACCTCTATCAGGACGGCGACGGCTACCATTTCATGAACCAGGAGAACTACGAACAGCTCCAGGTGCCGGAAGACGTGGTCGGCGACTACGCCCCTTATCTTCAGGAAGGCATGGTGGTGAGCCTCGCCATCCACGAGGGCGTCGCGGTGTCGATGGAGATCCCGCAGAAGGTGACGCTCGAGATCGTCGACACCGAGCCGGCGATGAAGGGCCAGACCGCGTCGGGTTCGTTCAAGCCGGCGAAGCTGTCGAACGGTGTGCGCACGATGGTGCCGACCCATGTGGTCACCGGCACTCGCGTCGTGGTGAACACCGTCGACGGCTCCTACGTCGAGCGCGCGAAGGATTGATCTCTTCTGTCGTCCCCGCGAAAGCGAGGACGACAGCAGTGCCTCACACCCTCGCAGTCGCGCGCACTTCTTTCGGAAACAGATCGTCCGGCGTCATCTGCTTCGCCATGACGCCCTGGTCATGCGCGAAGCGGCAGAAGGCCTCCAGCGTGCGGCGGCTTCCCTCCAGCCCGTAGGGAAACGGATCGTCGCCGAAATCCTTGCCCCACTCTGACGAGATCGACGCCGACCACGGCAGCGGAATGCGCGAGGCGGTGAGATCGTTCATGCGCTCCAGGCTGCGCTGCTTGGCCTCTTCGAAGGCCTTGAGCAGGTTCATCGCCACCCAGGGATAGCGCTCGAATACCGCGCGGCGGATGGCGATTACGTGCATGATCGGGAAGATGCCGGTCGCCGCGTGATAGCGCGCCTCCTCCTCGCGATAATTCGGAAAGAGCCGCACGATGCGCCCGCCGCCCGTTTTGAACGCATCCGGCACGCGCGCCGACATCGCCGCATCCACCTCGCCCGACAGCAGCATCGCCGAGAGGCTGGTGTCGCGCCGCTGCTCGTACTGGATGCCCGGCGGCAGCTTGAACTCCACCTTCTCCTCGCGCCCGGCCTCGTTTATGCCCGCCTGCACCCAACGGATCTTGCGCAGGTCGACGCCCTCGGTCTCGGCCAGGAATCCGCGCGCGTAAATGCCCGCGGTCTGCGCCCATTCCGGGATGCCGACGGTCTTGCCCTCCAGATCCTTCGCCGTAGCGATGCCGCGGTCGGCGCGCACGTAGAAGGACGAATGGCGGAACACGCGCGAGGGAAACACCGGGATGCCAATGAACGGCGAGTTGCCCTGCGAGGCGTAGGCGATAAACTTGCCGAAGGACATCTCGGAGACGTCCCACTCGCGGTTCTTGATGAACCTGTAGAACACCTCCTCGATCGGCAGCGTGAAGCCGGTGAGCACGATGCCGTCGGCGCGCACGAGGCCGTTGGTCAGGTCGCGCACGTGGTCGTAGTCCGCGGTGGCGAGCGTCAGATGCAGCCGCGCCGTGCCGCCCCCCTCGATGATCTCCGGTGCACGATCCGCGCTCGAACCTGCGCTCTTGCCTAAGTCTTGCACTGTCATTGGTGTGTTTCGCTCCCGCGTAGCCGCCCACAGCCGCGACCCTACACCAGCCCAGCCACCCTTGTATGCCGCGGTCCGATGCCATTAACTCGGGCTGCACACAAGGCGACACGAGGGAGCCGCGTGACACGTGCCGTTCTGCTGAGCCTTGCCCTGCTGCTCGCCACCGGCGCGGCAGCGCAGGAGATGAAGGCTCCGCACATTTATGCGGTGAAGACGGACTGGGACCGGGCGGCCGCGAGCCTGCCCACCCCAGCCGACGGCTTGTCCGGCTTCGCGGCGCTCAATGCCGCCGCCGCGCTGCAAGTCCCCGGCATCGCCGATAGCCCGGTCCCGGTACTCTTGCCCCTCGACATCGAAGCCTTGCGCAAGGCGGTCGCCACAAACGCCGACCAGGCCAAGAGCGACGCCGAGGCCGGCCGCTTCATCCAAGGCGGCTTCCGCGCCTCGAAGTTCTTCCTCGCCGGGCCCGCGGGCTACGACTCGGCGTTCTCGCTGCGCACGGCGGAGGTGCCGGAGTTCTCGGACATCGGCTATCGCGATCCGGTCTCTGTGGTCTTCTCTGGCTTCCGCTTCCTCTACGACCTCGGCGGCCCGACGCTGCCCGAAGGCGAGCCGGTCAAGGACCTGCAGGACGCCTTCCCTGGCATCCGCCGCACGCTGCACGAATCCTACGTGCGCTACAGCTTCGAGCGTTACGGCGTCACCTATGTCGCCGCGATCTATTGCCGTGAGGCGCGCCCGCGCGCGCGCGTCCTCAGTTGCCGCCAGGCCGACCGCATCGCCCTCCGTTTTCTGGGCGCGCTCAAGCTCGCCGGCGGCACGCCGTCAACGGAGCCGAAGGATGTTCCGCCGATCGCGCTCGATCGACCCGCGCCGGTGTCGAAGGACTTCACGTATTTCAGCCCCGGCTTCCTCATCCCCGGCACCGGCCTGAAGAAAGAGCTGGGCGGACGCGGCGACGAGACCGTCTATGCGCGGCTGCGTTTCCCGCTTCGCGAGGCGCCCGCCTTCGCCAATTCGCAATCCTTCAACAACTGGGGCGACTGCGACTTCACCGGCCGTTCGCCGCGCCGTCTCGGCCGCAAGGGCATGTCCTATGCCTGCAAGGTCAACGGCCTGCCGCTGCGCTTCGACGAATCCGCCGGCGCCAACTACTCCTATCCCTGGCGCGATAATTTCTGCGAGCACCGCAATTTTTTCGTCGGCCAATGTCCGGGCGGCGCAGGCCATCAGGGCCAGGACATCCGCCCGAGCTTCTGCAAGCAGTTCAACGAAGGCGCCGACCGCTGCCTAGGCTATCAGCACGATGTCGTCGCCGTGCACGACGGCATGATCCTGCGCGCGCCGAAACAGGAAGCCGTCACCGTATTCGTGAACACGCCCGATACTCATGTGCGTCTGCGCTACATGCACATGAGCCCGAAGTTGCTCGACGCCGACGGCGTGCTCAGCGGGCGCCGCCTAAGCGAAGGCGAAGTCTTCGGCAAAGTTGGCAACTACAATGATGGCGAACACGGCACCAGCTATCATCTGCATTTCGACATGCAGGTGCCGACCAAGGTGGGCTGGGTCTTCGTCAGCCCTTACATGACTCTGGTGTCGGCCTATGAGCAGATGATCGGCGCGCGCGGCACCGAGATAAAAGACAGTGACCCTGTCCCACCATTGACTACCGTGCGGCCAATTATCGAGCATCTCGAACCGTTGCGGACCGCCGCCGAACCTGCTGCAGCCGCGTCCGCCACGTCGATACCTCTACCGATCGCCGCGCCGAGGCAAGAAAGCGCCGCAGTGAGCGCAAATCCGCACAAACCAGTGCATGAAGAAGCAAGAACGCACAAGCCGCACAATTCCAGTGCACGCAAGCATCGCACCGGGGTACGTCGATCGCACCGCCGAGTGAGCGACGAATAAGAGCCAATCACCGACTCGTGCTCTCGTACGATGATCCAACGTGAGTTCGTCACTCACAGACACGATTGCGTCGCTCCATATCAGTAGGTGTTAACGGCACGCGTTCGTGCTGCCGTAACATTGCAACAAGTGGGGAGACATACGTGTCATGACATCGATCAAAATGGCATTGATGATGGCTGGAGCGGTGGTGGTGAGTTCGAGCGCTTCCGCGCAAACAATCGTGCCGACGATTGGCGTGGATTTCGGCTCGCCTAGTTATCGCGCATACCAGCGGGATACCGATCTATATTTGACCCGCATCCAGACGACCGGCCCGATTGCGCAACGCACCTATGCGCCGCCGCCTGCATGGCTGAGCCGCGCGCGGGTACTCGGTGCCGGCTATACCCAGGGCGGCCCCGTCACCTACCGTTAGCGGCGAGAGCCGTCGCGCAGAAGAAGTCCTCTCCGGCTGCAAGGCCGGAGAGGATTTCTTTTCTTTCCAAAGATTGCGGCTGCACGGCACAACGTGACACACGAACGCGCGCAGTGAGTGAGAATGACACGCAGCCACAGACGTGCTGCGCACAAGGTGTACAAAGCGTAATCGCCCCATCACCAAGTCGTGCGTGCACGTGATCGGCAGTTGTTCGCCACCCTCTCGCATCTTTACCGATATCGCTCCATATCAGCGACGATGACGGCAAACATTTCGTTTGCTCAGTATTGGAATGATTGAGGAGAATGTCATGAAGACGATCACAACAGCATTGCTCGTTGGAGCATTGACGATCGCAAGCTCGGGCGCGTTTGCCCAGACCATCGCACCGAATGGTGGCGTCGATTTGGGCTCGCCTAGTTACCGGGCATACCAACAAGACAGCGGACTGAACGCTTACGACAGCGCTGATGGCGTGCGCAACAAGCCTTCGGCATCTCGGTCCGAGCGCAACCGCACTTTGCGGGCCCACGTCGCCGCGGAGAACCGCGCCCATGAGGTGGGCGGGCTCATGGTCAGCGGCGGCGGCGTCGATCTTCGCTGACGCCTGCGACTTTTCTGCAAAAGAAGCCCTCTCCGGCCGACGCCTGGGAGGGCTTCTTTGCCTTGCGGCAGATTGCCCTGGGACTCGTGATTGTTTGCGCTTCGGTGGCGTCTACAATGCCGCCATGCACCGAATCCCCAATCGCACCCTTTTTTCTCCCATCACACTCAGCCGCCGCCGCCTGCTCGCGGCCGCGCTCGGCGCCGGAGCGGCCCTGGCTTTCGGTACCCCGGCACTCGCCAGACCGGACGGCTTCGACCGCTGGGTCATCGCGTTCCGCCCGCGCGCCATCAAGCGCGGCATCTCCGAGCAGACCTATGACCGGGTGATGGGCGCGGTGACGCCCGACACCACCGTCTACGCGGCGGTGCGCGCGCAGCCCGAATTCACCGAGCAGACCTGGCAGTACATCAACCGCCGCTGCTCCGACTGGCGCGTCATCACCGGCAAGGAGCGCGCGCAGGAATACGCCTCGCTCCTCAAGCGCGTCGAGGCCGACTACGGCGTCGACCGCTACACGCTGCTTGGCCTGTGGGGCATGGAGTCGTCTTTCGGCGACGTCATCACCAATCCGAAATACATGCGGCCGGTCATTCCGGCGCTGGCCGCGCTGGCGTTCGGCGAAGCACGCCGGCGCGCCTATTGGGAAGCCGAGCTGCTCAACGCACTCACCATCGTCGATCGCGGCTGGGCGCAGCCCAAAGACATGATCGGCTCCTGGGCCGGCGCCATGGGCCACACCCAATGGATGCCGGAGGTCTGGCTGCACCTGGGCGTCGATTACGACCGCGACGGCCGCGCCAGTCCTTTCGGCAAACCCGACGATTCATTGGCGGGCACCGCGCGCTATCTGGTCGAGCGCGGCAAATACCGGCGCGGCGAGGCCTGGGGCTGCGAGGTGCGCATTCCGCAA
>DATDMA010000269.1:0-5539 GCA_036519015.1 Pseudolabrys sp. | reverse complement strand
CGAGCGGCGACCCCAGCCGCCGACGCAAGGCTTGGGGAAGCGCGCGTAATAATCCGGGATCACGGCGTCGATGACGATGTGGCCGCGATGCGTCTCGCGCAGACGCACAACGGCGCCGACCGCCTCCTCCACCTGCTCGCGCGTCGGCATCAGCGCGGCACGGTTCTTCAACGCCCAGCCGTAATACTGCACATGCGCGATCTCAACGCGCGAGGCGCCGAGCGACAACGCCAGTTCGACCATCGGCTCGACGCGCGCGATGTTGGCGCGGTGCACGACCATGTTGACGGTGAGCGGCAGGCCGAGCTTCACGACTTCGGTGGCGAGCGCGCGCTTGCGCGCCGATGCGCCTTTGTAGCCGGCGATGTGGTCGGCAGAAATCTCGTCGCTGTCCTGGATCGAGATCTGCACATGGTCGAGGCCGGCATCGGCAAGCTTTCGCAAGCCATCCGCCGTGAGGCCGACCGCCGAGGTGATGAGATTGCTGTAGAGGCCGGCGTCGCGCGCGGCTTTCACGATCTCGGGCAGATCGCGCCGGGCGGCCGGCTCGCCGCCGGAGAGATGCACTTGCAAGACACCGAGCCCAGCCGCTTCGCCGAACACGCGGGCCCAGGTCGCGGTGTCGAGTTCTTCAACGCGTGGATCGAGCGCGAGCGGATTCGAGCAATAGGGACAGCCAAGCGGACAACGGTGCGTCAGTTCGGCCAAGAGGCCGAGTGGGGCGGGCAGTGCTTTCTCCCTCTCCCCGCCTGCACCCGAACTCGGGTTCACCTGAGTTCGGTCACTATTAAATTTGTCGAAGTCGGATACATCCGACTTCGACGTGAGAGGGTCGGGGTGAGGGGCATCTTTCAAGCGCTCGGCCGTAAGCGAGGCCCCCTCACCCGACGCGCTAAGCGCGTCAGCCTCTCCCCGCGCGCGGGGAGAGGTGACTGGGGTCTGTGGCCCGCTCATCACATCACACCTCCAACAGCTTCTTCTCAGCTAGCCCGCCGAGCAGCGTCACGACATCGCCACGGATGCGGTCGCGCGGCGCGCCGGCGAAGGCTTGGGCGAGATCATCGACGATCGCGGCAACCGTCGCCTCGCCGGTGCAGCGCTTCAAGATCTCCACCGTGATCGCGTCGGCCTTGAACACGCGCTCCGGCGCGAGCAGCACCCAGCCGCCCTGCGCCTCGTTGTGTGTGAGCCGCACGCCGCGTGGCAGTCGCGGCTTTGCATGGTCGGAGAGCGTGGCCTGATCCATCACTGATCCTCCGGCACAAAGGCGCCCTGCGGCACATGTTTGGGGGCGACATAGGCATGATCCAGCGCGTCAAGCATCGTCCACAGCACGTCGCATTTGAACTCGAGCGCCGCCAGCACGGCGTGCTGCTGATCGGGCGTCCTGGCGTTTTGCTTCACGTAATCGAGCGCAAAGTCAGAGTCGCGCTGCGCCTGCGGCGGGCGCTTGTCGAAATATGACAGCGTCTCGGGCGTGATGAATTTGTAATTTGCCAGCATCCCGGTCATGCGTTCGCTGATGATGACCGGCGAGAACATCTCGGTGAGCGAAGACGCGATCGCCTCGAGCAGCGTCTTCTCGCGCACGAAGCGCACATAGGCATCGACGGCATAGCGCGTGCCAGGCAGGAGGCCACTGAGCGAGGTGACATAGTCGCGCTCCAGTCCAAGCCCGTCGGTGAGAGTGAGCCAGCGCGCGATGCCGCCCTCGCCTTTATGCTCGCCGTCGTGATCGACGAGGCGCGAGCGCCATTCGCGCCGCACGTCCGAGTCATCGCAGCGCGCAATCAGGCTGGCGTCCTTGATCGGGATCATCGACTGGTAATAGTAGCGATTGAGCGCCCAGGCCTGCACCTGGCCCTTGGTGCATTTGCCGCCGTGCAACAGCGCGTGGAACGGATGACGGCGGTGATAGCGCCGCTCGCCGATTTCGCGCAGCACGCATTCGAGCTTGTCGGGTGACAGGAGTTTCATGGCAACTCGCAGCCTCGTGTCCCGGGCGCAGCGCGGCATGAAATGACGCGCTGCAGACCCGGGACCTTAACAGTCTCCGAATTCGCGAAGGTCCCGGATCTGCGGCGCACCGCTGCGCTTCGCTCCGCGCTGCACCGCGTCCGGGACAAGCACATCATCACAACACGATCTCCATTCCGTCCTCGGCGATCTCCCAGCCGGCGGCCTCGGCTTTGGCGCGTTCGGGCGAACCGGCGATGTGGATCGGATTGGTGTTGTTGATATGGATAAAGATACGCCTCGCCGCCATCCCGTCCAGCGCCTTCAGTGTCCCATCCTCGCCGTCGATCGGCATGTGGCCCATCCGGCGTCCGGTCTTCTCACCCGTACCGGCACGGAGCATTTCGTCGTCGGTGAACAGCGTACCGTCGAACAGCACGGCGCCGGCGCGTGCGAAACGCACGCGCATCGCCTCCGTTACCGCCGCGGCACCGGGCACGAAGACTAGTCGCGCGCCGTCGCGCGAGAGCTCGATGCCGACATTGGTGGCGCTTTCCACGGCGAGCTCGGGATCGTCGCCTTCGAGATACAGCGGCAGCTTACCCGGCACCAAGAACAATTCCGCCTCGACGCCACCCGACAGGGCAAAGCGCTCGCCCGGATTGACCGCGCGCCGCGTCATAGCCTTCATCGCGTCGAACATGGCATTGGCGCCGACTGCCGCGTGGCTCGCCGGCGTAGCGTAGAGCGTGAATGGCGTGCTCTCGCGCAACGACAAGAGACCTGTGATCTGATCGATCTCGGCGCCGGTGAGCACCACCGCATCTATCGGGCTGCCGCGCAGGCGGTCCTGCGGCCGCAAGGCGCGTGTGACCCGAATTTGCTGTCCGAGATCGGGCGAGGCGTTGATCAACGTCCAACGTCCATCACCGGCGGACACGGCAATGCCCGCCTGCGTGCGCGGCTTCACCCGCGCATCGCCGTCCCATGCGAGCGTGCAGACCGGGCAGCGGCAATTCCATTGGGGGTAAGCACCACCCGCCGCCGCACCGAGCACGATGGCGGTGAGGCGCCCCATCTAACGGGGCCGTGCCGGACGATGAGGTCCGATTAGAACTCGGCCGGCAGATAGCCGTTGATTTCGAGGCCGATGCAGATTTCGACGAGAGTCGGCGTGGTCCAAGCCATGGCGTTTCCCTTCGTTCCCTTTAGACCGCTGTGACCGCGGTTGCAGCCACAAGTCTAGTCTGCGCAGTCAACGCCGCAAGAGGGTTCGCAGGTCCCAGCCATGGGCCTTTTGCCGCGCATGGCTGTTTCGACTTCGGTTTCTCCGCAACCGTTGTGCAATCACGCAAACGTCATCGGAAATTGGCTATGGATTACCCTTAATTGCCATCGCGGAACCGCTGCCCTTTCAAGCCGTTGCATTAGGCTTCCATCAACTCGATGGGACTGGGAATTCCCGCTGTTCAAACGTGCAAAATAGCCACACCGCGCGGTCGTTTCCGCGTGGATTGTTGGGAAAAACGTAACGCATTGGGAACTATCGGTTATACAGTGGCCGCTACTATCTAGGGGTCGGCCCCTCAGTCTTGGGAGTGCACAGGTGAAGAGCGTCCGTTTCGATCGTCTTCTGGCGTCCACCGCGCTCGGGCTGGTGTTGGTGCTATCGAACCATCCCGGTATGGCGCAGCAGACCGATCAGCCGCAGACCGATCAGCAGAAGATCGACGCCGCGGTGCCGGTGCCGGATACCTCCCTGCCCCCGCCGCCGACCGCCAAGGATGTCGCCGCGCCCGCCGAGCCCAAAGTCGAACCGCAGCAGAACGCCGCGACCCCGGCCGCCGAGCCGGCCAACGCTGACGCGCCGAAATCTGACGCAGCCAAGGGTGACGTACCCCAGGCTGACGCGCCAAAGACTGACGCAGCCACGGTCGAACCGACGAAGTCCGAACCGGCCAAGACCGATCCGGCCCAGAGCGCCGCAACTCCGGCAGCCGAGCCGCCGAAGGCCGCCCCGGCCCAGGACGCCGCCGCACCCGCCGCCGAGCCGGCCAAACCCGCGCCCGTGACCGTCGCGACCGTCCCGGACAGCGCCGTGGCTGACAAGCTGCGCGAGTTGATCACCAGCAAGCAGTTCGAGCGGACTATCGGCCGCAAGGCGGATCGCGCCGGGATCGAGCAGTTCTACAGCGCACACAGCTACGCCCCGATCTGGATCGCCAACGGCGCCGCCGCCGCGCGTGCGACGTCGGCCATCGCCTATCTCGGACGAGCCGACGA
This sequence comes from Pseudolabrys sp., assembly GCA_036519015.1. Classification (GTDB taxonomy): domain Bacteria; phylum Pseudomonadota; class Alphaproteobacteria; order Rhizobiales; family Xanthobacteraceae; genus Pseudolabrys. Next base: position 1,300 of record DATDMA010000269.1, on the reverse strand, counting down.
TGTCGGCCTCGACCCGACCGATTATCCGACCCCGGTCTTCAAGGCGGACATGAGCGCCGATGCGCTGGCCGAAGCCGAGCTCAAGCTCACTGCCTCGGCCCTGACGTTCGCCCGCGAGGCGCAGATTGGCCGCATCCACTTCACCCGCGTCAGCGCGGACATCCAGTTCAACCTCGTGGCCCCGGAGTCGGCCAACGTGCTGGCCAAGCTCGCCGCTAGCGATGACGCCGGCAAGGTGCTCGACGCTTACAACCCGCCGCAGCCGGAGTTCAAGGCGCTGCGCGCCAAGCTCGCCGAGTTGCGCAAGAACGGCGGCGCGGTCGACAAGCCGGCCGAAGACAAGCCGAACCTGGTGCGCGTGCCGGAAGGCAAGATCCTGCGCCCGGGCATGAAGGACGCCGCGCGCGTGACCGCGTTGCGCCAGCGCCTGGACGTGGCCGGCGACAAGCAGAACCCGCTCTACGACGAGGCCGTGAGCGATGCGGTGAAGACCTTCCAGACCGCGAACGATCTCAATGTCGACGGCAATGTCGGCAACGTCACGGTGCGCGCCCTCAACGGCGAGAAGCGCGAGGTCCGTCACGCCATTGATCCGACCGACACCATCATCGTCAACATGGAGCGCTGGCGCTGGCTGCCGCGCGACCTCGGCAATCCGCACGTGGTCGTCAACATACCGGATTACTCGCTGACGCTCTGGAACAACGATAAGGTCTACTGGCACAGCAAGATCGTCGCCGGAAAGCCCGGCCACGCCACGCCGCTGATGACCGCGGAGATGAAGTTCATCACCGTGAACCCGACGTGGAACGTGCCCCCCTCGATCATCGAGAAAGAGTATCTGCCGGCCGTGCAGCAGGATCCCGCTGCGCTCGATCGCATCGGCCTGAAAATGCGTCAGGACCCGGACGGCACCGTGCATGTCTATCAGCCGCCGGGCGCGCGCAATGCGCTCGGCCGCATCCGCTTCAACTTCCCCAACAAGTTCCTCGTCTATCAGCACGACACGCCGGACAAGTATCTCTTCGCCAAGGACAAGCGTGCTTACAGTCACGGCTGCATGCGCGTGCAGAACCCGTTCACTTATGCCGAGAAGCTATTGTCGCTGACGCAGCCGAACGAGCACTATTCCGAGGCTCGCATCGAGTCGATGCTCGGGGACAACGAGATCAACATCAACTTCCCGAAGCCGGTCTGGGTGCACCTGACCTATCAGACCGCTTTCGTCGACGAGAACGGCAAGCTGCAACTGCGCGACGACGTCTACGGCCACGACGCGCGCATGCTCGCCATCCTCAAG
>DATDMA010000268.1:0-20268 GCA_036519015.1 Pseudolabrys sp. | reverse complement strand
CGGTGAGGGGGCTTCCGTGCTCGTCGTAGATGATCTCTTCCAAGAGCGCATTGCCGATGCCCTGCGCCACGCCGCCATGCACCTGCCCGTTGGCGATCATCGGATTGATGATCTTGCCGGCGTCTTCGGCGACGAGGAATTTCTCGACCTTGGTGTGCCCCGTCTCGATGTCCACCTCGACACTGGCGACGTGGCAGGCGTTGGAGAACGTACCGGGCGGATCGTAGGTGCCGCTCTCGGTGAGGCCGGGCTCGATCTCGCCTTTGAAGCGATGCGTCTGCGTATAGGCCTCGCGCGCCATCTTGGCGATTGTGACCGAACGGTCGGTGCCGGCCACCTTGGCCTGGCCCTGCTCGAGCACGATGTCGCCGGGCGCTGCCTCCAGCATATGACTGGCGATCTTGATCAGCTTGGCGCGCACCTTCCGCGCCGCGATCAGCGAGGCGCCGCCACAGATCACCAGCGAGCGGCTGGCGAAAGTCCCCCAGCCATAAGGCGACCGATCAGTGTCGCCGTGCACGACCTTGATCATCTGCGGCTCGACGCCGATCTCGTCGGCGATGATCTGCGCCAGCGTCGTGCGCAGGCCCTGGCCGTGCGGTGAGGAGCCGATACGCGCCTCGATGAAGCCGGACGGATCGACCGTCAGCGTCACCGTCTCCCAGCCCGGCGTGATCTCCATGCCGCGCGCGGCGAAGGCGGGGCTGCCGTAGCCGGTGCGCTCGGAGAACGTGGCAAAGCCGATGCCGAGATAACGTCCCTTCTCGCGCGCCTCTTTCTGGCGCTTGCGAAAGGCGGGCACATCGATGGCCTTGACCGCCATCTCCAAGGTCTCTTTGTAGGTCGCCTCGTCGAACTTCAGTCCGGCGGCGGAGATGTAGGGAAATTTGTCGATCAGGTTGCGGCGGCGGATGTCGACCGTGTCGATGGCGAAGGCGCGCGCCGCTCTGTCCATCAGTCGTTCGAGCGTGAAGGTGATCACCGGCCGCGAGACGCCACGATAGGGCGCCATGGTGCAGGTGTTGGTGATGACGCCGCGCGCGCGGCAATCGTAGTGTTGCACGTCGTAAGGGCCGGGCAACTCCGCCATGCCCATTAGCGGCTCGACCCCCGACGTCGTGGGAAAACAGGAATAGGCGCCGACGTTGGAGAGGATGTCTCCCTTGAGCGCGATCAGCTTGGCGTCCTTGTCGAATGCGCCCTGCAGCGTGAGATATTGATCGCGGCTGTGGAAGCTCGCGATCAGATTCTCGCGGCGGTCCTCGGTCCAGGCGACGGAGCTCCGAAGCTTCCGCGCCAGCCACACCAGCACGACATATTCCGGCGCGAGCGACATCTTCTGCCCGAAGCCGCCGCCGACATCGGGCGCGATCACGCGCAGATCGGACTCAGGAAAGCCGAGGATGTCGGCGACCGCCGTGCGCGTCAGATGCGGCATCTGCGTGGTGCAGGTGAGCGTCACGCGCCCGGTGGCGAGATCGTAAGACGCATGCGCGCCGCGCGTCTCCATCGGCGTTGCGTTCTGCCGGCGCGAGCGCGCCTCGACGGTGATGATCTTGTGCGCGCCGGCCCACACCGCGTCGAAGTCGGGCGTCTTGATCTTGCCTTCGAGGATGACGTTGCCGGGCGCGACGGCGTGGACCTGCGGCGCGCCGGGCTCCAGCGCGTCGCGTGCATCGACCACCGGCGTCGCGTCGCCGATGACGAGTTCGACCGCATCGGCGATGTCCTCGGCCTCTTCCTCGCTCGGCGCGACGATGGCGGCGATCGCTTCGCCGGTGAAGCGCACTTCACCGTCGGCCAGGATCGGCTGGCCGACCGGCTTGTAGGCGAACTTGTGCAGCATCGGCAGGATCGGCTTCACGCCCTTCAAGTCGGCGGCGGTGATCACCACTGCGCCGTCGGGCGCCTTGATGCGCTCGATCTTGCCGGCGGCATTCGGGCTGCGCAGGAAGCGCACCCAATGCACCGCGGGCAGGTCGGCGGTAAAGCGGCCTTGGCCCGTCACCAGCGCCGGGTCCTCCAGCCGCCTGATGGAACGGCCGACCCAGGTCATGCCGGTGCCTTTGGTGTGCGGGTCGCGCGCGCTCATGTATTCGCGCTCTCCAAAGCGCGCCGCACCACAGCGCGCACGAGATCGCGGCGATACTCTGCGGTCGTCTGATGGTCTTCCATCGCCTCGACCGCCGTGGCTGCTGCTTCGGCGGCTGTGCAGAATGCGGCGTCGCCCGGCGTCTGGCCATTCAGCGCGGCTTCGGCTTCGAGGATACGCCGCGGCGACGCCTCGGCGCCGCCGACACCGATGTGAGCGTCAACAATCTTGCCGCCGTCCAGCCGATAGGTGACGAGCGCGGCCGCCATGGCGAAGTCGCCGGCGCGGCGGTTGAACTCGTTGAAGCCGAATTTGACGTCCGCCGGCAGCAGCGGCAGCCGCACCTCGGCCAATAATTCGTCCTCGGCCAAGTCGGTCGACATCAGGCCCTGGAAAAACTCGGACGCCGGGATCAGCCGCTCGCCGCGCGTGCTCTTTGCCACCATGGCCGCGTCGAGCGTCGCCGCGGTGAGGCACCATTCCGATGACGGATCGGCGTGGGCAAGGCTGCCGCAGAAGGTGCCGCGCATGCGGATCGGATAATGCGCGATGTGCCGCACCACTGCGGCGAGCAGCCTGCCAAGCGGATTGTCGATCACCGGCTTGTGAAATGCGCCGTGGCGCACGCGCGCGCCGATGCTCAGGGTCTTGCCGTCGCTCTCGAGCCGGTCGAGCCCCTCGACCTCGTTGATGTCGACGAGATGCGCCGGCTTTGCCAGCCGGAAGGCCATGATCGGCACCAGGCTCTGGCCGCCGGCCAGCACCCGGCCGTCCTGCGGCGCGACCTCGGCCAATATTTTCAGGGCCTCGTCGAGGCTGCGTGGGACATGGCGGACGAACGGCGCAGGCTTCATGCGGCGGGCCCCCTGGCGTTGCGCGCCAGCATGCGCCGTCCATAGGGCGGGCGCGAGCGTTATGCGGTGCGCAGGCCGTCAATCATATGCACGCAAACGATAGCCCGCGCGCCGGGATTGTCAAAGGGGATATTGGAAATTCCGCCTATCATTGCAGCATGACTGAATTGTAGGCGTCTTCAAGCGCGAGGTGGTGTCGCATCGCCCAAATTCCAGTGGCGGCAAACTCATTTCATTGTGCGGGCATTGTGCACGTCGAATCTGCAGCGATTGCTGCAGCGCGACATTATCTCATCACCAACGGCGGGGATGTTTGAGAACAGGAGTAAGTCATGACTATCGTTAAGGGTGCCGCTGCGCTGATCGCAGCGGCTTTCGTCGTCGGCGCCGCCGTGCCGGCGCAAGCAGCCTGGAACGGCTGGCAAGCCAGCTCGGTGAGTTCGCCGAACCGCGACTTCATGAGCGTCGGCGCGCAGCCGAGCAACTACGCCAACGCGTTTGGGTTCGACACCGGCGCAAGCGGCTTCGATGCTAACGCAAGCTGCTATCCGGCGCACGTGCGGTATCGTCTGGCCGACGGCCATATGGTGTCGCGTACGGAGACGATTTGTCCGTAAGTGAGTGACTCTATCCGTCATCCTGAGGCGCGAGCGTGCAAAGCACGCGAGCTTCGAAGGATGACGGATCGAGTTTATGGCTCGAGCAATATTGCTCAGGCCTCATCCAGCCCGATATCCACCGCCGGCGAGGCCTGGATCATCTTGCTCGACGAGATGAAATCGACGCCGGTTTCCGCGATGCCGCGCACCGTCTCGAAGCGCACGCCGCCGGAGGCCTCCAGCGGAATACGCCCGTCCACCAGCTTCACCGCCGCACGCATGTCGTCGTTCGACATATTGTCGAGCATGATCACGTCGGCCCGCGCCGCGAGCGCCTCGCGTACCTGATCGAGCCGGTCGCATTCCACCTCTATCTTCACCAGCGACGGCGCACCGGCGCGCGCGCGCTCGACCGCCTTGGTGATGCTGCCGCAGACCGCGATGTGGTTGTCCTTGATCATCACCCCTGAATCGAGGCCGAGCCGGTGATTGGCGCCGCCGCCGCAGATCACCGCGTGCTTCTGCAATGCGCGCAGGCCGGGCGTGGTCTTGCGCGTGTCGATCAGCTTGGCCTTGGTGCCCTTGATTTCGTCCATCCAGCGCGCGGTCTCGGTGGCAATGCCGGAGAGATGCTGCGCGATGTTGAGCGCGGTGCGTTCCACCGTGAGCAGGCTGCGCGCCTTGCCCTTCACCTTGAGCAGCGTCGTCTTCGGCGCGACGCGCTCGCCGTCTTTCGTCGTCACCTCCACCTGCAGCGTCGGGTCGTAGCGGCGGAAGCAGGCCGCGGCCACCTCGATGCCGGCCACCGCGATCGGCTGGCGCGCGTTCATGTGGAACGCGCCCTGCGCGTCGGCGTCGATCATCGTGAGCGAGGTGATGTCGCCATGGCCGATGTCCTCGGCGAGCCAGAGGTCGATCAGGCGGTTCACGAGATAAAGATCGAGCATGGGACGGTCCTTTTAGCAGTTCACGAGTGGCATTCAGCGCGGGATCGCGCGGTCGATGAGCAGCAGCAGCGCGTTGGCGGTGACGGCGAATATCGAGAGGAACACCGCGACCGCCATGATGGTCGCGATGTCGCCGAGGCCCATGGCGCTGTTGATCATGAAGCCTAAGCCTCGCTTGGAGGCGAACATCTCGCCGATGAGCACGCCGAGCAGGCTCAGCGAGAAGCCGAGCCGCGCGCCAGCCATCACTTCGGGCAGAACGGCGGGCAGCGCAATCGTCGTCGCGACTTGCGCCGGCGACAGCCGCAGCGCCTGCGCGGTGCGCAGGTAGACCGGCTTGAGCTGCATGATCGCCTTCATGGTAAAGAGCGCGACGGGAATGAGCCCGTGCATCGCGCCGAAGGCGACCTTGGCCGAAATGCCGAGGCCGAAGCACAACAGCACCAGCGGATAGAGCGTCACCTTGGGCAGCGAATAAAGCGCGATCAGGATCGGCTCGGAGACCACGCCCGAGGTGCGGTTGAGGCCGAGCAAAGTGCCGAGGCTGACGCCGCCGACCAGCGAGATGACGAGCGCCATGGCGAAGGCCTGGCCGGTTTCGGCGACATTGCCCCAGAACTGATCGGTGCGCATGAGCTGGCCGAGCTTGACGAAGGTGGCGGCCGGCGAGGTCAGCGTCGTGTCGCCGGCAATCGCGTGCAGGCCCTGCCAGACAACCAGCAGCGCGACGATCAGGATGAGGAAGTCGCTCATTCTCCGCATGGCCGCTAACGCCTCAAGCGGGATTGCAGCCGCCGGTCGACGGCATCGAGGGCGGTGTTGGCGGCGATGGCCACAATGATAACGAGCAGCATGAGGCCGTACATGCGCTGATTGTTGAAGTTGTTGTAGGCGTAGGCGATGGCGTAACCGATGCCGGCGCCCGACAGGATGAATTCCGATGCGATCACGCCGATGAGCGAGTAAGCGAAAGTAAGCTTCACGCCGGTGAAGAGATAAGGCGCAGCGGCCGGCAGGTCGATCATGAGCGCGCGCGCGGCCGGGCTCATGCGGAAGACGTGCGCGGTCTTGCGTAGCACGGGCGGAATGCGGTCCAGCCCGGTCAGCGTGGCGGTGATCATCGCGACGATCGATAAGAGGACCGCGATGGCGATGATCGCCTGCGAGCCGACGCCGAAGACCACGATGAAGATCGGGTAGAACATGAAGGTCGGGATGGCGTAGTAGCTCGCCAGCAGCGGCTCGATGGCGCCGCGCACGCGCGGCAGCGCGTGGATGATCGCGCCGCAGGCAAATCCAAGCACGGCCGAGATGGCCGCCGACATCAGCACGTTGCGCAGCGTGGTCAGGATGTCCGTGTTGAGCTCGCCCGCGGCGAGGATGTGCCAGAGGCTGACGGCCATCTCGGATGGCGCCAGCAGCACCGTGCGGTGAATCATGCCGGTGCGGCACGCCACCTCCAGTGCGGCGATGGCCGCGACCACGACAGCGAGGCGGATCCAGCCTTCGCGCGTCATGGGGCCGTCCCCATGCTCTTGAGCGATTCGACGCGCAGCTTCTCCCACAGCCGCGCGGTGACCGCGCCGAAATGCGCGTCGGAGACGATGCGGCTGTCGCGCTCGCGCGGCCAGCCGGTCTCGACGAAATCGATGAACACGCCCGGTCGCGCCGACATCACGCCAACGCGGTCGGAAAGCATGGCGGCTTCGTCGAGCGCATGGGTGATCAGCATCACCGTCGCCTTGGTCTCACGCCACAGGCGCAACAGTTCGTCGCCCATCAGCAGACGCGTCTGCTGATCGAGCGCGCCGAACGGTTCGTCGAGCAGGATCAGCCGCGGTTGCAGCACCAGCGTGCGCGCGATGCAGACACGTTGCCGCATGCCGCCGGAAAGCTGCGCGGGATAGGCATTGGCGAAATCGCGCAGGCCCATGAAGCCGACGGCGTAATCGACGCGCCGCGCCGTCTCGGCGGCATCGACACCGGCGCGGCGCAAGCCGAAGGCCACGTTGTCGCGCACCGTCAGCCAGGCAAACGACGCATCGTCCTGGAAGACGACGCCGACGCCGTCGGGCACGCCGCGGATACGCTTGTCCTCGAAATAGACCTCGCCTTCGGTCGGCTCTGCGAGCCCCGCCAGCACGTCCAGCAATGTCGATTTCCCGCAGCCGGAGGGGCCGACCACGGAGAAGAACTCGCCGCGCTTGAGATCGAGATCGACCGGCCCAAGCGCATGCACCGGCGGCCGCGACGTGCCCACGCCATAGACGCGGGTGACGCCTTTCAGCCGGGCGTGAACATCGGACGCAGCCACGACGGGCGGGCTCGCCGGGGGATCACCGGCGCGCATCAGCATCACAGCTTGCGCTGCAAATCGGCGGGCAGGAAGGACTGGTCGATGAGTTTGTCCCAATCGACCTCGCCCTTGACCTCGCCGATCAGCCGCAGGCCGTCGGCGGTGCGCTCGAGCTCCGCGCGATTGAAATCGCCGAGGCTCCACATCTTCGGGCCGATCATGTTGTCTACGGCGATCTTGGCGATGGCCGGGTCGAAATTCCAAGACTTGTGCAGGATTTCCGCGGTCTCGTCGGGATTGGCGTAGATGGCGTCGACCGCGGCGCGCCGCCCGGCGATGATGGCCTTGAGCTTTTCGGGGTTCGTCTTGGCGAATTCGCGCGTGGTGATGCCGACCGATGTCGTCATTGGCGGCAGCACATCTTTCGCCGCGAGCACGGTGCGATAGCGATCCTTGCGGATGATCGACAAGGGCTCGATCAAGCCGGCCGCCGACACGGCCCCTTGTTCAAGCATCGTCAGCGCCGGGGGATAACCGCCGGCCGCCACCCGCGTGATTTGCGAGGCGTCGATGCCTTTCGCCTTCAGCTCCATCAGGAAGATCATTTCCGACGACGACTTCGGCGAGGTGATCGCTACCTTCTTGCCGATGAGGTCGTTGATGGTCTTGATGTCGGAGTTCGGCATCGTCACCAGCGACGATTCGGCGACGGTGCGCGTGCCAACATTGACGATGATGAGATCGAGGCCGCCTTGCGCCGCCGCGGCGAGCGCTGCCGGCAGCGCCACTTCGCCATAAGGCGTCGCGCTCGCCAGGATGTTGCGCACGGTGGTGCCGCCGCCGGCCGAGCCGATGATGCCGGTGATGTCGATGCCGGCCTTCTTGAACAAGCCCTTGTCCATGCCGACGGCGAAGGGCGCGCCGTAGAGGCTCTGTCCCCACTGGGTGACCGAAATTTCATCGGCCACGGCTGGCGTTTGTGCAAGTGCGCCTGCCGTCAAGGCAATCAGGCCGATATGTCGGAAAGAGCGGAGCTGAACGAGCGACATCGATCCTCCTAAGGAGTGAATGAGCACAGGACGACAATGCGCCATGCGCTCCGAATTGTCCCTCGCCTTCCCGGTCGGCGATCGTTTGTACTCAAATGAAATCGTGCTGCCGGCAGGCTGTCAAGTTGGTTGCATCCTCTGCGGGCGGGCTCCGCGCGCGTCAAGACAGCACGGGGTGAGCACGCCGTGCATCGAGATGCGGCAGGCCGCGTCGCGGGGTTGCCGCCGTCGCTGGGTTGCAGCCGCTACCCGTGGGCATAGCTCAGGTGCTGGACAAGGGCGCGCTCGGCGTCCATGTAGGAAAAAACTGAATAACAGCGCGTGAAATGAAGCTTCCCCATAACGGGGTTAACTAAGGATACTCATGCTGCACGAACCGATGCGGGCGGAAACTGATGTTTTGGTGATTGGCGCCGGCGCTGCGGGCATGTCCGCGGCGATCGAAGCGGCGCGCAATGGCAGCAGTGTTCTGCTCGCTGACCGCAGCCTGATCGGGCGCGGCGGCGCCACCGTGATGGCGCAGATGACGGTCGCCGTCGCGCTCGGTTCCGAAACGCCTGACGACTGGACTTATCATTACGGCGACACGCTGAAGGCCGGCCGCGGTCTGTGCAACGAGTCTCTTGCGCAACTTGTGTGCGAGGAGGGCCCCGACTGCATCCGCGCCATGGATGAGTGGGGCGTCGGGTGGGCGCGCAAAGACGGACGCATCACCCAAGCCATGGCCCCCGGTCATGACCGGCCGCGTTGCGTCTATGTCGACTTCCTCAACACCGGGCCGGCCGTCTCGAAGACGCTGCGCACGGTGGTGAACAAGGTCGACGGCGTGCGCCGCGCCGGCGATCTTTGCGTCGTCGATCTGCTGCGCAACGGCAGCGAGGTCGTCGGCGCGCTCGCGCTGCATCTCGGCAGCGGCGCACCGGTGATCATCACCGCCAAGGCGACCATCATCGCGACCGGCGGGCTGACGCGGCTCTACCGGCGCAACAGCGCCTCGTCGAACATGGGCGGCGACGGCTATGCGCTGGCGCTGCGCGCCGGAGCTTCACTCGTTGATATGGAGTTCGTGCAGTTCTTCCCCATCGGGCACCTCGCGCCGCGCTTGATCGGCATGGACCCGATCATGTGGGATCCGTTCCGCTACAAGCTCGGCGGTCGTCTGCTCAACAACCAGATGGAAGATTTCACGCAGCGCTACGGCGTCGCCGAGGACGGTAAATACGTCATCACGCGCGACCTCGGCAGCTACGCGATCCTCAAGGAGGTTGAGGCCGGCCGCGGCACGCCGCACGGCGGCGTCTATCTCAGCTTCCAGCATTGCTCGGAGGAGACGCTGCGCGGCGCCTTCGGTCCGGTGATCGACCGGCTTGCGGCGAACGGCATCGACCTCACCAAGACGCCGATCGAAGTGGCGCCGATCGCGCATTACCACATGGGCGGCATCGCCGCCGACAATCGCATGCAGACCGGCGTGCCCGGCCTTTACGTCGCGGGCGAAGCGGTCGGCGGCGCCAACGGCGCGAACCGTCTGTCCGGCAACGCTATCACCGAGGCTTTCGTGTTCGGCCGCCGCGCGGGACGCAGCGCCGCCGAGCACGCCAAGGCGATGCCGGCCGTGCCCGACCACGCCGACAATACCCAAGCATTGATCGACCTCGTCTCTGCGCACGCGCCGCGCGACATCAACACCGCCGAAATGATACAGACGCTGCAAGCCACGATGCAGGACAATGTCGGCGCGCTGCGCACCGAGGCGCGGCTCACGCGCGCGCTCGCCACGCTCGACGGCCTCGATCGCGATCTCGGCGATGTGCCGCCGGGCGACGGCGCGCGTTTCGACATGCGGCTGATCGATTGGCTCGACCTACGCAACATGCTGATGGTTTCGCGCGTGGTCACGCAAGCCGCGCTCGCACGCTCCGAGACACGCGGCGCGCAGCATCGCGAAGACTTTCCCGAAACGTCGCCGGATTGGGCGGTCAACCAGTTCGTGGATTATCGCGGCGGACGCATCGTCCTCTCGCGCGGTTCGGCGCCGGCGCAAACGGCGGTGGCGTCATGAGCGAAAACGCGACACTCACGATCTGGCGCGGCCTCGACAAGAACGCGGGCCATTGGGAAACGCACGACGTGCCGTTCGAGCCGGGCCAGTCTGTGCTCGACGGTCTGCGTTGGATCCGCGTCAACCGCGATCCGAGCCTGGCGATCCGCTTCTCCTGCATCAACGCCAATGCCTGCAAGGAGTGCATGATCGAGGTGGATGGCAAGACCGTCTACGCCTGCACCGCGCGCCTGCAGCCGCGCGAGATGAAGCTCGCGCCGCTCTCTAACAAGAAGCTGGTGCGCGATCTGGTCACCGAGATCGCTCCCCCGGCGGAGCGGTTTGCGTAGCGCTTCTTATCCTGCCCAGCGATCGGCCGCGATCTCGCTTATCCCTCCCCTGAAAGGGGAGGGTGGCTCCGATAAGCGTCGCCTTGGGAAAGTCGGCCGTCGCGTTACGCTCGTAACACGACGTTCTCCCGGTCCTTCTCGACCTGGTCGATGACGAGGATCTTGACCGTCTCGGCGCCGATCGTCTCGCCGTAATGCCACTGTCCGATCGCTTCGATGCCGAAGTCGCCGGGGCCATAGACATCGACCTGGCCGGTTTCCGAATTCGTGACGCGAAGCCGGCCAGAGAGGATGTATCCGTAACGCGGGAAGGGATGCTGGTGATCCGACAGCGCCGTGCCCGGCGGAATCTCATAGATCGCGACGACGACCTGTGGGTCTTTTTGTGGAAACGCGATCGGCTGCCCGCCTGCGGTGACTGACGATTTCAGCAGCGTCGTGACCCGGACAGCCGGCGCCGCCTGGTGGGTGTCTCGACGTCGCCGCCGCCATGACCTGCGCAACCGCGCCAGCAATCTGATGAAACTTTGCCGCATCCCAAATGATTATGTGGGGCGCCGGTCGCGTCCTTCCAGAGCCGTGCCGAAGACGCGATCCCAGAAACCGGTCGTCACGCCGAAGTTGCCGTCGTGCGAGAGATGATGATGGCGCGCGTGTCGCACGCGGGCGCGATACAGATACGAATTGCGCCGCGGCCTGAAGTGATGCGTCGCGTAATGCACGAACACGTACCACAGGTAGCCGGTGGCCAGCCCCGCGGTCACCGCGATGCCGAGATCGAAGCCTAGCGCCAGCGAACAGGGAATGGTGACGACGAACACCCCGACGATCGCGCTGGCCCAGCCCGGGGTGCCGATCAGGTCATTGGGGGCCTCATGGTGCAACTCATGGACGCGGGAGAGGATCGGCGCGTGGTGGAAGAGCGCACGATGCAACACGTATTCGATCAAGGTCCACGCGAAAATTCCGGCTGCGAAGGCCAGGACCCACAGCATAGGTCGCACCGGCGCAGCGTCGCGATAGGCTAACGCTGCGGCGATCAGAACGAGGGAGGGAAAAAGAATGAACTCGGAGAAATAGCCGAGCCTGCTCATCTTCATGCGAAACCCTTGAAGCTCTATTTGTGCGGCCGTGATGGTCTCACGGGTCGCCGCCCCCGGGTGTGTCACGCAACATAGCAGCGACACCCGCGCGCTTAAAGCGCGTAAGCGCCGCACCCGGGCTCACAAAACTGTTGCCTCAACCGCCGCAACGCTTCGCCAAGCCGGCCGGATTTCTCCGGATAGTCCTGGAATGCCGACTTGAGGAAGCGTGCTATCGGCCCGCGGCCGGGCTAGGATCGCCGCAATAACGACAAAAAAACAGGGGGAGACGCGATGTTGGTTTTGGCCATCGCATTGGGCTGCCTCGCGGCGATCTGGCTGCTCGTGCTGCTGGGTGCGCCGCTGCTCGGTTCCGACCACTAGGGTCGGCGGCGGCTCGTCCGCCGTGCGCTGAGCGTTGAGGGTTGGGAAGTCCGGCCCGCCACCCGCTTCGGGCCACGCTGACCTATTTCCTTTTCTTCAACCGTCTGAAAACCCTGCGACTTTTGGAAAATTGCCGGGACCCTGGGCCGACCCTACATAGGGCTTGGGCCTTGCAGGGCGCGCCGACTCGGGCCGCCCGAACGAAAGAAGTCAATTCGCACATGAGCAATAGCGACACCGAGGTCGCCATCATCGGCGGCGGCGCGGCCGGCATCGCCGCGGGCCGGCATCTGAGCGCCGTGGGCATCGACTGCCTGCTGGTGGAGGCGCGGCCGCGGCTCGGAGGCCGGGCTTGGACGGTCGACGCCTCCGGCTTTGGCGTCGATCTTGGCTGCGGCTGGCTGCATTCGGCCGACCGCAATCCGTGGACCCAGGTCGCCGAGGCGGAAGGTCGTACCATCGACCGCAACCCGCCGCCCTGGACCAAGCCGTCGCTCCAGACCGGCTTTCCGCTCGACGAGCAGCGCGACTTCCACGCCGCGCTCGATGCCTTCTATGACCGTGTTAACGCCGCGGCGCGTCAGCAGCCCGATGTCCCCGCAGCCGCGCTGCTTGAGCCGGGCTGCCGCTGGAACGCGCTGCTCGGCTCCATCGGCACCTTCATCAGCGGCGGCGAGCTCGATCGCGTATCGACGCTCGACTTCGATAATTACGCCGACACTGGCGTGAACTGGCGCGTGGTCGAAGGCTATGGTGCGGCTATCGCGGGCTATGCGCAGCCTGTGCCGGCGGTGCTCGATTGCCCGGTTCGGCGCATCGACCATTCGGGACGCCGCCTGCGCGTCGAGACATCCAAAGGCACCATCACCGCCGATCAGGTCATCGTCACGCTGCCGACCACGGTGCTTGCCGAGACCGAAGATCTGTTCGCGCCGGCGCTGCCGGCGAAGACGCAGGCTGCGGCCAATCTGCCACTCGGGCTCGACGACAAGCTTTTTCTCTCGCTCGCGAATCCGGAAGAGTTCGAGATCGACAGCCGCCTGTTCGGTCGCACCGATCGCGCCACCGCCGCATACCATCTGCGTCCGTTCGGGCGGCCGATGATCGAGGCCTATTTCGGCGGACGCAACGCCTGGGAGCTCGAAGCGGGCGGCGAGGGCGCCTTCGTCGACTTCGCGCTGAGCGAGCTCACCGGGCTGCTCGGCAACGACTTCGCCAAGCGGGTGAAGCCCCTCACCATCCATCGCTGGGGCGCCGATCCTTTCGCGCGCGGGTCCTACTCCTACGCTCTGCCGGGCAAGGTCGCGAGCCGCGCCGTGCTCGCGGCGCCGGTCGATGACCGGCTGTTCTTTGCTGGAGAGGCTTGCTCCACGCACGACTTCTCCACCGCGCACGGCGGCTTCATCACCGGCGTCTCTGCCGCGGAGCAGGTGATCGCGGTCCGCCAGCGCGCAACCGCAAAGTAAGGCGCGGCGAGGTCACTCTCACGCACAGTTGACCGGGCCACGGCAAGGCCCGCGCTATCGTCGCCGCGCAATCCGCATCAATTGGTTCAACCGTGCCCTCGCGCAGCTTGCGGCCGCCAAGTCATGCGTTACGCCGAAGTCCCGCTTGACCTCCAGACGCGCCGCGCCGTCTCGCTGGACGCGTTGCGCGGCTTCAACTTCGTCTGGATCCTCGGCGGCGAGGGCGCGGTGCTCGCGCTCGCCACGATGGCAAAGGGCAAAGGCGACACCATCGACGCTGTCGGTGCGTTCCTCGCAACACAGATATCGCACTCCGACTGGGATGGCTTTCATTTCTACGATCTCATCTTTCCGCTGTTCCTCTTCATCACCGGCACGGCAATCGCGCTGTCGTTGCCGCGCCTGGTCGAGCGCGAGGGGCGAACCAAGGCCCATCTACGCGTGCTGCGCCGCGCGTTGCTGCTTTATGGGCTGGGCCTGATCTATTACGGCGGCATCAGCCAGCATTGGGACGACATCCGTTATCTCGGCGTGCTCCAGCGCATCGCGATCTGCTATCTCGTGACCTCGCTCCTGTTCCTGCATGTGGGCTGGCGCGGCATGGCGGCCGTAACGGTTGCGCTGCTCGTAGGCTATTGGGCGCTGATGACCTTCGTGCCGGTGCCCGGCATCGGCACCGGCTCATTCGCGCCCGACGCCAATCTCGCCAATTGGATCGACGCACATTATCTGCCCGGCCGCGTATGGGACACGACGCGCGATCCCGAAGGCCTCTTGAGCACGCTGCCGGCCATCGCCTCGTGCTTGCTCGGCGTGTTCGCCGGGCTGCTTCTGAGCGATGAGCGCATTGCGCCGGCGCGAAAATCGCTTCTGCTGATCGCCGGCGGCATTGTGCTGCTTGCGGCCGGCTATCTTTGGGCGCTGCAATTCCCGATCATCAAATATATCTGGACGTCGTCCTTTGCGCTTGTCGCCGGAGGGTACAGCGCCATCCTGCTCGGTGTCGCGCATCAGATCATCGACGTGTGGGGCGCAAAACGCTGGGCTACGCTGTTGGTCTGGATCGGCGCCAACGCGATCCTGCTCTACGTCATCAACGGGCTGATCGGCTTCGAGCCCCTCGCGCGCCTTGTGGTCGGCGGCGATTTCTCGCGTTGGCTCAGTCACAGCGTGACGCCGGGCACCGGCGCCTTGGTCCGGCATCTCGCCGGGCTCGCGCTCGTCCTCGCGCTCGCCGGCTTCCTGTATCGCCGGAAGATATTTCTGCGGGTGTGAGCGCCTTAACTCCCCACCTTCAATTCCGACACCAGCCCGCGCAGTGCGGCAATAGTGGAGGGCGCGACGCTCTTGCCGGTCCGCGGGTTCTCCGACGGCACGTTCTCGATCGTCATGGTGAAGCGCATGGCGTCGGCATCGACGGTGATGGTGTGCGTATTGCGCGTCACCGTCGGGTCGGCCCAGATCTGAAGCTTCGTCTTATCAGGTCCGATGCCGGCAAGGCTCAAAGCTGCCGCGACGTTCACGTTGGTGGGGAAGCCGCGCGCGCCCTCGCGCGCCGTGCCGTCGAACACCTTCAGCGGCTCCTTCAAGCCGCTCACCGAGATGTTGCGCTCGCGCAGCAGGGGCGCGCCCTCGAGGCCGGCCGGCGGCTTGCGCGTCACCATCGTCACCGAATGGATCGTGCCTTCGGCGGCGGCGCGCACGGCATCGAGGCCGAGCAGGGCGCCGGTCGGCACGACGATGCGCGCGCCCTTTTCCTTGGCGCGTGCGATCAGGTCTGGGTTCTCCAGAAGCTGCGCGACCGAGAGCGGCACGAAAATGCGGCCCTTGTCGATCGCCGCCTCAGCGATCTCGCGGAACAGCGCCGGCGGCAGGCATTCCACGACGATGTCGCAGTCCTCGGCCAGCGCGGCCGGCGTGCGCAGCGCGATCAGGTCTCCGAGTTGCGGCAGCGCGCGCCGCGCCTTGTCGGCGTCGCGCACGGCGACGGCAGTGAGGGTGAGGCCCGGCACGGCGCCGTCGATCAGCCGCCGTGCGACTTCGAGCCCGACCGCGCCGAGGCCGGCCAATCCAACGCGCAAAGGTTGTTTGTTCACTGTGTTCATGGCGCGCCAATAGCACAGCTGTCGTCATCCGCAACAGTGGCGACCCTACCGCCACTCGTCCAGGCGCCAGCCGTCTTCGGTGAAGCCGTAGTTCAGCCCCGCGGCGTCCATGCGCGCGCTCGGGCCGGCATTGATGCCCCAATGGTCGAGCCGCCCGGGCGGCCATTTCCAGTTCTCCGGCGTGCCGGCGCGGTAGCTGTCGTCGATCTGCATCATTTCGCCGGTGTACTCCACCGGCACGTCCTGCGGCCCCAGGAAATAGCAGAACACATTGTTACCCGGTCCGTGGCGGCCGGGGCCCCATTCAAGGCCGTGGCCGGCATCGCGCATGCGCCCGGCGCCACGCATGATCGAGTCGAGATCAGGCATCTCGAAGGCGATGTGGTTCAGCGTCGGCCCGCCGGAAAAGCCGAGGACCAGACTGTGGTGATCGCTGCCGCATGAGAGGAAGCGCAGCTTGCGCGTGGTGTCGCTGAGCGTGAAGCCGAGCACGTCGCGGAAGCAGGCGAGCGTCGCTTCGCTGTCGCCGGTGTTGAGGTTGACGTGGCTGAGCTTGCGTGGCCGGTCCTTCGTGTCCGCGGTGTCGGCATGATCAGCAACGCCGCAGACCACCGCGATGTTGCGCCCCTCCGGGTCCTTGAACCCGAAGCCGTAATCGCCATAGGGCTGACGCAGCGGCGCCGGCTTCTCGTTCGTCTTGAGCCCATGCGCGACGACCTGGCCGTGCAGCGCATCCACCGTCGCGCGGTCGGCGGCATCGAAGGTAACGCGGATCAGTGCCGTCTTGGGCGTCTGGCGGATGCCGAGGATATGGTGGAAGCCGCCGGTCGCGCGCAGGTGATGCTCGCCATTGTGTTCGCCCACGGACGCGAGATTCCACACGTCCGTGAAGAATCGCAGCATCGGCGCCACATCGGGGAAGCCGAGATCGATGCTGCGAAGCGCGCGCACTTTGGCCTTGCTCATACGGTCGTATCCCCCAGGAAGCGTGCGGCGTTGTCGTGATGCAGCAGCTTCACGTCGCCCTCGGAAAGCTTAAGCGCCGCGACGGCCTCGACCGGCGCCCGCTCGTGGATGTCGAACGGGAAATCCGTGCCGAGGCAGAGCTGGCGCACGCCGAACGTGTCGATCAGGTGGCGCAGGGTGTGCGCGTCATAGACCAGCGTGTCGTAATAAAGCCTGCGCGCGTGCTCGTGCGGCGAGGCGCCCATGCGCGCGGCGAAGTCCGGCTTGATCGCCCAGCCATGCGCAAGCCGCGGCAGGATCGACGCGAAAGCGCCGCCGCCATGGCTGAATGCTAATCTTAAGTGAGGGTGGCGCGTCAGCGTGCCGCCGGTGATCAGCGAGGCGATCGTGTAAGCCGTCTCGAGCGGGAAGCCGATATAGGCCATCAGCCCGGGCGGGCCGACGATGCGTTCCTTGCCGCTTGGATGCAGCGCATGCACGAAGATCGCGGCGCCCAATTCTTCCGCCGCAGCGAAAAAACTCTCGAAGCGCGGATCGCCGAGCGGCGCGCCGTTGATGTTGCTGCCGAGCTCAACGCCGCGAAAGCCATCGCGCATCAGCCGCTCCAGTTCGCGCGCGGCAACGTCCGGGTCCTGCATCGGCACGCCGCCGAGGCCGATGAAGCGGTCGGGCGCGCGCGCCACCATGGCGGCGATGGTGTCGTTGACATGCCGGCTCAAGGGGAGCGCGTCCTCGAGCGGCAGCCAGTAGGACAACAGCTCCGGCATCGGCGAGAGCACCTGCCGCGCGATGCCCATGCGCGCCATCGCCTCGATGCGGCGGCCGATGTCCCAGCATTCGTCGGTGACGGTGCGGAAGGTCTTGCCGTCGATCATCACATTTTTATGGTGGCAATCGTGGCCTGCCGCCATGGACGGCCACTGTGCGCCGCCAAATTGCGTCACATGTTTGCCGGCATAGGCGGGAAATTCCGCCGGCACGATGTGCGTGTGGATGTCGATGGCGGACATTGGTGAGACCCCAGCGTTCGACAGTCATCATCCGCGAAAGCGGATGATCCAGTAAACACGAATCCATCCGGTGTGCACTAATCAGAAAGCGCACAACCTCTCAAGTTGTCATCGCCGGGCTTGACCCGGCGATCCCGCTCAGGAGGGCATTGTGCCTGCTTAAGCGAGATGGCCGGGACGAGCCCGGCCATGACAACACGTTGGGTGCACTACTTCGCAATCACTTCTGAACAAACTTATCAAGCGCGCCCGTCTCTTTTTTCTCCCCGTCAAAATCCTCAGCGATGCGCTCGTAGAACCGCGCCGCCGCTTCGAACATCGCGTGCTCGGCGTGGTCGTCGCCCACGAAGGCGCCGATCTCGTCGAGCTCCGCCACCCAGCGATAGGCCTTCGAATACATGCCCGGCACCTGCCGCGTGAGCCAGGTGAACAGCGGCTGCTGGCTCTCTTCCAGCTCGGCCTTCAGCGCCTCGGCCGAGCCGCCGCGTTGCGCCGCGAGCATCATGGCCGCGCCCAGCGCGGTGAAGCCCTTGGTGATGCCGGCGTAAGACATCTTCAACGCCGAGGCGGCGGTGAGCGGCCCCTCGAGCACGCGCACGATCAGCCCATAATCGTTGAGCCGGGCGAAATCGATAGCCGCCGGACCGGAGGCATAGATCTTGGTATTGGTCGAGCCGGGCTTCGGGGGCGGCCCGATGATGCCGGCGCCGACGAACAGGCAGCCGGTGGTGGCGATCACATCGGCGGTCTCGCTCATCGTGCGCGGGCTCACCGCGTTGCAATCGACATAGACCGTCTTCTTGTTGGCGGCGCGCAAAATGGGCGCCAGCCGCCGCGCCAGCGCGAGGGCATCGCCCGGTGGGACGATCGACAGCAGGAAATCGGCCTCGCAAAGCTGCGCATCGCCGACCGCGATCATGCCGGCCTCTTTCGCGCGGGCTGCGCTCGCCTCGCTGCGGCCGGCGAGCGAGGTCAGCACGGTCACTTTGTTTTCGGCAAGACGGCGGCCGACGCCGCTGCCCATGGCGCCCGGTGCGATGACGGTGACGGTGGGGGTCATGTCTTCTCCTTTACGTCATTCCGGGACGCGAGCGAAGCTCGCGGACCCGGAATCCAGAACGATGTTCAGGGATTGTGGCTGGATGCCGGGTTCACGCGCTAACGCGCGTGCCCCGGAATGACAATAACAAATTCATGACCCCGTCACGCCGCCATCGAGATTGATGCTCTGGCCTGTCACAAACGCCGAAGCATCCGAGGCGAGGAACAGCGCCGCGCCGACGAGATCCTCCGGCGTCTCGGCGCGCGGAATGCATTGCATCGCGACGATGCGCTCCTTCTGCTGCGGCGTCACCGTCTTGCGCTCGATCTCGGTGAAGGTCGCGCCGGGCAGGATCGCGTTCACTGTAATGCCGTCGGGCCCGAGCTCGCGCGCCATCGACAGGCTCATGCCGGCGAGCGCCGACTTGGTGGCGATGTAGTGCAGGTAATTCGGCCGTCCGAGCCGCACGGCGCCGGAGGCGATGTTGATGATGCGGCCCCACTTCGCGCGCCGCATCGCCGGCAGCACGGCGCGGGCGCAGAGGAACGGGCCGGTGAGGTTCACGCGCAGCACCTGCTCCCATTCCTCCAGCGGAATCTGATCGAAGGGCCGCATCTCCAGCGACGAGAAAATCCCGGCGTTGTTGATGAGCACGTCGATGCGGCCGTATTCGTCCTCCACCACCTCGATCATCTCCGCGATCGAGGCGGGATCGGCGACGTCGGTCTGCACCGCCAGCGCCTGTCCGTCGGCCTTCAAGATTTCCGTAGCAACCGACGCGGCTTTCTTCTCGTCGAGTTCGGCGATGACGGCGCGTGCGCCGGCCGTCGCGAAGGCCTTCGCAAAGGTGCGGCCGATGCCTTGCCCAGCGCCGGTGATGATCACCACGCGATCCTTGAGTGAAGGGAAGACGATCGTGTTGAGATCGGGGTTAGCGGTCATGCGGCGCCTCTTTCCAATCGTTGTCATTCCGGGGCGCGAGCGGAGCGAGCGAACCCGGAATCCAGCCACATGGGCTGTGCTTGCATCTGGATTCCGGGTTCACGCGCTTGCGCGCGTGCCCCGGAATGACGACCACGTATCAGCCCTTCGCATGCGCTTCCAGCGCCGCGCGCGCATCCCATGGCGTCCACCACGGCTTCAGCCCGAGGTCCTGCGCGACGATGCCGGCGGTGATGAATCCGGCGCCGCCCGAGATCGCGCCGCCCGGATGCCCGGCGGAGCCGGCGCTGTAGAGGTTCGGGATCGGCGAGCGATAGCCGAAGTGGTTGTACATCACCTGCTCGGCATTGAAGGCGCCCATGAAGATGTCGCCGCCGCGCATGTTGATCATCTCCTGCACGTATTCGCGGCCGGTGTAGACGTAACGGCCGAGAATATTCTTGCTCGTCATGTTCGGGCAGTAGCGCGCGAACACCTCCACGATCTTGTCGGAGAATTCTTCCTTGAAGCTCTCGTAGCTCTTCCCGCCGATGTCGGGATCGAGCGGCATCACATGCCAGCAATAGGTCGTATGCTTGCCGGGAGGGGCCTGGGTCGGATCGAGCAGGCTCAACGGCCCGGAGCCGAACTGCACGATCTTCGGCACGCGGCCGGCCTGCACGTCCGCGTGCGCGGCGTAGAGGTCCTCCATCGTCTCGGCGCCGATCGACCATTTCAGCGTGCGGTTGATGTTCGGATCGAATTTTTCGGCGGCGAAGCGCGGGCTTTCGTTGAGCGCGAGGTGCAGGCCGAACAGGCTCCAAGCGGTGTACTGGAAGCTGTCGAGCTTGTTGAGGAACGCCGTGGGCAATTGCTCGCGTCCGACCAGGGTCTCGAAGGTCTGATGCACGTCCAGTGTCGAGGCGACGAACTGCTTCGCCCGCACGGTGCGGCCGTCGGCGAGCTCGATGCCGGTCGCCTTGCCGTTCTCGATGACGATGCGGTCGATGCTCACCTGCGGCTCGTAGGTGCCGCCGGCAGCGATGAAGGCCTCCATCAGCCCA
>DATDMA010000267.1:0-50698 GCA_036519015.1 Pseudolabrys sp. | reverse complement strand
GGTCGTCGCGGCGGAGTGAGTGCGGCTTCCTCTGCCGCTCATGCCCGCGGACGCGGGCATCCAGACTTTGCCTCGAGTCCAGAAGTGCTGGATTCCCGCTTGCGCGGGAATGAGCGGAGTACGTTGCGTGTCCGCGTCGTCTCGCAGATTCAATTGTCAAACAACGCAGTCTCTCTTTTCGTCATTGCGGGGCGCGGCCTTTTTAGGCCGCGAACCCGGAATCCAGATACACATGCCGTGCTCGCTTCTGGATTCCGGGCCCGCTCGCTTTGCTCGCGTCCCGGAATGACCGAGAGAGCGTAGCCAACGCTTCGCCGCCCGTATTCTTTGCGGCCCCGGGTAGGCCGTCGTCCCTTTTCCTTCCCTCGAAAACACGAGGGGATGGCGCGCCGAGAAGACGCGTCAGGTAGTTCAAGTAGCGCACCTTCCTTTTGGGAAGATGCGGCGCCTTTCGGCGCGCCATCGCGGCGTCATTACGGCGACGGGCCGCGCTTTCGGCAACCGCCTGCGGGGCGTTCGACCACTCTCAGAACACGACCCCTTTCGGGCGGCCGTGCCATCAAGTCTCGAACGAGCCGTGCGGCCCGCCATCAGCCAGCTCCTGGCGGGAGGTCATAGTGCCTCCGAGCGGAGCCCCGTCACCGCCCGGGAGCTTGGGAGGAGCGTTCGTCTCCCGCCCGCGGGCGCCGCGCCCTGCTCCACCATCAAGACGCCTCATGACAGCGCCCTCGTTGAACAGGACGGATGGAATATAAGCCTGTCCGGAGCGACGGGGATAAGTTATTTGTTGTGCTGGGAAGTTATTCAGGCGGCTGCGTTTTCTGCTTTTGACGCCGAGGCTACGGGCTGCGGCGCTCCCCGCCTTCGCGGGGTGACACGGTGAGAGGTTTTCGCCGAGGACGACAACGGAGAGACTACACCCATCCCCCGCGCGCCATGAGCGCGGCACACAGCAGGATGACGACGATGGCGGCGACTTCGCCGTGGATGATCCTGCGGACGAGACGCAGCTTCGTCGCGTCCACCGCCGGCAGCCGCCCGGCCTTCAGCGCCGCGCGCCACGACAGAAACTCGCGCGTCGGCACGATGGACAGCAACGCCACAACGATGAAGAGCGTGAGCTTGATGAGGAATGCGTGGCTGTGGAAATAATAATCGGCGCCCTTCTCGAAATAGAACACGCGCAACAGACCAACGATGAGCAGGATGCCGGCCGAGAGCCCAAGCACGGCGTCAACGACCGTCAACCGCCGCGCGCTGGAGAGCGACAGCTCCTGCCCGATCAGCACGAACTCGACCGCCAGCGCGCCAACCAGCGTGAAGGCGGCGACGTGATGCAGGAAGGCAAAGAAAGTGGACATGGCGGCGCTCTCTTATTGGCTTCAGGAGAATAATGGATAGTCGCATGAAATCGAATGCCGCACCCTTGCGTTGCACGCCGAGCCTTATTATGATATCAAATTGATATCGTTTCGGAGGCCTGCCATGGTCGACATTCTGGTTCGGAACGTGGACGAGGAAACCGCCCGCCGTCTGAAGGAAAAGGCTAAGGCGCAGGGCACCTCCTTGAGCGACACCGCGCGCGAACTGCTCAAAGCTTCCATGAAGCCGAGCAAAGAGGAAGCGTGGGCGGCGGCCGAGGCGTTCCGAAAGAAGATCGGCCCGATCAAAGGCGACTCAGTAGCGGACATCCGCGCAGATCGGGACAACGACGAGCGCTACCGGTGACGCTCGTCGTCGATGCCAGCGTCGCGGTCCTCTGGACACTGACCCAACGCAATTCCGACAAAGCCGCCGCGCTCCAAAGCGAAAGCGACTTCATCGCTCCTTCCCTGATCGTCGCTGAAATTGGCAACGCGATCTGGAAAGCCGTGCGCCGGGCCGATCTACCGGCGCGTGAAGCCCGCACCGCAATCGAGATCGCCCTCGGCCCGATCTCCGCATTGACGCCGATGGAAG
Organism: Pseudolabrys sp.; assembly: GCA_036519015.1. Classification (GTDB taxonomy): domain Bacteria; phylum Pseudomonadota; class Alphaproteobacteria; order Rhizobiales; family Xanthobacteraceae; genus Pseudolabrys. The sequence continues at coordinate 48,739 of DATDMA010000267.1, read as the reverse complement.
AACTGTACCCGCGCGCGATCGAGCTTTCCATCGAACTGGATCACGCCATCTACGATTGCTTCTATCTCGCTCTGGCCGAACGCGAGCGCGCACCGCTCATCTGCGCCGACGGACCGCTGATCGCGAAGACGAAGAAGTTGAAGGGCATTGAGGTGCGTGCCCTGTAGCGTGGGCATGCGCAGCATGCCCACGCGTCGGCGGCGCCACATGGTCGAACACCGAGGCAAGTCCGCGACGGCCGGGGCGCAGCAACAAGTGGCTATTCAGGGGCCGTGCATCCTTCGAGGCTCGCCCACCCAAGTCGGCCATGACCGACTTGGGCATTAAGTATGCCGATCTCGGGTCAACCCGAGATCGGTGGGCTCGCACCTCAGGATGACGGAGAGAGGCTTTCGATGCAGCCTGAGAAATTCAGCCATGGAAATTGCGGATCGATGAGCGCGTGAGCACGGAGCTACGCGCCTTTGCCCACCCTACGTCTGCTCGACTGCAAACGAGGACGCCACCTCACCCTCCCCCCGCATCCGCAAACGTACACGTCCGCGCCTCGTTATAAGCCACCGGCAACGGGCGCGGTGTCCCGCGTGCCGCCAACTGTTCAAGCCCCTCGGTCAAGTTGGCGATGCGGTGGCGTTCAAGCAGGCTCGGCGCCGTCACCGTGGAAAAGCGGACGATGCGCACGCGCGGCCGGCACCGCGACGTCGGGAAGATGCCGGAGGTGAGATAGCGCGGCAATGACAGCACCTCGCCCGACTCGTAGACGCGGTCGATGCCGAGCTTCTCGGCCGCCTTCATGCGCACCGGCAGCGGCACGGCGAAGAAGCCCGTTACCGGCGACGGATCGAAGGCATAGACATAGTCGATGCGGCTGTCGGCGTATGCGACGTGCTGGCCCAATCCGCCGCCGAGCGAATGGCCGGTCGCGATGATGCGGCGCGGACGGCAGCCTGAACTGGTGAGCTTGTCGATGATGCCGGGGATCGCCGTCTGCACCTGATCGTATTCGTCGAACACCGGCCGCGCGATGAACCAGCGGAGATTGGATATCCAGTCCCCGATCTCGTTGCCGTCGGTGCCGCGGAAGGCGATCACCGCCTCGCTGCAATCGCGGCGGCGCCAGACCTGGTATTGCAGGCCCTCGACGCATTGGATGCCGCGCGGGCAATCGAGCGGGCCGATGCCGCCGAACAGACATTGCCAATGCCGGTTGAGCGAGACGAGCCAGCCGGCCAGGCGCTGATTGTCGGCCGCAGAATGTGTGGCATCGACCAGCGCCGGCGAGCGCAGCAGCGCTTCGTCCGGACAATTGGGCGTGGCCTGATGCGTGAGGAATTGCCGATCGGAATAGGCGAGCGAGGCCATCTGCGCGTAAGGCAGATAGAGCGCGGCGTAAGGCGGCGCGGCCTTGTCGACATAGGCGGCGGTGCCGATGCCGACCGCGACCCGCTCCGGATTGCGCGCGCATCCGGCCGTGACTGCGCAGACGAGCGCCGCCATCAGCAACCGCGCCGCGACCTTGAACCCCGCACGCATCGTCACGCGCCCCAACGCGCAGCCTAGGCGTGCATCAGATCAAGGATGGTCGCGTGCGGCAAGGGGCGCGGGCGCGCCGTTCACAAGACGCCGCTCTCCTCGAACAGCGCGCGGATCTCGTCCACCATGTGATGGAAGGCCGGATCGCGGCGGATCGCCGGTGGCCGCGGCTGGGCGAAGGGCACCTCGAAGCGCCGCAGAATGCGGCCCGGGCGTGGGCTCATCACGATCACCTCGTCGGCCAGCAGCACCGCCTCTTCGATGTCGTGGGTGATGAAGACCACCGTCTTCAAGTCGCTCGCCCACAGGCGCGACAGGTCGGCCTGCATGCGCTCGCGCGTCAGCGCGTCGAGCGCACCGAACGGTTCATCCATCAGCAGCAGCGAAGGCTCGTGCAACAAGGCACGGCACAGCGAGGCGCGCTGGCGCATGCCGCCGGAGAGCTCGCTGGGGAAATGTGTTTCGAACGCCGCCAGGCCGACGCGCGCGAGCAACTCGCGCGCCCGCGCCACGGCGGCCTCGCGCGGAAGGCGTTTGACCGTCGCCGGCAACAGCACGTTGTCCAAGACCGTCAGCCACGGCAGCAGGACGTCGCTTTGGAAGACAATGCCCGCATGGGTGTAGCAGCCGGTCAGCGGCTGGCCGTCCAGCAGGATGGTGCCCGCCGTCGGACGATAGAGGCCGGCGACGAGCATCATCAATGTGCTCTTGCCGCAGCCGCTCGGTCCCAGGATCGCGCAGAAGCGGCCGGCGGCAATCTCCAGATTGGTCGCGCTGAGCGCCTCGACCTTGCGGCCCTCGCGCTCGAACACCATGCGCAGGTCGGAGACCTTGATCGCCACGCCGCGCGGCGTGACGGCGGACGCAGACATCGCGGCGGCGGTCATGGCGTCGCCCCTCCCTCATCGACACGGCTCTGCCGCAGCGGGCGTGGCAGGACGAGGAATTCGACGAGCACGACCAGATAGAACAAAGCGATGCCCATCACCGATAGGGCGACGAGCGTGCCGAACAGCAAAGGCGTCTGCAGGTTATTGTCGGCGACGAGCTGCATGTAGCCGAGACCGCTGTCGGCGGCGATGAATTCGCCGACGATGGCGCCGACGACCGCGAAGGCCGACGCGATCTTGACGCCGGCGAAAATGTACGGCGCGGCGGCCATCAAACGGACGCGCAGGAGGATCTGGCTGCGCGAGGCCCCGAGCGAGCGCATCAAGTGGATCATGTCGGGCGGCGTGCGCGACATGCCGACCACCGTGTTCACGACGATCGGAAAGAACGCGATGAAGAAGGCGATCAGCACCTTCGGCAATAGGCCGAAGCCGAACCAGACGACGAAGATGGGCGCCAGCGCGACCTTGGGCACGGCCTGGCTCGCGACCAGGAACGGATAGACGACCCGCTCGATGGTCGGCGACGAGACGATGAGAATGCCGAGTGGAACGCTGATCACGATGCTCAGGAACAGGCCGGCGGCCGCCTCCAGCAGCGTCACCCCGCTATTGTCGAGGATCGGCGTCCAGGTCTTCGCCATCACCGCGGCGATGGCGGTCGGCGACGGCACGAGGTAGTCGGGAACGTGGAAAATGCGGCAGGCGGCTTCCCACGCGACGAGGACGACCACGAAGGCCGCGGTCGCAGGCCATGCGCGGCGGATACGGTGCATGAGTGCACCGCGGCGCGGATTCATGTCGGACAAAACGCGTGCTCGCTGCCGCTCATGAGCCGGCCGGCAGGAAAGCGTTGGTGTAGTACGCGCTTGGCGCCTTCTGCTCGGAGATCGCGCCCGATTCTTTCAGGAGGCCGAGCGTTTCGGTCCAGCCCGCGTCGCTGCCGGCGAAGAGCTTGGCGGGCGTGCCCAGCTTCAAGAACGCGTTGAGCTGATCGACCTGGCCCTTGGTCGTCTCTTCCTGCAGCGCCAGCGGATAAGCCTTCGCGGCGATCGCGGCAGTTTCCGCCGGATGATCCATGGCGAATTGAAAGGCCTTCGCCGCCGCCGCATTGAAATGCTTGATCAGGTCGGGATGCTCGCTGATCAGCTTGTCGCCGGCGACGATGGTGTAGCCGATGATCTTGAAGCCGAAATCGCCGACGCGGAACGTGTTCAGGCCGCCCGGCACCTTAGGCTGCAGCACGGGATATTCATTGGTCATGAAGATATCGCCCAGCACATCGACCTGATCGCTGAGCAGCAGATTGAAGCGCGCGCTGGGCGCGACGCGAACGACCTTGACCTTGTCGACGTCGATCTTGTTTTTCGCAGCGAAGGCCGGCCAGATCTGGCTGAAGGTGGAGGCGGCCGAGATCTCCACCGTGTGGCCTTCAAGGTCCTTGGGCGAGGCGAGCTTGAGCTTGGACTTCGCCACCATGCCCATCGAGTCTTCCTTGACCACCGTCGCGACGGCCTTCACCGGCATGCCGTTGTTGACGGACTGGATCAGCTGCACCGAGGGGACATAGGCGAGATCGTCGCTGCCGTTCACGACGGATTGCAGCGCCTGCGTGGCGCTGCTGCCTTCGTTGATCTTCACGTCGAGGCCTTCGGCGCGGAAATAACCATTGGCGACGCCGACGACGAACGGCGCGAACTCGCCTTTCATCTGCCAGTTGAGGCGCATCGAGAGCGGCGTCAGCTTTGCAGCGTCCTGCGCGTGCGCCGAACCGGCCAGCACCGCCGCAGCGACGGCAGCAACAAATGATATCGACAACTTCATAGCGCGCCGCTCCGCCGGTTTCTGTAAGGACCGGCGGTGTTGTTTCAGCGGGCGGCCTTTGTCAATCGTGCATTCAAGAAAATTCAATGGAAGGAAGGATTTGATGCAAGTTGCATAGGTTTTGGCGGGAGGGATGCTCAACAACTATGCACGCACGCGCCTTAAGCAGGAGGGGCGGCGGATCGCATCGCGGTGCGCGCCCGGGTGTCGATGTGACCGGAATAAGGCGGCGGGGCGCGGAATATTCGGCGCGCCACATCGTTATAATGGCAGCCGTTCCGGCATGACGCTTCAAAAATAAGCCGGTCCCAGGGAGAGACACCATGACCATGACGCGACGCCTGACGCTGAGCGCTCTTGCCCTTTGCCTGGCCGCGCCGGCCTTGGCGCAGAGCCAAGCCCCCACCCCGCCGGTCGGACCCGACTTCTCCAAGATCACCGTGACGACCACCGACCTCGGCCACCGCACCTACATGCTGGAAGGCGCCGGCGGCAATGTCACGGTCGCCGTGGGCGACGACGGCATCATCATGGTGGACGGCCAGTTTGCTCCGATGCACGACAAGCTCAAGGCGGCCATCGCCGCGGTGTCGCCGCAGCCGGTCAAGTTCCTGATCAATACCCATCATCACGGCGACCACACCGGCGGCAATGCAGCATTTGCCGCCGAAGGGGCCACCGTGGTCGGGCAGATCAATGAGCGCAATTATCTCGCCGCCGGCACCACCAGCAACACCACCATGATCAAGGTGCCGCCGGTGCCGGAAGCCGCACTGCCGACGAAGACCTATACCGACGCGACGACGCTCGAGGTGAAAGGCCGCACGGCCGCGCTCAAGCATCCGGCGAACGCGCACACCGGCGGCGACACCTTCGTCTATTTTGCCGACGCCAATGTGCTCTCGACCGGCGACACGGTGACCATCGGCCGCTATCCCAATATCGACACGCTCAACGGCGGCAACATCAAAGGCATGATCGCGGCGGCCGACGCTTACCTCGCGCTTGCCAATGACACCACCAAGATCGTGCCCGGCCACGGCCCGCTCGCCAGCAAGGCGCAGTTGGCCGAATATCGCACGATGCTCACGACCGCCCGCGACCGCATGGCGGCGCTGATCAAGGACGGCAAGATCCTGGACGCTGTCTACACCGCAAAGCCCTTCGCCGACCTCGACGCGAAGTGGGCGCCCAATGAGCAGGCGGGGAAGAACTTTGTAAGGGTGGTGTATTTGTCGATGAAGGAGTGAGGGCCCCGAACGCGAAGGTGTGCCGCTGATCTGCGCGGACGTCACGCCTTTTCCTCAAGCCTCGCGGCCAACTGCCGATCCAAGTCCGGCAACAACACGATGCCGTCCTGATCGCTGCCGGAGGAATGCACCACGAGCCAGGTGCACGGCTTGCCGCTCTCATTCGATGGCGCATGCGGCACGTCGGCCGGGCAGTAGACATGATCGCCCGCGTTGCACAGCAAGCGTCGCTCGAGACTGTCGCCGTAGTAGACGGCGCATTCGCCCTCGAGCAGATAGGCGATGGTCTCGATGCCGTCGTGATAATGCGCCTTGGCGCGGGCGCCGGGCGGGATCGGCATGACATTCATGCAGATCTTCTCGGCGCCCACGGTTTCCTTGGACGCGCCGGCGCCGTACGTGATGCCTTGCTTGCCGAGATAGGTCTGCCCTGGTTTGACCACTGCGAAGCGGTCGGTGCCTGACATAGTCATTGCGACCTCCTGCCTTTCGCCGACGTATATGGAAAGCGCGGCTGGCCGCGACAAGCCTGAGCGTGACGAAGAGTTCCCCGCTCTGTCGCGTCACGCCCGCCGCTCGCTTACAACATCACCAGATGCTCGGCCTTCGCGCCGCGTACGGCGGCAAGCGATATGCCGCGGTCGGCGTTGCGAGGCGGCCGCCGTTTCGCACAGCGAGCGCCAACAAATACGCATCGGTGATTTGATTAGGTCCTTGCAGCCGATCGTGATCGAAGATGGCGGCATCGGCGAACGAAATATCGTCAGGCCAGAACACATGTCCAGGCCGCCCGGCCTGGGCCTGCATGAGGGCAACAGCACCGGAGAGCGGCAACGGACGTTCGTAAGCAGGATTTGAGATGACCCGAATGAAGCCGTTCTGCGTCAAAGGGCAACTCGCCCATCCCTGTTCCTGCTGCGCATTCCACCATGACTGCGCCTCATCGTGATGTTTGTGCTCGGGATCAAACAGCGCGAGCAGGACATTCACGTCGAGCAGCGCTCGCACTTATTTGTCTTCCCGCTTGATTCCTGCATCCTCGAAATCGGCGTCTTCCAGCAGGCGACGTACTAGCTCACTGGTCACCGTTTCGCCGCCGCGCTTCGGTAACACATACCAGCCATTCTTTAGGATTGTGCCGCACGGGCCGGTTTCCGCAGGCTCGGCCAATGTCTTTCGGGCCGCTTCCGAAATCACCTGATCGGGCGTAACGCCGCGCTCGGCGGCGAGCCGCTCGGCCGCGCGCATCACGTCGTCATCAATCTGGACCGTCTTGCCCATATCGTTAACGTAACTACGAAAGGCATTTCAGGCAACCTGCACGACGTGGTTCCGCCCCGGCATCCGGCCGCCGCCCCCACCCCGGCGCGCAACGCGCGCCGACCCTCCCCGCAAAGGGGGAGGGTAAGACAGAACTACACCGGCAAATTATCGTGCTTCCTTTGCGGCATCTCCACGTGCTTGTCCTTGAGCATCGCCAGCGCGCGCGCGATGCGGCGCCTAGTGGAGTGCGGCATGATCACGTCGTCGATATAGCCGCGCTCGGCGGCGACGAAGGGCGAGAGGAAGCGCTCCTCGTATTCTTTGGTGCGCGCGGCGATCTTGTCCTTGTCGCCGATGTCGGCGCGGAAGATGATCTCCACCGCGCCCTTGGCGCCCATCACCGCGATCTGCGCCGTCGGCCACGCGTAGTTCAGGTCGCCGCCGACGTGCTTTGACGCCATCACGTCATAGGCGCCGCCGAAGGCCTTGCGCGTGATGACCGTGACGAGCGGCACGGTCGCCTGCGAATAGGCGAACAGCAGCTTGGCGCCGTGCTTGATCAAGCCGTTGTATTCCTGCGCAGTGCCGGGCAGGAAGCCGGGCACGTCCACAAACGTGACGATGGGGATGTTGAAGGCGTCGCAGAAGCGCACGAAGCGCGCGGCTTTGCGCGAGGCGTCGCTGTCGAGCACGCCGGCAAGCACCATCGGCTGGTTGGCGACGAAGCCCACCGTCTTGCCGGCAATGCGGCCGAAGCCTACGACGATGTTCTTGGCGTAGGCCGACGAGATCTCGAAGAAGTCGCCTTCGTCCACGACCTTCAGGATCAGCTCCTTGATGTCGTATGGCTTGTTCGGATTCTCGGGGATCAGCGTGTCGAGCGATAAGTCGATGCGGTCGGGCTCGTCCAGCGTCGGCCATTCCGGCACACCGCTCGCGTTGTGGGCCGGCAGGAAGTCGATCAGCCGGCGCATCTGCAACAAGCACTCGACGTCGTTCTCGAAGGCGCCGTCGGAGACGCCGGACTTGGTCGTGTGCACGCTGGCGCCGCCGAGCTCCTCGGCGGTGACGACTTCGTTGGTCACCGTCTTCACCACGTCGGGGCCGGTGACGAACATGTAGCTGGTGTCGCGCACCATGAAGATGAAGTCGGTCATGGCCGGCGAATAGACGTCGCCGCCGGCGCAAGGGCCCATGATGACCGAGATCTGCGGGATGACGCCGGAGGCGATGACGTTGCGCTTGAACACCTCGCCATAGCCGCCGAGGGCGGCCACGCCCTCCTGGATGCGCGCGCCGCCGGCGTCGAACAGGCCGATGATGGGCGCGCGCGCCTTCATCGCCATGTCCTGCACCTTGATGATCTTCTGCGCGTGCGTCTCCGACAGCGAGCCGCCGAACACGGTGAAGTCCTTGGAGAACAAGTAGACGCTACGCCCGTTGATAGTGCCCCAGCCGGTGACGACGCCGTCACCGGGGATCTTCTGCTTTTCCATGCCGAATTCATTGGAGCGGTGCTCGACGAACATGTCGAACTCCTCGAACGAGCCCTTGTCGAGCAAGAGCTCGATGCGCTCGCGGGCTGTGAGCTTTCCCCGTTTGTGCTGGGCGTCGATGCGGGCCTTGCCGCCGCCCAGGCGCGCCTCGCCGCGGCGCGTCTCCAGCCTGTCGAGGATGTCTTTCATGGTTCGTGCTCGGGCCCCTGCTCCGTGACGGTTAAGGATTCGAGCAAAAGGCATACCATGTGCGCTGAGAGGCTGTCGCCACCGGGCGCTTGTTCGTCATTCCGGGGCGCCGCGAAGCGGCGAACCCGGAATCCAGAACCTCCGCAAGGCCTCCGCACTTGTCTGGATTCCGGGTTCGCGGGCTTGCGCCCGCGCCCCGGAATGACGGTGGGGGAGGCTTGGCTCCGGCGCGAAACCCTGCTTAGAAGCGCGGTATGAGCGAACCCCAGACCGCCGCGCAGCTCCTGCAACAGGGCCTTTTCCACCACCGCCAGGGCCAAATTCCGGAGGCCATGGAGCGCTATACCGAGGTGTTGCGCAACGATCCCGGCAACGGCGAGGCGCTCTATTACGTGGCTGTGGTCGCCTGCCAGGAGGGCCAGTTCAAGCAGGGGGCCGAGCTCGCCCGCAAGGCGATCGCCGGCGGCCACAACACCGCCAAGGTGCACAATTTGCTCGGCCAGGCGCTGGACCGGCTGGGCGAGCCGCTGGAGGCGATCAAGAGCCTCGACCGGGCCATCGCGGTCGACCCCAACTTGGCTGAGGCGCACGGCAACCGCGCCAATATCCTGGTGGATGCCGGCCTGCCCGTTGAGGCGCTCCAGAGCTTCGACCGCGCGCTGGCGCTCAACCCCAATTCGCCGACCGACTGGATGAACCGCGGCGCCCTGCTCCAGGACCTCGGCCGCCACGCGGAGGCGCTCGAGAGCTACGACAGAGCGCTGGCGATCGTGCCGAAGGCCGCCAACATCCTGATGAACCGCGCCAATGCGCTGGCCATGCTCGGCCGCTTCGCCGAGGCCGAGGCGGACTACGACACGGTCACGAAAGTGGCGCCGAAGCAGCATCTTGCGTTTGCGCACAAGGGCCTCGCGGTGAAGCACCAGGGCCGCTTCGCGGAGGCGCGCGCGCTGATGCAGCAGGCGCTGGCGCTGGAGCCGAACGACGCCGCAACCAGCTTTGCGCTCGGGCAGCTCCTGCTGCTGATGGGCGAGTGGCGCCCGGGCTTTGACCTGTTCGAGCATCGCGGCAGCCTGGCGGCGCCGGCCTATGAACCGCTCGATCATCCGCGCTGGAACGGCGAAGCCGCCGGCGACTTCCGCCTGGTGCTCGTGTCCGAGCAAGGGCTCGGCGACACGGTGCACATGGCGCGCTACGCCGCGCTGCTGGCGGGGCGCGGCTATCCGGTGTGGCTCCTCACGCGCGAGCCCCTGGCGCCGCTGATGCGCACCTTGCCCGGTGTCGAGCGCGTGGTGACTTCGGCCAACGACCTCAAGGGCGACCCGCGGCGCATCCTGTGGCTGCCGCTGATGTCGGCCCCGCGCATGCTGCATCTGACGCCGAACGCCGTCCCTGCGCAGGAGCCTTATCTGACGGCCGAGCCGGCGCGCATCGCACGGTGGGCCGAGCGCCTGCGAGGCGACGGCCTCAAGGTCGGCATCGTCTGGCAGGGCTCGACGGCTGCGAGTGCGGCGCCGCTCGCGGCCTTGGCGCCGCTGGCCGATATTCCGGGCGTACGGCTGATCTCGTTGCAGAAGCAGCCGGCCGCGGCCGAGATCGCCGGCGCGAGTTTCGGTGCGCGTATCGAGCGCGTGCTCAACGAGGCCGACCTGTCGGCCGAGGGGCTGCTCGACATGGCAGCCGCGATGACCAATCTCGACCTCGTCGTCAGCATCGACTCCATGCCGGCGCATCTCGCCGGCGCGCTCGGCAAGCCGGTGTTCACGGCGCTGCCCGCGGTTCCGGACTGGCGCTGGCTCACCGCCCGCGAGGATACGCCGTGGTATCCGACGATGCGCCTCTTCCGCCAGGACGAGGGCCGGCAATGGGGTCCGGTCTTCGAGCGCATCGCCGGCGCGATCCGCTAACGGCTCGCCATCCCCTAAAATCACCCTTTCTCGCGGCAACTTTCCGCTTCACGCGGCCGGTCATGGAACCATAATGGGGCCGGGGTATTCCATGCTGTCAGGGGAAGCCTCTCGCAGAAAAGGATCTCATCTCATGGCCACCACCGCCAAATCCTCCACCCCGCGCCTGCAGACACCCACCGATCTCGGCGCCAACGCCACCAAAGACCTTTCCGGATCGCTCAACGCCCTTTTGGCCGATACCTTCGCGCTTTACCTGAAGACGAAGAACTTTCACTGGCACATGAGCGGACCGCATTTCCGCGACTACCACCTGCTGCTCGACGATCACGGCGACGAGCTTTTCGCCATGACCGATGTGATCGCGGAACGGGTGCGCAAGGTCGGCGGCAACACACTGCGCTCGATCGGCGACATCGCCCGCCATCAGCGCATCGCCGACAACGACGCGCCCTATGTCACGCCCGACGACATGCTCGCCGAATTGCGCGACGACAATCAGCGCTTCATCACCGCCATGCGCGAGGCCCATGACGTGTGCGAGGAGCACAACGACGTGGCCACCGCGAGCCTCTTGGAAAACTACATCGACGAGGCCGAGAAGCGCGTTTGGTTCCTCTACGAGATCGGCCGCCGCGGCGACCCGACCGGGCACTAATTCTCGCTCGCGATTGACCGGGATCCCGGGTCTGCTGCGCAGCGTTACGCGCTGCGCTGCGCCCGGGACACGCAAGTCACATGCCTCAAGCTGTCTGCGGCCGGTTGAACATCCACAGCGCCAGCGCGATGCCGAGCATGACGACGCCGCCGAGCAGCACCGAGGCGGGCGTCGCGCCGAGCTTTTCGAACCACTGCGTATAGAAGTGGATGGCGCCGAAGACGGCGGCGGTGTTGACCAGCCAACGGCGGTTCACGCGCGCCGCCCAGACGCCGGCGCCGATCAGCGCTAAGGCCCAACTGAGGCTGAACACCCAGTCCGGGATGACAATGCTGTCGTATAAAAGCGACGGGTTCTTGCCGCCCATGCCGCGCAGAAGCATCAGCGGATCGCCCCAGAGCGAGCCGATCCAGAATCCGAAATTGACCAGCACGATTGCGGTGCGCGCCGCGACCAGCGCGATGCGCTCGTAGTCCGCCGGCAGCTTCGGCGAGGCGATGTAGGCGGCGAGCGCCAGCGCAGAGAACAACACCACGGTCAGCGCCGGCTCGAAGATCGCCAGCGAATAGACAGCATGAATATAGCCTGCGCGCGCGCCGAGGCAGCCGGAGGCGGTGAGCACGGCGAGCGCGATCAGCAGGCTCGAGCGCGCGGCGACGGCTGCGAGCGCGAGAGCCACGGTGACGATGAGCATGGAGGCGAGCGAGCCTTCGCCATAGGCGATGACGCCGCCGCTGAACATCAACGCGCCGATCACAAGGCAGATCTGCCCGAGCACGGTCCATTGCTTGACGCGGTTGAGCACGATGGCCATGCCGGCGGCGAAAACGACCGCGCCGAGGAGCACCGCCGTGAGCGGCGTCGGCACCAGCGCCACCGCGCCGGACGCGATGGCGACGACGCCGAAGCCGATCAGGATGTTGATGCCGAGCGAGCCGGTATCATGCGAGGCGAGCGTCTTCAGGCGCTCGCCCTCGGCCGGCGTGAGCCTGCCCTCTTCCACCAGCTTGGAAATGTCGAGTGTGATCTTCATGCCTGCCCCCATCCGCGCTCGACAAGCGCGGTCCCAGGCGCAAGCCTATCACGGTTTCAGCAGCGCCAGCACCGTCGCGGCGGCCTCGAACTCGGTCAGGCGATAGGCCCGGCGGGCGAGCGCGGCGTCGTCGCGGCCCCATTGCCGCATCTGCCACTCTTCATCGACATGCGCGGCAGCCCAGGCCGCTTCCGCTTCGATGCCGCCGTGAGCGATGGCCAGCGCCAGCAAAGCCGAGCCGGTCAAGGTGGTGATCGACGACATCGCGCCCAGCCGCCAGATGTCCTTCACGCTAATCTTACCGGCGCTTGATGGAATAGCCGCGCGCGCGGCGGCGATCGCTTCCTGCGGCTGCGCGGAAAACATCACACCTTCGATCAATACAAACCGCGCGCCGAGTGTGTCGCGCGCCCATGCGAGCAACGGGTCCCAGCTTTGCGTCTGAAGCGCGACAAGACCTTCCGGCGTGTCGGCGCGATAGCAGAGGAGATCACTTTCAAGATATCGCGCAATCTCGTCGGCAACCGGCTGCGCGTTGTCCGCGACCGCATCGATGATTGCATTGGCGAGCCGCGTCAGCGGCATGCGCGCCGGATCAATCACATCTTCTTGTGTGTTCCACTCCTCCGCAACGCGCTCGGCAAGCGCATATGTCGGTGCAGCGAGTAAACGCCGCGCCGGTGTGCGCACTGGCTTTCCGTCGAGCAGCACAGGGAAAACGCCATCTGCTGAGGCTTCGCTGGCGTGCGCGCGTTTATAGAAGCGTTTGCGCAACGTCGGCCGCGCACCTTGTCGCGCCGACTCCATCGGATCGAGCGGCTGGTTGATGAAGATCTCTTCGAAGATATCACGCATACGTTTTCGATCGTTGCAGAACGGAGTTGACGTTCACACGTTCAGTTTCTGGGAATGCACACGGGCCTCGTCCGAACGTCGCTGACGCGACACGCTCCTTGCAGTGACCAAACTGCGCAACCGCAATTTGGACGGCAGGATGCCCACAAACCCCGGAGGCTTGTAGCAGCCGAGGCGGCAGAATCCCAGATGAACGTTTGAGAACGCAGTCCTCGGGCTGCAGAGTGAAATGGAGAGTCACATGGTCTCGAAGAAGAGAATCATCACATCGGTTGCAGCCGCGTTGCTGGCCGTCGGGATGGCGACCGCGCCGGCGATGGCGCGTGGCGGCGGTGGCGGTGGTGGTGGCGGCGGTCACGGCGGCGGCGGAGGCTTCGGCGGCGGTGGCCACATGGGCGGAGGCTTCGGCGGCGGTCACATGGGCGGCGGCGGATTCCACGGTGGTGGTTTCGGCGGCGGCTATGGCGGCCGCGGCTTTGCCGGCCGCGGCTTCGGTGGCCGCGGCTTCTACGCCGGCGGCTACGGCTGGGGCGGCCCCTACTGGGATGACTGGGGCTACGACGACGGCTACTACGGCGGCGATTGCGGCTATCGCCTCGTCCCTTATCACGGTCACTACGTCCAGCGTTACTATTGCAGCTAATGCCGCCTGACGGCCCGCCGCGATGGCAGCGGGCCTAAGGTCGCAGCCAAGCGATGCCGGCGTGCGCGTCACCGCGCGCCGGCATCGTGATTATAATTCAATAAGGTCCGCGCATCGCGATCATCGCGATCATCGCGAAGGCCGCTACGTCACAAGCGGCATCGCGCGCAACTACATTGAGGGTACCCCATCCGCGCCTTTGTGCGTCGCAACAAGGGCACTGAGGCGACAGCTTTTTGCCGGTATCGCGGCGCAAGATAAACCCCCTCGCACAATCGCCATCTAAAGCATTGTTACGGTGCATTGCAGCGTTCACGACCAGCTTTCAGAGAGCGAAAAACCATCGACATTCCGGCACTTAATGGCGCATGACCGACTGAAGGATAGGTAGCTTTTAGCGATTCCAGAGAATATTATCAGGGCGAGGATTCGAGCCGGCTAACAAGGCTTCGGTCCTGGGGGAAAGACCGCTGGTCGAGGCATGACGCTAAACCGCTTAGCGGAAGTACCATCGTGCATGAACCCATGTGGCGGTCGCGCGTTTCGAGGAGTCAATGAAGAACACTGACATCTCTGCGCCAGAGTACTTTCATAAAGTCGTCGACTGCCAATGGGCATGCCCGGCGCATACGCCCGTTCCAGAATACATCCGGCTGATCGCACACGGGCGCTACTCCGACGCCTACATGATCAATTGGCGCTCGAACGTGTTTCCGGGAATCCTCGGACGCACTTGCGACCGTCCCTGCGAACCGGCCTGCCGGCGCGTGCGCGTCGAAGACGAGCCGGTGGCGATCTGCCGGCTGAAGCGCGTCGCCGCCGACTACAAAGACGACATCACCGCGCGACTGCCGAAGCCCGCTGCGAAGAAGAACGGAAAGCGCATTGCGCTGATCGGCGGCGGCCCCGCCTCGCTGACGGTGGCGCGCGATCTGGCGCCGCTCGGCTATCAATGCGTGGTGTTCGACGGCGATCAAAAAGCCGGCGGCATGATCCGCACGCAGATTCCGAAATTCCGCCTGCCCGACAGCGTCATCGATGAGGAGACAGGCTACATCCTCGGCCTCGGCGTCGAATTCCGCGCCGGCAAGCGCATCGACAGTTTGAAGGCACTGCTGGCCGAAAGCTTTGATGCGGTCTTCGTCGGCTCCGGCGCGCCGCGCGGGCGCGATCTCGACATTCCCGGCCGACAGGAAGCCGCCAAGAATATCCATATCGGCATCGACTGGCTCTCGTCGGTGTCGTTCGGCCATGTCACTAAGATCGGCAAGCGCGTGATCGTGCTCGGCGGCGGCAACACCGCGATGGACTGCTGCCGCTCCGCGCGCCGCCTCGGCGGCGAGCAGGTGGACGTGGTGGTGCGCTCGGGTTTCGAGGAGATGAAGGCGTCGCCTTGGGAAAAGGAAGACGCCATGCACGAGGGCATTCCGATCCACAATTACCTCGTGCCAAAACATTTCACCCACGACAAAGGCAAGCTCACCGGCATCACCTTCGAGAAGGTGACGGCCGAATTGGACGCCAAAGGCCGCCGCAAGCTGGTGCCCGCCGGCGAGCCGGACCAGCACTTCCCCTGCGACGACGTGCTGGTGGCGGTCGGCCAGGAGAACGCCTTCCCCTGGATCGAGCGCGACATCGGCATCGAATTCAATGACTGGGACATGCCGAAGGTGGACGAGACGACGTTTGTCTCCACGCATCCAAAGGTGTTCTTCGGCGGCGATGCGGCCTTCGGCCCGAAGAACATCATCTGGGCGGTGGCGCATGGCCACGAGGCGGCCGTCTCGATCGACAAGATGCTCAATGGCGAGGACATGACCGACCGCCCGCTCCCGGCCGTCGAGATGATGAGCCAGAAGATGGGCATCCATGAGTGGTCCTACGACAACGAGATCGCGCTCGATCAGCGCTACAAGGTGCCGCATCGCGACAAGGTGGTGGCGCTCAAGGACATCAAGGCGGAGGTAGAACTCGGCTTCGACGTGCAACTCGCGGTGAAGGAAGCCGGACGCTGCCTCAACTGCGACATCGAGACGGTGTTCTCGGCGCAGCTCTGCATCGAGTGCGATGCCTGCGTCGACATCTGCCCGATGGACTGCATCACCTTCACGCCGAACGGCGAGGAAGCCGAGCTGCGCACGCGGCTCACCGCGCCGGCGAATAATTTCACCCAGGATCTCTACGTCCAGGATGGACTGAAGACCGGCCGCGTCATGGTCAAGGACGAAGACGTGTGCCTGCACTGCGGCCTCTGCGCCGAGCGTTGTCCGACGGGGGCGTGGGACATGCAGAAATTCTTCCTGGACATGACGCATGCGGGGACTTCATGCCGAACGCCACGCCGATCAGCCGCGTAAACGACTTCGTCGTCCGCTTCGCCAACGTCAATGGCTCCGGGTCGGCGAGCGCCAATGAGATGTTCGCCCGCGCCGTGATGCGCATGGGCGTGCCGGTCGCGCCGCGCAACATCTTCCCCTCCAACATCCAGGGCCTTCCGACCTGGTACGAGGTGCGCGTCTCGGAAGCCGGCCACATGGGCGCCCGCGGCGGCACCGACCTGATGGTGGCGATGAACCCGCAGACTTTCGACAAGGACATCGCGGCCATCGAGCCGGGCGGCTATCTGTTCTACGATTCGACCAAGGCGCTGCCGGCCTCGAAATTCCGCGACGACATCACCGTCATCGGCATGCCGCTGACCGCGATCTGCAATCGCGAATATTCCGATCCGCGCCAGCGCCAGCTGTTCAAGAACATCATCTATATCGGCGCGCTCACCGCGCTGCTCGAGATGGACGTGAAGGTGGTCGAGCAGCTCATTGGCGAGCAGTACAAGGGCAAGGACAAGCTCATCGAGCCGAACATCAAGGCGCTGCATATCGGCCGCGACTACGCGATCCTCAATCTGCAATGCCCGATCGGCCTGCGGCTGAAAAGGTGCGACAAGGTCGGGGACCGCATCTTCATCGAGGGCAATTCGGCAGCCGCGCTCGGCGCCGTCTATGGCGGCGCCACGGTGTGCGCCTGGTATCCGATCACGCCCTCCTCCTCGCTCGCCGATGCCTTCACCCGCCATTGCGCCAAGCTGCGTGTGGACGCGGCGACGGGACAGGCGAAATACGCAATCATCCAAGCCGAGGACGAGCTCGCCTCCGTCGGCATGGTGATCGGCGCCGGCTGGAACGGCGCGCGCGCCTTCACCGCGACGTCCGGCCCCGGCATCTCGCTGATGCAGGAGTTCATCGGGCTTGCCTACTTTGCCGAGATCCCGGCGGTGATTTTCGACGTGCAGCGCGCCGGCCCTTCGACCGGCATGCCGACGCGCACGCAACAGTGCGACATCATCTCCTGTGCTTACGCGTCGCACGGCGACACCAAGCACATATTGCTGTTCCCCGAGAACCCGACCGAGAGCTTCGATTTCGGCGCGCAGGCCTTCGATCTCGCCGACCGGCTGCAGACGCCGATCTTCGTGATGCTCGATCTCGACATCGGCATGAACCACCACCTGTCGAAGCCCTTCGTGTGGGACGACGCCAAGGTCTACGACCGCGGCAAGGTGATGACCGCGGACGAGCTCGAAGCCGGCAAGGAGTTCGGCCGTTATCTCGACGTGGACGGCGACGGCATCCCCTACCGCACCTATCCGGGCACGCATCCGACCAAGGGATCGTTCTTCACGCGCGGCACCTCGCGCGACCGTTATGCGCGCTACACCGAGGAAGGCGCGCCTTACGTCGACAACATGCAGCGCCTGGTCCGCAAGTTCGACACCGCCAAGGACCTGGTGCCGCGCCCGCTGATCGCCACGGCCTCGAGGCCTTCGAAATACGGCGTGATCTATTACGGCTCGACCGCGCCGGCGATGGACGAGGCGATCGCGATGATCGAGGCGCGCGGGCATGGGCTCGACCGCATGCGCATCCGCGCATTCCCGTTCCACTCGAGCGTGAACTCGTTCGTCGCCGACCACGACTTCGTCTTCGTCGTCGAACAGAACCGCGACGCGCAACTGCGCTCGCTCATCGTCAACGAATGCGGCATCGACCCGGTGCGGCTGGTGCCGATCCTGCACTTTGACGGCACGCCGATCACCGCCCGCTTTATCGCCAAAGGCATCGGCGACCACCTCGACAAGCTCAAGGTGAAGCCGCGAACGGTGGTGTCGTGATTTCCGCCCTCATCCTGAGGAGCCGCGCGAAGCGCGGCGTCTCGAAGGATGGGGGCGGCCCCATGCTTCGAGACGCGCTCCTCTGGAGCGCTCCTCAGCATGAGGCCGATAGAGGTCAGAGAGCAAGGCAAACACAATGACCTACCTCGCCAAGCCGAAATTCCATCACCCGGGTCTGCCGAAGAACGCGCTGGGCTACACCCACCGCGACTACGAGGGTACGGTGTCGACGCTCTGCGCCGGCTGCGGGCACGACTCGATCACGGCCTCTATCATCCAGGCCTGCTTCGAATTGTCGATCGAGCCGCACCGGGTCGCCAAGATCTCCGGCATCGGCTGCTCGTCGAAGACGCCGACCTACTTTCTCGGCAATTCGCACGGGTTCAATTCGGTACACGGGCGCATGCCGTCGGTCTTGACCGGCGCCAATCTCGCCAACCGCGATCTCATCTATCTCGGCGTGTCCGGCGACGGCGACAGCGCTTCGATCGGGCTCGGCCAGTTCGCGCATTGTCTGCGGCGCGGCGTGAACATGGTCTACATCGTCGAGAACAACGGCGTGTACGGACTGACCAAGGGACAATTCTCGGCCACCGCCGACCGCGGCTCCAAGTCGAAGCGCGGCGTCATCAACACCGACAATTCCATCGACATGGTGGCGATGGCGCTGCAATTGGGCGCGAGCTTCGTCGCGCGTTCCTTCTCCGGCGACAAGCAGCAGTTGGTGCCGATCATTAGCGCGGCCATCGCGCACAAAGGCGCGGCCTTCATCGACGTGATCAGCCCGTGCGTCGCCTTCAACAATCACGCCGGCTCGACCAAGAGCTTCGATTTCGTGCGCGAGCATAACGAAGCGGTGAACCGGCTCGACGTCATCTCCAGCCGCATGCCGATCGAGGTCAAGCAGGAGCCGGGCACGGTGGAGATTGTCGAGCAGCACGACGGCTCGAAGCTGGCGCTGCGCAAGCTCGCCGCCGACTACGACCTTCATGACCGAACGGCAGCTCTTGGGTTCCTGCAGCAGCACGCGGCCAAGGGCCAGATTGTCACCGGGCTGCTTTATGTCGAGAAAGAGGCCGAGGATCTGCACGCGCATCTGCGCACCGTCGAGACGCCGCTCAACGCACTATCCGAGAAGGAACTCTGCCCGGGGCAGAGCGCGCTGGACAAGATCAACGCCAGCCTGCGGTAGATTGAATCATCCGAACGTGTGATTGCCGCCTGCCCTGTTTGGCGGCATGACCTCCATAACTGTCGTTGCCGGGCTTAGCCCGGCAATTTCGTTTAGTAAGGACCGACAATGCAACTTCGCCAATTAGGCCGTTCCGATCTCCGCGTCGCCCCGCTGATGTTCGGCGGCAATGTGTTCGGCTGGACCGCCGACGAGCCGACCTCCTTCGCCCTCCTCGACGCCTTCGTCGATGCCGGCTTCAACGGCATCGACACCGCCGACAGCTATTCGCGCTGGGCACCCGGCCACAAGGGAGGCGAGTCCGAGACCATCATCGGCAACTGGCTCAAGAAGAGCGGCAAACGCGACAAGGTCGTGATCGCCACCAAGGTCGGCGCCGACATGGGCGAAGGCAAGAATGTGCGCAAAGATTACATCCTGCGCGCGGCGGAAGCCTCGCTGAAGCGTTTGCAGATCGACACCATCGACCTCTATCAGACGCATTGGGACGACGACGTCACGCCGGTCGAGGAGACGCTGTCGGCCTATGCGCAATTGGTGAAGGACGGCAAAGTGCGTTTCATCGGCGCCTCGAACCTCACGCCGGCACGGCTAAAGGACTCTTTTGCGGCGAGCAAGAAACCCGGCCTGCCGCGCTACGAGACGTTGCAGCCGCTCTACAATCTGTATGACCGGCTGAACTTCGAGGCCGACTACGCGCCGATCTGCAAGCAGGAAGGCATCAGCGTCATCTGCTATTACGCGCTCGCCGCCGGATTCCTCACCGGGAAATACCGCACGGTGGAAGACGCGGCCAAGAACGCCGCGCGCGGCGGCGGCATGAAGCAGTACCTCAACGATCGCGGCTTCCGCATCCTCAAGGCGCTGGACGCGGTCGCGGCAAGGCATGCGGCGACACCGGCGCAGGTGTCGCTCGCCTGGCTGATCGCGCAGCCGAACGTCACCCCGATCGCCAGCGCCACCAGCCTGAAGCAGCTCGAGGACATCCTAAAAGCGCCACGCATGGCGTTGTCGCGCGAGGACCTCGCAGAGTTGGACAAGGCGAGCGCGTAACGGGGGCTACAGCACCCCCGCCATGACTTGATCGCGGCCGGCGCCCTTGGCAGCGTAGAGCAGCTTGTCCGCCAGCGCGACGACCGCGGCGGGCAGCTGAAGCGACAGATTGTTGGCCGTCGCGACGCCGATGCTGACGGTCAGGCGCCCCGCTCTCTCGTAAGCCGGATGCGGGATCGCCGCCTCCTGAACGACAGCAGCGAGCTTCGCCGCCACCGCGCGCGCCCCCACATCGCCAATTTCCGGCAGCAGGCAGACAAACTCCTCGCCGCCGTAGCGGGCGACGAGATCGCCCGGCCGCCCCACGCTCTCGAGCAGCAGCCGTGCCACCCGGCGCAGGCAATCGTCGCCCTGCACGTGACCGTAATGGTCGTTGTAGGCTTTGAAGTGATCGACGTCGATCATCAGCAACGACAGTGGACGCCCCGAGCGGCTGCAGCGTCGCCATTCGCGGTCGAGCGCATCATCGAAGCGGCGGCGGTTGCCGATGCCGGTCATCGCGTCGGTGGACAGAAGGTGCGTGAGCACAAGGCTTTGCGCATATTGCATACGCTGGCTGCGCTGCAACGAATTCGCGGCGATGAAGCCCAACGCATTGGCAAACAGCAACGCGACGAGTCCGCGTAAGAACTGGTCCGGCGGCAGGGCAGTCCCGAGAAACCAAGCCCAATAGGCCGGTGCGACGATCGAAACGAAAGCGGCCGATATGATCGAGGTGACGAAGCGGACCGGCAGATAGAGATAGATCACGAATAGGAGGCCGACCATCAGTGTCGGCCACATGTAAGCGTTGGTCGGATGCAGCGTCACCATGCTCAGCCGCAGAATCGTGCCGACCCCGGCACCGGCCACCATCACTGTTTCAAGGAGATCGGGGGTGCGTACGTGCCAGATCACCGCTAACCCAAACATCGGCAGGAAGATCGTTGCAAAGGGCGGAATGAGCGCGGCAGAACTGCTGGCGCCACGGGAATAGGCATAGAGCTCGACGGCGAACTGCAAGCAGCCGGCTGTGCACCCGAGCACCATCAGGAGAAGCCCGCGGCGGCGGTCGTCGGGAAACCGGTCGATCCGGTAGTTGCTCTCGCATTGCGGATCGGCGAGACGCGCGGTCCAACGCGTCACCGCGACCGGCTTGGTGTCCGGCCATCTTGCATGACGATAGCCGTCATAAGCGCTGGTTCGCGTGTCCATTAAGAATCGGCCCGGACGACTGGAGGCGGGACACTAGACGCGAGCCGTTGACAAAACCCTAGCGGGCCCGTGGATTGGCCCACAGAAAAAGCGCTGAGTGGACGGATTTCAGCGCTTCAGCGCCTGGAGCGCCTCGAGCATCTCCTTGGGCGGCTCCATCTTGAGCGACAGCGGCTTGCCGGTCTCCAGCACGCTCTTGAGGCTGGAGAGGATGGCCGGCCAGCCCGCTCGGCCACCGGCAAGCAGTCCTTCCGGGACATCCCACTGGTGCGCCTCGGTCATGGTCAGGCGCACGCTCTCGCCGGCCTGCGCGATGTCGTAGGTGACGAGGCATTCCGGCAGGTCGCGCATTTCGGGCATCCAGTCCACGGTCCACGTGACGGACAGCCGTCGCGGCGGCGACCATTCGACGACATTGCCCTTCACGTCGACACGTCCGTCGGGCATGCGCAGGATGAAGGAGCCGCCCGCCTGCGGCTCGATCTCGATGGTGCGGCCGAAGAAGTATTGTTTGGTGAAGTCCGGACTGGTGAGCGCCTCCCAGACCTTCTCGGGCGTGGAAGCGATATAGATCACGTAGACGAATTTCGGTTTGTTCATCGCGCACCAACATTACCCATCGGGGAACAACAGGCGCCACGGCGAACCCGGCTTCCAATCGGTTTCATGGCGCATACCGAACCAGGTCTTGGCGGTGAACTCCGGGACGGTCAGTGCGTCCCAGACCTTGTCCGCCGATGCCCGGATGAAAGTGACGTAGACGAATGACGGCTTATTCATGATCCACCTCCAATGCTTTTTTCATGTCGCTCAGCGCCTGCAAGCGTGAGCGTTCGAACTTGCCGAGCCAGCGTTCGGCGATCTCGTGGATCGGCACCGGGTTGAGGTAGTGCAGCTTCTCGCGGCCACGCTTGATGGTCGCGACCAGGTTCGCCTCCTCCAGGATCGCCAAATGCTTGCTGACCGCCTGGCGCGTCATGTCCAGGCGCTCACAGAGCTGGCCCAAGGTCTGGCCATTGTCGGCGCGCAGGCGGTCGAGCAATTCCCTGCGGTTTGCATCGGCCAAGGCTCTGAACACCGCATCCATGTACGACAATAGGCAACCATTTGGTTGCCTGTCAAGGCGAAGGACCCCTGCGACCAAAGTTCCCATGCCGGAACCGCGCCCCCACAATCGCGTTCAGTCGTGATGGCCAGCCGCCCCGCCTCCCGCGATAAGAACGAGAAACCGCCCTCCGGCAGGAATGGCCGCTCCAAAGGCATCACCGCGCAGGAGGTCGAGAACGTCGAGGACATGTCGACGCCGCGCACGCCGGTGATCTACGAGGTGGTGCGGCGTCTCGGCGACGAGGAGATGAAGCGGCCGGTGACCTCGCTGTGGTGGTCGGGGGTCGCCGCCGGCCTCTCGATCAGCTTCTCGCTATTGGCTCAGGCGATCCTGGAAACACATCTGCCCGATACGCCGTGGCGGCCGCTGGTGGCGAGCTTCGGCTATTGCGTCGGCTTCCTGATGGTGATCCTCGGACGCCAACAGCTCTTCACCGAGAGCACCATCACGGTGGTGCTTCCGGTGTTCAAGGATTTGACCGGACGGAATATCTGGCGCATGGCGCGGCTGTGGGCGATCGTGCTGGTGGCGAACCTCGCCGGCACGCTGTTCGCCACCGTGTTCGCGACTTACTTTCCGGTCATGTCACCGGAGCTGTTCAACGGCATGCTCAGCATCAGCCGCACCGCGCTTGTCGGCGTCGGCTGGTGGGAGATGGTCTTCCGCGGCGTCTCGTCGGGCTTTTTGATCGCCGCAATGGTGTGGATGATCCCGGCCGCCGAGAGCGCCAAGTTCGCCGTGATCACGCTGATGACTTATCTCATCGCGGTCGGCGGCTTCACGCATGTCGTCGCCGGCAGCGCGGAGGCATATCTGCTGGTGTTCGCAGGCGACTGGGAATGGTGGCGCGTGCTCACGCAATTTCTGGCGCCGGTACTGCTCGGCAACATGGTCGGCGGCACCGCGCTGTTCGCGCTCATCTCCTATGCGCAGGTGATGGAAGAGATCTGAGCAAGCTTGTCTGAGACGCGGCGCAAAGCGGTGCGCCGCAATCCGGGACCATGGCAAATTCGCGAATTTGTTTCAGGTCAGCGGGCTGCAGCGCACCGCGTCACGCTGCGCGGCGTTCGGGACACGTCGTCGCCGCGCGGCGCTACTGGTTGACGCACATGCCGATATACGAACTACGGTCACCGGCCAACGAGCCGTAGTTCCCCGCCTGGTCGGCGCAACGCACGGCGCGATCCTGGAAGGTCTCGCTGCCGCCCGGACCGGAGCCCGAGATCGTCGCCTCGTTCGGCAGCGACTGGCCCGTCTCCGGCACGTAGATCGGTGGCGGCACGTTCGTCGACCGAAGCCTCGGCACCGTGGTCGGCGGCGGCGGAAGCCTCGTGTTGGTCAGGCTCGGGTCCGATTTGAGCGGCGGCGGCACCCATGGTGTCGTGGGCTGCGGCTGCACCAGCGGCTGCGGCATCGGCATGACTCGAAAAGGATCGTTGGCCTGCGCGTGAGCCGGCGCAATGGTCCCCGCGGCCATCAATGCAAGCATCAGCGCGGCAGTGAGTGGGACAAAGCGGCGCATGGGAATTCAATCTGTTCGACGGCCGGTGTATTCCGACCGTTACAAACCATATGGCCCTTCCCTGCCTTTGGATCGAGAGGAGCGACCCCCACAAAAACGTTACTCTTCCTCGGGCGCCTCATCGATGGGGTCGTAACGCTTGGCGTCGAAGCCGAGCAGGTTCCAGCTCTGCTCCATGTGCGGCGGCAGCGGCGCCGACACGTCGATTGCGCCGCCGCGCGGATGCGGCACCGCAATACGGCGGGCGAGCAGGTGCAACTTGTTCTGGATGCCGCCGGGAAACTCCCAGTTCTCGATATTGAAGTATTTCGGATCGCCGAGGATCGGGTTGCCGACATGCGCCATGTGCGCGCGCAATTGATGCGTGCGGCCAGTGACCGGCTTGAGTGAAATCCAGGCGAGCTTTTGCGCTGAGGTCTCCACCACCGCGTAATAGGTAACGGCGTGCACCGCATCCTTCTCGCCATGCTTGGCGACGCGCATGAAGGAGTCTTCTTCGACTTCCTGCTTGGCGAGATACGTCGAGATGCGGCCCTGTCGCGGCTTCGGCACGCCGGCGACCAGCGCCCAATAAACCTTGCGCGCCGATCGCGAGCGGAAAGTCTTGGCGAGCGCGGCAGCGGCAAAGCGTGTCTTCGCCACCAGCAGGCAGCCGGCGGTGTCCTTGTCGAGCCGGTGCACCAGGCGCGGGCGCTGCGCATCCACACCGGCCCCGCGAAGTGCGCCGAGCATGCCGTCGAGGTGGTGCGTCGTGCCGGAGCCGCCCTGCACGGCGAGTCCCATCGGCTTGTTGAGCACCATGACGTCGTCGTCTTCGTAGAGCGTGATCGACTTGATGAAGGCACGGTCATGCTGCGCCTGTGGGGCATCGTCGCGCGGCGCCGGCGCCTCGAGTTGCAGCGGCGGAACGCGCACGGCCTGCCCGGCCGCAAGCCGCGCCTTCGGCTCGGTGCGGCGGCTGTTCACGCGCACCTCGCCTTTGCGGATGATGCGCTGGATGTGGCCGAACGAGAGGCCCGGGAAACGGGCCTCGAAGAAACGGTCGACGCGCAGGCCGTCCTCGTCCGCCGACACCAAGAGGGTCTGCACGGATGCCGAGAACGATGTAGCCTTGGCCGCCTCTTCGCGCGAGGGCAGCGGCGGCGCGGGCTCGAAGACCCGGCGCGGGCTCTCGGAGCGGACTGAACGCGCCGGGCGCTGGCCTTGATGCTCGCGGATGGGATGCGCGCGGGCGCGGCTGCCGTCGCCCTTGGGTGCGCGTGGCCCCACCCCGCGCGGTGGCCTCGCCTCCTCGGCACGCGGGCCACGTTTGGCGCCCTTCACGCGGTTCTTGCTGCGACTGTCGGCGCGGCCTTCGCCGTTGCCGAAGCGGGACGATTTGCGCTCCTCGTCGCGGCCTTGGCGCCCTGGAGCCCCTGCGCGGCCCGGACGGCCCGCACGCCCATGAGGACGATCCGCGTGGCGCCCGCCGGGCTTCTGCTTGCCGCCGCCCGGCTGACGGGGACCGCCTTTACTGCGCGCCACGATTATCTCGATTATTCACGAAGAACCTCAATGTATCGCGGCATTCCGCGGGGATTTCATATCTTGAACTTGGCAAAGAAAGCTTCGACCTCTTCGGGTGTCGCGTTGTCGCCTTGGGCATCCATTCTCGTGTCGACCATTGCGATCTGTTCAGGCGTCAACTCGAGCCAAGGGTCGCGGTTTTCCAAAAAGGCGAGAAGAAGCAGGGCAGCCGCCTCCTGTCGATCGTCAGGCAGCTCATAAACTCTAGCGATGGCTTCTTCGAGTCGCTTATTCATTGCGATCTCCGCAGCAGTGAATATACGGCCCGAATGCGGCTAATCCAAGCGAGCTTCACTCACACCGCCGCAGGTCTCCGGAGACGATGTGGTCCCAGCGCAGTTCCAGTCTGCCCGCGTGGGGCCGCAGCGACACCGGTACCGAGCGCTCGCCGCCCTCGCCCCAGCACAGCGCCTGGATATGGACGTCTTCGCCGGTCTTGTACATCCGCGCGATGCGGCAGGCATCGCCATGCCAGCGCACGGCGTAGTCGGTGACCACCAGCGGCATGGTCTCGGTCGAGACGCTGAAGCCGGAACACGACGCCGGGTCCATGGCCCAGCGGCCGGTGATTGTCTCTGCGGCGTGGATCGGCGTGGCCGCCATTGCCGCAACAAAGGTCAGCAATAGTGGCCATAACCTCGGCCTCCATCCGTCATCCTGAGGTGGCGGCCGCGGGCCGCCCTCGAAGGATGAACGGCCACGAAGCATCAGCAATAGACTTGTGAATTCGTCACCCTTCGAGGCTCGCTTCGCTCGCGCCTCAGGGTGACGCCCGCTGCGGCTCATTCCCCGCCCCGCTCCTTGCGCAGCTTCGCCCAGTACTCCAGGCGCTTCCTGATCTCGCGCTCGAATCCCCGCTCCGGCGGATTGTAGAACTGCTGGCGCGGCAGTGCGTCGGGAAAATAGTTCTGTCCGGAGAAGGCGTCTTCCTGATCGTGGTCGTAGGCGTAGCCGCGGCCGTAGCCCTCGTCCTTCATCAGATTGGTCGGCGCGTTGAGGATGTGCTTGGGCGGCAGCAGCGAGCCGGCCTGCTTGGCGACCTGCTTGGCGGCGCCATAGGCGGCATAGCCCGCGTTCGATTTCGGCGCGGTGGCGACGTAGATCACGGCCTGCGCGATGGCGAGTTCGCCTTCGGGCGAGCCGAGGAAGTCGTAAGCGTCCTTGGCCGCATTGGCGATGACCAGCGCCTGCGGATCGGCGAGGCCGATGTCCTCGATCGCCATGCGCACCACGCGGCGCGCGATATAGAGCGGCAGCTCGCCGGCGTCGAGCATGCGCGCGAGATAATAGAGCGCGGCGTCGGGATCGGAACCGCGCACCGACTTGTGCAAAGCCGAGATGAGATTGTAGTGACCGTCTTGCGCCTTGTCGTAGATCGGGGCGCGGCGTTGCACGATCTCCTGCAGCTTCGCGGAGTCAAAGACTTCGTCCTTGCGCGCGGCGCGCCAGACTTCTTCCGCGAGCGTGAGAGACGCGCGGCCGTCGCCGTCGGCCATGCCGATGAGGGCCTCGCGCGCCTGCGCATCGAGCGGCAGCGGCTTGCCTTCGATCTCCTCGGCGCGGGCGAGCAGTCTCTCGATCGCTTCCGGGGTGAGCGAGCGGAACACCAGCACCCGTGCACGCGAGAGCAAAGGCGCGTTGAGCTCGAAGGACGGGTTCTCGGTGGTGGCGCCGACCAGCACGATAGTGCCGTCTTCCATCACCGGCAAAAACGAGTCCTGCTGGGCGCGGTTGAAACGATGGATCTCGTCCACGAACAGCAGCGTGCCCTGCCCCATCTCGCGGCGGCGGCGCGCCTCCTCGAAGACTTTCTTGAGATCGGCGACGCCAGTGAAGATGGCCGAGATCTGCTCGAAGTGCAGGTCGGTGGCTTGCGCCAAGAGGCGCGCCACCGTGGTCTTGCCGGTGCCGGGCGGGCCCCAGAACACGAGTGAACCGAGCGAGCGCGTCTCCAGCATGCGCGTGAGCGCGCCGTCAGGGCCGAGCAGATGGTCCTGCCCCACCACCTCGTCCAACTTCTGCGGACGCAGCTTGTCGGCCAGCGGACGCGGCGCGTCCTTGTCGAGGCCGGCAGCGGCGAACAGTGTCGGGCCCGGGTTCTTGGGGCGGATTGCCATCAGCGCACGGCCTCTCGTGTCCCGGACGCGGTGCAGCGCGTAGCGGTGCACCGCAGATCCGGGACCCCGCTTCGGTTTTGAAACAACCGGGGTCCCGGGTCTGCAGCGCGGCACGTTGCGCCGCGCTGCGCCCGGGACACGAGGCCATGCAAAGTCGTCCTCATCCTCCAAACACCACGGAAATCTTCTGCCCGCCGCGCAGGATAGCGATACGCCAGCTACGGCTCGCGGTCTCGCTCACGCGCGCGAGGTCGGCCGTCCTGACGATGCGTTCGCCGTTCACCTCCTGGATCACGTCGCCGCGCTGGAAGCCGAGATTGCTCGCGTAAGAGCCGTTGTCGACGTCGAGGATGACCACGCCGTCCTCGACGTTCTGCAATTGCAGCTCGTCGGCGAGCGCCGGCGACACATTGGCCACCTTGGCGCCGAAGAAAGGCGAGCGCGCCTTGATGGTGATCTCGTCGCGCGGAGTCTCCGGCGCGGTCTGCAAGGCGACCGCGACGGTGAGATCCTTGCCGCCGCGCTGGATGCCGAGCTGGGCGTTGCCGCCGAGCGGCTGCGTGGCGAAGCGGTAGTCGAAGGCATTGGGATCGTCGACGTCCTGCCCATCGACCGCGACGATGAGATCGCCAGGCTTCAGGCCCGCACGCGCGGCCGGGCTGTTCGCCTGCACATTGGCGATGAGCGCGCCGGCGGGTCGCTTGAGCCCGAGGCTGTCGGCGATATCGGGCGTGACCGCCTGCAGCTTGGCGCCGAGCCAGGGCCGCTTCACGGCGCCGCCGCCGGTCTTGGCCGAGGCGACGACCACGCGCACCATGTTGGCGGGGATGGCGAAGCCGACGCCCTGCGAGCCGCCCGAGCGCGAGAAGATCGCGGTGTTGATGCCGATGAGCTTGCCGGACATGTCGACCAGCGCGCCGCCGGAATTGCCGGGATTGATCGCCGCATCGGTCTGGATGAAGAACTGATAGTCGCTGACGCCGACTTGCGTGCGCGCCAGCGCCGAGACGATGCCGTGGGTCACCGTCTGGCCGACACCGAATGGATTGCCGATGGCGAGCACCACGTCTCCCACTTGGAGCGTGTCCGAATTGGCGAAGTCGAGCACGGGGAAGCGCTCGCGCCCGTCCTTGATGCGCAGCACCGCGAGATCGGAGCGCGGGTCCTTGAGGACGACCGTCGCCTCGAACTCGCGCTTGTCGGCGAGCGAGACCTTAATGTCGTCGGCGCCGTCGATCACGTGCACGTTGGTCACGACGAGGCCGGACGGATCGACGATGACGCCGGAGCCGAGCGAGCGCTGCAACTGGCTGCCGCCGCCGCCCGGCACGCCGAAGAAGCGGCGGAAGATTGGGTCGTCGAACAGCGGGTTACGGTTCTGCACCACCTTGGCGGCGTAGACGTTGACCACCGCCGGGGCGACGTGCTGGACGATCGGCGCATAAGACAGGCGCAGTTCACCCGGGGCCGGCACCCGGCGCTCCTGGGCGGAGGCCGGCGGCACCTGCGCCAGACCCACAACAAGCGCCCCGGCCAGCACCAGCAGGCGCCCTACAATCCGCGATTTCAAAGCCATTTCGATTCTCCTGAAAGTGCCGCGGATATAGGCCGAAGCCTGGGCCGATTGAAGGCATCATAGGCCGAGGAAAAGCCCCCGATTCCCGCCAATACTACCAATTTCCGCGTCTGCCGGAGGCCGGGCCGCACTTGCAACTCCTCGTCCGATGGCGACATGTGGGCTGTCTTCCCTCTTGGAGTTCCTTATGAAAGCCGTCGGATTTCTCAAGTCCCTTCCCATCACCGAGGCGGAGGCGCTCATCGACGTCACTGCCGAGGCGCCAGCCCCCACCGGCCGCGACCTGCGTGTGTCGGTGCGCGCCGTGTCCGTCAACCCGATCGACACCAAGGTGCGCATGCGGGGGGGCCCCAACGCGGGCGAGCCGGCGAAGATCCTCGGCTATGACGCCGCCGGCGTGGTCGATGCGGTCGGGCCCGAGGTAAGCCTGTTCAAGCCGGGCGACGAGGTGTTTTACGCCGGCTCGATTACCCGCCCGGGCACCAATTCGGAATTCCACCTGGTGGACGAGCGCATCGTCGGCAAGAAGCCGAAGTCGCTCTCCTTCGTCCAGGCCGCAGCCTTGCCGCTGACGAGCATCACCGCCTGGGAGCTCTTATTCGACCGGCTTGGTGTCGCGCCGGGCAAAGGTCCCGACGATCGCGCGCTCCTCATCATGGGCGGCGCCGGCGGCGTCGGCTCGATCCTGATCCAGATCGCGCGCCGGCTGACCGCGTTGACGGTGATCGCCACGGCCTCGCGCCCGGAGACCAAGGCCTGGTGCGAGAAGCTCGGCGCTCATCACGTCATCGACCACAGCAAGCCCTTGGCCGAGCAGCTCAAGGCGATCGGCCATGCCGAGGTCGCCATGGTGGCGAGCCTCACTGGCACCGATCAGCACTTCCCAGCGATGCCGACGCTGATCGCGCCGCAGGGCAAGTTCGCACTGATCGACGATCCCAAGGCGCTCGACGTCATGCCGTTCAAGTACAAGAGCATCTCACTACTCTGGGAAACGATGTTCACCCGCTCCCTCTTCGGCACGCCGGACATGATCGCCCAGCATAAGCTGCTCAACGACGTCTCGGCCATGGTCGACGATGGGCTCATCATCACGACGATGGCCAAGGAGCTGACGCCGATCAACGCCGCCAACCTCAAAAAGGCGCATGCGTTGATCGAGAGCGGCAAATCGATCGGTAAGGTCGTGCTGACGGGGTGGTGAGGCGCTTCTCCCTCTCCCCGTTCTCAAACTTCTCCGTCACCCTGAGGCGCTCGGCGCGAACGCGCCGAGCCTCGAAGGGTGACAGCACACACGCCGTGCCCGTCATCCTTCGAGGCTCGCTTCGCTCGCACCTCAGGATGACGGAGAGAGGCTGGCGCTAAAGCCAGCCCTACTCCTTCGCGGGCACAGTCCGCAGGTAGGCGATGACGTCGCTGAGATCGCTGTCCGTCATCTTGGCGTAATAGCCATAGCCCATCGGCGGCTTGAGATGGCTGCCGTCCTTGCTGACGCCGGTGGTGATAGCGCGCTTGATGTCGGCATCGCTCCAGTCGCCGAGGCCTTTCGCCTTGCTCGACGTAATGTTGCGCGACACCGACTTGCCCCACGGCCCGGGGAATTCCATGCCGCCCTTGCCGAGATCCGCCGCGAAGTCGTGGCCGCGCGGGCCCATCGACGTATGGCACTCCATGCAGTGGCCGATGGTGGCGAGGTAGAAGCCGTGCTTCAGTCTATCCTTGAGCATCGCCTCGGTGTACGGCTTCTCGCCGCCCGGCGGCGTCTGGGCCGGCGCGGCGAAGTGATAGATCGGATCCGGCACCTTGTTCGCGATCGGCTTGAGCGTGCGCAAATAAGCGACAACGGCGTTGAGGTCGCGTTCTGTCATGATGTGATAAAACCCGGTCGGCATCACCGCCGCGACCGGTACGCCGCTCGGCCGCACGCCGGTGCGCAGCAGCGCCTTGATCTCGGCGTCGCTCCATTTGCCGATGCCGGTCTCCGGGTCCTGCGTGATGTTGGACGCCGTCACCTTGAACGGCGGCTCGTCAAACGACAGGCCTCCTGAGAATGCCTTGTCGGCGATGTCGCCGGTCGGTCCCTTGGGCGTGTGGCAATTTTGGCAGGTCAGGATGGTGTTGACGAGATAGTCGCCACGTTCGGTGAGCGATTCGGCTATGGCGGCCGACGAAAACAACGCAAACACCGACGCAAGCGCAGCAGCGATAGGCAAGCGAATCATGAATGTCCCCCGTAACCGTTCGATTCGTCGCGAACACGCGCAGAATAGCATTGTCGATGCCGTGCTCAATTGCGCGGGCGCACACACTCGAGGTTGACAGATTGCGACCTCGCACAATGTCTAGGCACAGAGCGTAAGTCATTGCATTAACAAGATAATTAGCCGTGCTGCGCCGGCAGAGGCCACACTTTTGTCTTGGAACCTTCACACAACGGCTCTAGCGGTGGCCGCGCGGAATAACCTGCCGGCTCAGACCGCAGGAATGCCGCGAAAGCGTTCGGACACGACGTCCGTCGCTTCGGCTTCGCTCAACCTTGGGAGGGTCTGTTTTCAACGTGCGGCGCGGGGCGCGCCGCCGAACGGATCCTCATGCCTGTGTGACGGAGACCGATGTGGCGGGGCAACACACACAGGGAATACGATGACCAGAAGTCAGTTGAGGCTTTCATGCGCGGTCGGGGCGCTCGTGCTCTGCGGCGCGGCACACGCGGCGGATTTGACTCCCTACACCAAAGCTCCTGCGTCCCCGTCGGCGACGCCGTCGTGCAACAGCGTCGAGCAATTTTTCGCTACGGATTGCCCGCTGAGCTACTATGGCATCACGGTGTACGGCACGATCGACGTCGGCGGCGGGTACGAGACCCATGGCGCGCCGTTCAATTCGAGTGTCGTTACCGGCGTCGAAGAGCTCGTGCAGAAGAACAGCAACCGCGCCGGCTGGTATCTAACGCCTAACGGCCTCTCTCAGTCGAACGTCGGCATCAAGGGAAATGAATCCATCACGCCTGGATTGAATTTCATCTTCGATCTGAACTTCGGGTTCGACCCGTACTCTCTGCGCGCGGCCAACGGCCCCCAGTCTATTCTCGACAACAACGGCCTGTCGGCCGCCAACCAAACGTCGAATGCCGACTCGAGCCGGGCGGGCCAATTCTACAATTCAGTTGGTTATGCGGGCTTCACCTCATCGAAGTTCGGTACCCTGACCGTCGGCCGGCAAAACTCGCTCGAACTCGACGGCGTCAATGCTTACGACCCAATGGGCGGTTCTTATGCCTTCTCGGTGATCGGCTGGCAGGGAACGGCCGTTGGCGGCGGCGATACTGGCGACGCCAGAGTTACGACGGCGGTGAAATACCGCGCCGATATCGGTGACAACTGGTTCCGGGTTGGAGCCATGACGCAGATCGGCGGCTACGAGGAGGGTAACGATACGCAGGGCATGTACGGACTCCAGATCGGAAAAGATTTTGATCTCGGCGCTTCCGGCAAGCTCTCCCTCGACGCGATCTATACCTACGACAAGGGCGCGGTGAAAAACACAGCGCTGTCCGGGGCAGCGTATACGGCAAATCCAGACACTCTGGGAGCCACCATTTCCGACGACACCAGCGTGATGTTGCTGGCCAAGTATAGTGTCCAGAACATCAAACTGTACGCCGGCTACGAATTCATCTCGATGGCAAATCCGAGCGATCCCATGACGTCGGGCTTTACCGACACTGCCGGGATCCCTGTCCTCTTGAGCAATATCTCGCAGACCGGCTTCGTCAACGATGAGCATCTGCAAATCATGTGGACCGGCGCGAGATACGCCTTCACCAAAACGCTCGATGCCGGCATCGCTTACTACCACTACGACCAGAACAGCTTCGGCAAGACGTACTGCGACAATAACTCGGCATCGTCGTGCGCCGGCACGCTGGACGCGGTTTCGTTCAACGTCGATTGGCAGTTCGCGAAGAAGTTCGATGCCTACGCCGGCCTCATGTACTCGGAAGTGCACAATGGACTGGCGAACGGCTACCTCTACACGAACAATCTCGCTCCGACCGCTGGACTTCGTTTCCGGTTCTAAAGGTCAGCGCAGTTCGTCTCCCGCCACCGGCTAAGGCCGCTGGATGTTGGAATCAAGACCAGAGAGGCCGCCCCTTCGGGCGGCCTCCGCCACGCGGCTGCAGGTGGCGTTCTAAACCTCAGCACCACATCAAGAGAAAGCCGGCGCAAGCCTGCGGTTCATCACCATCTTCTCGCAGGTTTGCGCCTGCCCCCGGCCGTGGTCCGATCTAACCTTCGTCGGACCACGGCCGATTTGCTTTTTGCACGGCTTCACCTCTCCCCGCACACCGAACCCGGGTTACCCGAGTTCGGTCATCCAATAGTGGCCGAAGTCGGAAACATCCGACTTCGGCTGCGGGGAAAGGGAAAAAGAAACAAAAAAGGGCGGCGCACATGGCGCCGCCCTTTTCGTATCTGAATGGCTCAGTCGTCCGCTTTAGGCCGCGGCGGTCGCCTCTTCGCCAGCCTTCGCCTGCACCGGACCGGAGTCGAGGCCCTTGGCATCGACGTCGCGGTCGACGAACTCGATCACAGCCACCGCGGCGCTGTCGCCATAGCGGAAGCCCGCCTTCATGATGCGGGTGTAGCCGCCGTGACGCTCCTTGTAGCGCGGCGCCAGAACCTCGAAGAGCTTCTTGACCATCGGCACATCGCGCACTTCCGAGATCGCCTGACGGCGCGCGGCGAGGTCGCCCTTCTTGCCGAGCGTAATCAGCTTTTCGACGATCGGGCGAAGCTCCTTCGCCTTCGGCAGCGTGGTTGTGATCTGCTCGTGCTTGATCAAAGCCGCCGACATGTTGGCGAACATGGCGCGGCGATGGGCCGGCTTCTTGCCGAGTTTGCGGTGAACCTTGCCGTGACGCATTGTTTTAGTTCTCTTCTCTCTATGTCACGACGGTTCGTCGGACGGTGTGCTCAGGTGGGCTTCCTGCGTTCGCCCAGAAAGTCGTGGCCGATGATCCTGGCCACGACCGAAACTCAAGCTCAGTAATGATCCTCGAAGCGCTTCGCGAGTTCTTCGATATTCTCCGGCGGCCAGCCTGGCACTTCCATGCCGAGATGCAGGCCCATCTGCGCCAGCACTTCCTTGATCTCGTTGAGCGACTTGCGGCCGAAGTTCGGCGTGCGCAGCATTTCGGCTTCGGTCTTCTGAACGAGATCGCCGATGTAGACGATGTTGTCGTTCTTGAGACAGTTGGCCGAACGCACCGACAGCTCGAGCTCGTCCACCTTCTTGAGGAAAGCCGGGTTGAAGGCGAGATCCGGAATGGTCTCGGTGGTCTGCTCCTTGCGCGGCTCCTCGAAGTTCACGAAGACGTTGAGCTGGTCCTGGAGGATGCGCGCGGCATAAGCGAGCGAGTCCTCGGGCGTGACCGCGCCGTTGGTCTCGATGCTCATGGTCAGCTTGTCGTAGTCGAGGATCTGGCCTTCGCGGGTGTTCTCGACCTTGTAGGAGACCTTCCGCACCGGCGAATAGAGGCTGTCGACTGGGATCAGGCCGATCGGCGCGTCCTCGGGACGGTTGCGCTCGGCCGGGACGTAGCCCTTGCCGGTGTTGACCGTGAACTCCATGCGGATCTCGGCGCCCTCGTCCAGCGTGCAAAGCACGAGGTCCGGATTGAGCACGACGACATCGCCGACGGTCTGGATGTCGCCGGCGGTGACGGTGCCGGGGCCCTGCTTCTTCACCACCATGCGCTTGGGGCCTTCGCCCTGCATCTTGATGGCGATGTCCTTGATGTTAAGCACCATGTCGGTGACGTCCTCGCGCACGCCGGCGATCGAGGAGAATTCATGCAGCACGCCATCGATGTGCACAGACTGCACCGCCGCGCCTTGCAGCGAGGACAGCAAAATGCGACGCAAGGCATTGCCCAGCGTCACGCCGAAGCCGCGCTCGAGCGGCTCGGCGATCACCGTGGCGAGCCGCGCCGGGTCGGACCCGGCGGCCACCTGGAGCTTGTTCGGCCTGATCAATTCCTGCCAATTTTTCTGGATCACCGTTTTCACCTTTTCAGCGGCGCGGGCCTAAATGCCTCGCGCAGACCCCACCCGCCGTGTGGGGGAAAATCAGCGGCAGCAGCGGGCGCGCGCCGCGCCCGGAAAAAAGCAACATCACACGCGACGACGCTTCCGCGGACGGCAACCATTGTGCGGAATGGTGGTCACGTCGCGGATGGAAGTGATGGTGAACCCGGCCGATTGCAGCGAGCGCAGCGCCGACTCGCGGCCCGAACCGGGACCCGACACTTCGACCTCGAGGGTCCGCATGCCGTGCTCCTGCGCCTTCTTGGCGGCATCCTCGGCCGCGACCTGCGCGGCGTAGGGTGTCGACTTGCGCGAGCCCTTGAAGCCCATGGTCCCCGCCGACGACCAGGCAATGGTGTTGCCCTGCGCGTCGGTGATGGTGATCATGGTGTTGTTGAACGACGCATTCACATGCGCCACGCCCGACGCGATGTTCTTACGTTCGCGCCGGCGGACGCGGGTGGCTTCCTTACCCATTCTCAAATCCTTTCGCGCCCGCCTGCCTGCCTTCAGGCGCGGGCCATTCGGTTATCAGGCGGTCTTCTTCTTGCCGGCGATGGTCTTGGCCGGGCCCTTGCGGGTGCGCGCATTGGTATGCGTGCGCTGGCCTCGGACCGGCAGGCCCTTGCGATGGCGCAGGCCGCGGTAGCAGCCCAGGTCCATCAACCGCTTGATGTTCATCGACACTTCGCGGCGCAGATCGCCCTCGACCATGTAGTCACGGTCGATCAATTCGCGAATCTGGAGCACCTCGGAGTCGGAGAGCTGCGAGACGCGGCGCTCCTCCGGGAGGCTAAGATTCGTCATGATATCCTTGGCAATCTTGGGCCCGATGCCGTGGATATATTGGAGCGCGATCAGCACCCGCTTGTTGGTCGGTAGATTCACGCCCGCGATACGAGCCACT
Organism: Pseudolabrys sp.; assembly: GCA_036519015.1. Lineage (GTDB taxonomy): Bacteria > Pseudomonadota > Alphaproteobacteria > Rhizobiales > Xanthobacteraceae > Pseudolabrys. The sequence continues at coordinate 12,703 of DATDMA010000267.1, read as the reverse complement.
GATGCTCTCCTGTTAACGGCCAGGCGCGCTATGCGCGCCGAATCGTGTTGCCCCATCAAGGGCATAGCACAAAACGTAACACGACACCTGGTCCCGCCACTCCGGGACCCGGCATCGCGTCAAACTCCTGAATGCGCTGCTTATTAAGGGATTCATCGCGCCCTCGTCAACCTCCGCTTTGCGCGGGGTTTGCGCGGTCCGGTCTTGGACTTAACGCGGGCGGTTTTGCGGGCCAGCTTGCGGCCCGACGTGCGTCCCTTGGAACCCCGGGTCCGGCGCGCCGATGGCTTGGCGCGACCCTTCTTGGCCCCGGTCTTAACCCCATTCTTGGCCCGGCTCTTGGCGCTCTTGGCCTTTGCAGCCGGCTTGGCAGCCGGTTTAGCGGTCTTGACCTTGCCCGCAGGCTTCCGGGCCGCCGCTTTCGGCTTGGCCGGGCTCAGGAGGCGGTCGATGGCGTCCGTGACGTCGTCGATCGGCGCCATGCCGTCGACGGTCTTGACCATGCCCATCCCGGAATAGTGATGCGTCAGCGGCGCGGTCTGCGCGCGGTAGGCGACAAGACGCCCCTTCAGCACCTCTGGATTGTCGTCGGCGCGGACCTTTTCGCCGCGCGCGGTCATATCCTTGACGCGCTTCTCGATGCGCTTGAGGAGTATACCCTCGTCGACCTTCAGCTCGATCACGCCATCGAGATCAAGGCCTCGCTCGGCCAAGAGGCGATCGAGCGCCTCGGCCTGCGGAACAGTGCGAGGAAAGCCGTCGAGGACAAAGCCGCGCTTGGCGTCAGGCTGGCCAATGCGGTCGGCAATGATCGCAACCACCATGTCGTCCGGCACCAATTCGCCGCGGTCCATAACGGCCTTGGCCCGCAGCCCGACCGGAGTCCCGGCCGCAACCGCGGCGCGCAGCATGTCACCGGTCGAGAGCTGCACGATCCCGTGCTTGGTGACCAGCCGCTGCGCTTGCGTGCCCTTCCCCGCCCCCGGCGGGCCGAGCAGGATCAATCTCATTTATTGCGCCCCCGCAATTTCGACCGCTTGATCAAACCTTCGTATTGATGCGCCAGCAGATAACCCTGGACCTGCGCCACAGTGTCCATGGTGACACTGACCACGATCAGAAGCGAGGTGCCGCCGAAATAAAACGGCACCGCCGCGTAGGAGATCAGGATTTCCGGAATGAGACAGACGATGGCGAGATACAGCGCGCCGATCACGGTGATGCGCGAGAGCACGTAGTCGATGTATTCGGCCGTACGCTCGCCCGGTCGGATGCCGGGGATGAAACCGCCATGCTTCTTGAGATTGTCCGCGGTCTCGGTCGGGTTGAAGACGACCGCCGTGTAGAAGAAGGCGAAGAATACGATCAGCGCGATATAGAGGACCAGGAACAGCGGCCGGCCATGGCCGAGCAGCGTCGTTATGGTCATCAGCCAGCCGGGGCCCTGCCCCGCATTGAAGTTGGCGACCGTGGTCGGCAGCAGCAGCAATGAGGACGCGAAGATCGGCGGGATCACGCCGGAGGTGTTGAGCTTGAGCGGCAAATGCGAGGACTGGCCCTCGAACATGCGGTTGCCGACCTGGCGCTTGGGATACTGGATCAGCAGGCGGCGCTGCGCGCGCTCCATGAAGACGATGAAGGCGATCACCGCGACCGCCATCACTATCACGACCAGGATGAGGCCGGTCGAGAGCGCGCCCTGGCGGCCCAGCTCGAGGGTTCCAGCAATGGCCGAAGGCAGCTCGGCGACGATGCCGGACAGGATGATCAGCGAAATGCCGTTGCCGATGCCGCGGGCGGTGATCTGCTCGCCCAGCCACATCAGGAACATGGTGCCGCCGGTCAGCGTGAGCGTGGTCGAGATCAGGAAGAAGAAGCCGGGGCTCGACACGACGTTGCCCGTGCCCTGCAGGCCGACGCCGATGCCGTAGGCCTGGAACGTCGCCAACACCACGGTGAGATACCGGGTGTACTGGTTCATGATCTTGCGGCCCGCCTCGCCTTCCTTCTTCAAGGCTTCGAGCTTGGGCGAAACGGTCGTCATCAACTGAACGATGATCGAGGCCGAGATGTACGGCATGATGTTCAGGGCGAAGATCGCCATCCGGTGGATGCCGCCACCGGAGAACATGTTGAACATGCCGAGAATGCCGCCCGACTGGGTATTGAAGAGCTGTTCCCAGGCGGCCGGATCGATGCCGGGCAGCGGAATGTACGTGCCGAGCCGATAGACCAGCAGGGCGCCAAGCGTGAACCAGATACGCTTTTTGAGCTCGTCGGCTTTGGCCAGCGCCGAGAAGTTGAGATTGGCCGCCAGTTGTTCCGCTGCCGAAACCATCAGTCGCTCCTGCCGCCCCGCCCTGTGCCGCCGCCGGCTTCCGCCGCACCTGTCGCAAGCATCAGGTTCCGGCGATCTTCACATCTCACAGGCCCTTAGATAGGCCGTGTAGTCCCATCTTGTAGCCCGCGGCTGCGGCCGCACCGTCGCGGACGACGGCGGGAGCCGGCGCGCTACTTGGCCTCGGCCTTCGCCTTGCGCTTGTTCTTGCCCTTCGGCTCGGCGTCGGCCTCTTCCGGCGCCGGCGCCAGGATCTTGACCGAACCGCCGGCCTTTTCGACCGCCGCGATCGCCGACTTGGAGGCGCCGAAAACGGCAAATTCGACCTTGGCCGTCAATTCGCCCTCGCCGAGCAGCTTCACGCCGCCCTTTTCGCGGCGCATCAGGCCGGCCTTGATCATGGCGGCAGCGTCGACCACGCTCTTGGCGTCGAGCAGGCCGGCGTCGATCGCCACCTGCACCTTGCCAAGATTGATCTCGTTGTATTTCACCGCGAAAGCCGTGTTGCGGAACCCGCGCTTGGGCAGGCGCCGATGCAGCGGCATCTGGCCGCCTTCGAAGCCCTTGATGCGCACGCCGGAGCGCGCGGTCTGACCCTTGCCGCCGCGGCCGCCGGTCTTGCCCATGCCGGAGCCGATGCCGCGGCCGACGCGCATGCGGTTTTTACGCGCGCCCGGTTTGTCGGCGATCTGGTTGAGTTTCATAGTCCAGTCCTCGTCCTCTGTGCTTGTCATGCCCGGCCCTGGGCCAGGCATCCCGCTTAGGAAGGCATTGCCGCGCCTTGTTATCGGGATGGCCGGGACAAGCCCGGCCATGACAAGAAATTACTTCGCGTCGCCGACGACGCGAACCAGATGCTGCACTTTGTTGATCATGCCGCGCGTGGCTGGCGTATCCGGCAGTTCGCGCTTGCGGCCGATCTTGTTGAGGCCGAGCCCGACCAGCGTCTGGCGCTGATCGAAGTGGCGCCGCAAGGGGCTACCCACCTGCTCGACCGTGACGGTCTTTGCTTCAGCCATGGTCGCCTTCCTTATTCAGCCGTCGCTTCGGCCTCGCCGCCCTCGCGGCGGCGCGACTGGAGCGTGGAGACCTTGATATTGCGACGCGCCGCGACCGAGCGCGGCGAGTCCTGGTGCTTGAGCGCGTCGAAGGTCGCGCGCACGACGTTATACGGGTTGGACGAGCCCAGCGACTTGGCGACCACGTCCTGCATGCCGAGCGTCTCAAACACGGCGCGCATCGGGCCGCCGGCGATGATGCCGGTACCGGCCGGAGCCGCGCGCAGGAACACCTTGCCGGCGCCGTGACGGCCGAGCACGTCGTGATGCAGCGTACGGCCTTCGCGCAGCGGCACGCGGGTCAACCCGCGCTTGGCGGCGTCGGTCGCCTTGCGGATCGCCTCAGGCACTTCGCGCGCCTTGCCGTGACCGAAACCGACCCGGCCCTTCTGGTCGCCGACCACCACCAGTGCGGCAAAGCCGAACCGGCGGCCGCCCTTGACCACCTTGGCCACGCGGTTGATGTGCACCAGCTTGTCGACGAATTCGCTGTCGCGCTCTTCGCGGCTGCCGCCGCGCTCACCACGCTCTCGTCGGGGTTCATGTGCCATTTGGGTTCAATCCGTTAGAATTAGAAGTTGAGGCCGCCTTCACGCGCGGCGTCGGCGAGCGCCTTGATGCGCCCGTGATAAAGATAGCCACCGCGGTCGAACACGACGTCGGTGATGCCTTTTTGCTTGGCGCGCTCGGCAAGGAGCTTGCCGACCGCCTTCGCAGCCTCGATGTTGGCGCCGGTCTTGGCGCCCTCACGCAAGCTCTTCTCGATCGTCGACGCGGACGCGAGCGTCACGCCCTTATCGTCATCGATGAGCTGCGCGTAGATGTGCTGCGAGGAGCGGAAGACGGAAAGCCGCGCACGCCCACGCGCCGCCAGCTTCACCTTGCGGCGCACCGTCGCCGTCCGCCGTGCGGTCCGGTCACTTAGTCTCGACATGGCCCGTGCCCTTTACTTCTTCTTGCCTTCCTTACGGAAGATGTATTCGCCGGCGTACTTCACGCCCTTGCCCTTATAGGGCTCCGGCGGACGATAGCCGCGCAACTCGGCGGCGACCTGGCCGACCTGCTGTTTATCGTTACCCGTCACCACGATCTCGGTCGGCTTCGGCGTCGCGATGGTGATGCCGGTCGGGATCGGATAGTTCACGTCGTGGGAAAAGCCCAACTGCAGGCTGAGCTGCTTGCCCTGCACCGCCGCGCGATAGCCGACGCCGGTGATCTCGAGGCGCTCTTCGAAACCCTTGGTGACGCCAGTTATCAGATTCGACACCAGCGTGCGCGAGGTGCCCCACATGGAGCGCGCGCGCTTCGTCTCGCTGCGCGGCGAGACTAGCACGCCGCCATTGTCCATCTTGACCACCACGTCGTCGTGCAGGCTCACCTGCATGGCGCCCTTGGGGCCCTTTACCTTGACGGTCTGCCCTTCCACGTTGGCGGTGACGCCAGACGGGACTGCGACCGGTCGTTTGCCGATGCGTGACATTAGAACACCGTGCAGATGATTTCGCCGCCGACATTGGCGTCGCGGGCTTCGTGGTCGGCCATCACGCCCTTCGGGGTCGACAGAATGGCGACGCCGAGGCCGTTATTAATGCGCGGCAGCGCCTTGACCGAGGCGTAGACGCGTCGGCCGGGCTTGGAAATCCGCTCGATCTCGCGGATCACCGGCTCGCCGTCGAAATACTTGAGCTCGATCTCGAGCTCGTTGCGCCCGCTGGCATGCGCCACGCTGGCGAAGCCGCGGATGTAGCCTTCGGTCTTGAGCACCTCGAGCACGCGCTCGCGCTGCTTGGAGCCCGGCATGGACACCTTGGACTTGTTCCGCATCTGCGCGTTGCGGATACGGGCGATCATATCGCCGATCGGATCGTTTACAGCCATCTCGCCCTCCCCTTACCAGCTCGACTTCACAAGGCCGGGAATAAGACCTTTGGAGCCGAGGTCGCGCAGCGCAATACGGCTGAGCTTGTGCTTGCGGTAGTAGGCGCGCGGGCGGCCGGTGAGTTCGCAGCGGTTGCGGATGCGCACGCGCGCGGAATTGCGCGGCAACTCGGCGAGCTTGAGGCCAGCGGCAAAGCGCTCTTCCATCGGAAGATCCTTGTCCTGCACGACCGCCTTGAGCTTCGCTCGGCGGCTGGCGAACTTCTTCGTCATCTTCCGCCGCCTGTTGTTCTTCTCGATCGAACTCTTCTTAGCCATTTATCGCTCCTTACGTATCCGCGTTTGAGGTGGCTGGAACGCCCCTCACTGCCGGAACGGGAAGTTGAATGCCGCCAACAGGGCGCGCGCCTCTTCGTCGGTGCGCGCGGTCGTGCAGACGGTGATGTCGAGGCCCCACGAGTCGGTGACCTTGTCGAAATCGATTTCGGGGAACACGATGTGCTCCTTGATGCCGAGGCTGTAATTGCCACGGCCGTCGAAGCTCTTCGGGTTCAGCCCGCGGAAGTCGCGAATACGCGGCAGCGCGATGTTCACCAGGCGGTCGATGAAGTCGTACATGCGCGTCTTGCGCAGCGTGACCTTACAGCCGATGGCCTGGCCGTCGCGCAGCTTGTAGTTGGCGATCGACTTGCGCGACTTGGTGATGACCACCTTCTGGCCGGAGATCAGCGTCAGGTCGCCGGCGGCGTTGTCCACCTTCTTGCGATCGGCGACACCCTCACCGATGCCCATGTTAAGCACCACTTTGGTGATCACCGGCACCTGCATGACGTTCTTGTAGCCGAACTGCTTGGTCAGCTGCTCGCGCACCGAGCTGTCGTAAAGCGTGCGCAGGCGCGCAACGTAATCCGACTTCACGCGCGGCGTCTTGGCCTTCGCCTCTCCACCCTCCTTCGGCGCGCCTTCCTTGGCGGCCTTGGGCGCGCCCTTCGGCGCCTTGGCGGGCTTCTTGGCTTCGTTGTTTGCTTGCGTATCAGCCATCGATTTCGACTCCGGAACGCTTGGCGATGCGCACCTTCTTGCGGTCACTACCTTCGCCGATGAACTTGAAGCCAACGCGGGTCGGCTTGCCGTCCTTCGGATCCGCGATAGCCAGGTTGGACAAGTGGATCGTGCTCTCCTTGGAGATGATCCCGCCTTCCTGCTGAGCGGACTGGCGCTGGTGGCGCTTGACCATGTTGACGCCGCGCACGATCGCGCGGTCGGCCGCGGGACGCACTTCGACGACCTCGCCGGTGCGGCCTTTGTCGCGCCCGGTGAGCACGACGACCTTGTCGCCTTTACGAATCTTGGCAGCCATCAGAGCACCTCCGGCGCAAGCGAGATGATCTTCATGTGGTTCTTGGCGCGCAGCTCGCGCGGAACCGGCCCGAAGATACGCGTGCCGACCGGCTCCATCTGCGGGGTGATCAGCACCGCCGCGTTGCGGTCGAAGCGGATGACCGAGCCGTCGGCGCGCTTGATGCCCTTGGAGATGCGCACCACCACGGCCTTCATCACGTCGCCCTTCTTGACGCGGCCGCGCGGGATCGCCTCCTTCACCGAGACGACGATAACGTCGCCGATGGTGGCGTACTTGCGCTTCGAGCCGCCCAGCACCTTGATGCACATGACGCGGCGCGCGCCGGAATTGTCCGCCACGTCGAGGTTGGTTTGCATCTGAATCATGATGCGGCTCTCATTCTCGTTGTGCGCATAGCGCTTGTTGTCAAAAGGCGCATGGCGCTTATTGAACTTTCTGCTTCTTCTCGCCGCGGATCACTTCCCAGCACTTGAGCTTAGAGAGCGGCCGGCGCTCCTCGATCCACACCTGATCACCAACCGCATACTGGTTGGTCTCGTCATGGGCGTGGTACTTCTTCGAGCGGCGAATGGTCTTCTTCATGGTCGCGTGCGTGAAACGACGGTCCACGCGGACGACGATGGTCTTGTCCTGCTTGTCGCTCACGACGACGCCCTGGAGCGTACGCTTCGGCATCTCTGAAACCCCTTACTTCGTCTTGGCGGCGCCGGCTTCGGCAGCGCGCTTCTGGGCGGCAACGGTCTTCATGCGTGCGATATCGCGACGGATCACGCGCACGCGCGAGGTATTCTCGAGCTGGCCAGTGGCCCGCTGAAAGCGAAGGTTGAACTGTTCCTTCTTCAGCTTGAGCACTTCGTCCTCGAGCTGATCGAGCGTCATCGCTCTGACATCTGCGGATTTCATGGTCGTCACTCGGCGATACGTTCGATGAAACGGGTCTTCACGGGCAGCTTGGCGGCGGCGAGCGTGAGCGCTTCCTTGGCGGTCGCCAGCGGAATGCCGTCGACCTCGAACAGGATGCGGCCCGGCTTCACGCGCACGACCCAAAGCTCGGGCGTGCCCTTGCCTTTACCCATGCGCACTTCGATCGGCTTCTTCGACACCGGCAGATCGGGAAACACCCGGATCCACACGCGGCCGGCGCGCTTCATGAAGCGCGTGAGCGCACGGCGGGCAGCCTCGATCTGGCGCGCGGTGACGCGATCCGGCTCCAGCGCCTTGAGGCCGTACTGGCCGAAGGCGAGCGTGGTGCCGCTGGTGGCGACGCCATTGATGCGGCCCTTGAAGGCCTTGCGGTACTTGGTGCGCTTCGGTTGCAACATGATGCTTCGACTCTATTCGTATTGCGTGTGCGTCAGGCCGCGGAGTCGCGGCGTGGACGCCCCTGATCGCCTTCGGCAAGCTTCTTGTCCTGCGCCATCGGATCGTGCTCGAGGACTTCGCCCTTGAAGATCCAAACCTTGACGCCGCAGGTGCCGTAGGTGGTGAAGGCGGTGCTAACGCCGTAGTCGACGTCCGCGCGCAAGGTGTGCAGCGGCACGCGGCCTTCGCGATACCACTCGACGCGCGCGATCTCGGCGCCGCCGAGACGGCCGGCGCAGTTGATGCGGATGCCCTCGGCGCCCAAGCGCATGGCCGACTGAACGGCGCGCTTCATGGCGCGGCGGAACGCGACGCGGCGCTCGAGCTGCTGGGAGATCGACTCGGCGACCAGCTTGGCGTCGAGCTCCGGCTTGCGGATTTCGACGATGTTGATGACCACGTCGCTGTCGGTGAGCTTGGCGACCGACCGGCGCAGCTTCTCGATGTCGGCGCCCTTCTTGCCGATCACCACGCCCGGACGCGCCGAGTGGATGGTGACGCGGCACTTCTTGTGCGGGCGCTCGATCACGATGTGCGACACCGCCGCCTGCTTGAGCTGCTTCATCAGCTCGGCGCGGATCTTGATGTCTTCGTGCAGCAGCGTGCCGTATTCGGCCTTGCCGGCGTACCACCGCGAATCCCAGGTGCGGTTGATGCCGAGACGAAGCCCGATCGGATTGACTTTTTGACCCATCGATTAACTCCTCAGGCTTCCGCCGCCTGCGCCTCGACCTGACGCACAACGATGGTCAGGTGCGAGAACGGCTTGAGAATTTTACCGACGCGGCCACGGCCGCGCGGGCTGAAGCGCTTGATCACCAGCGCCTTTCCGACATGAGCCTCGGCGACGACGAGATCGTCGACGTCGAGGTCGTGATTGTTCTCGGCGTTGGCAATCGCCGATTCCAGGCACTTGCGCACATCCCTGGCGATTCGCTTGCGCGAAAACTCGAGGTCGGCGAGCGCGCTCCCGACCTTCTTGCCGCGGATCAACTGCGCAACAAGATTGAGCTTCTGCGGAGACACCCGCAGCATCTTGCTCACAGCCTTGGCCTCGTTATCGGGGAGGTCCCGTTCGCGTGCGCGCTTGCCCATGACTGATCTCTTGTACCTTTATGCCTTAAGCCGACGGTCCGCGCTTGGCTTTGCGGTCCGACGTGTGGCCATAGAAAATCCGCGTCGGCGCAAACTCGCCGAACTTGTGACCGACCATCTCCTCGGAGACGGCCACCGGGATGTGCTTCTGACCGTTGTAGACGCCGAAATTCAAACCGACGAACTGCGGCAGAATGGTCGAGCGCCGGCTCCAGATCTTGATGACCTCGTGACGGCCCGACGCGCGCGCGGCCTCGGCCTTGCGCAGCAGGTAGCCATCAACAAAGGGGCCCTTCCAGACTGAACGAGTCATGATCCTCTAGTCCCTGCTACTTCTGCTTCTTGCGTTCGTGACGGCTGACCGCGATGAACTTGGTCGTACGCTTGTTCTTACGTGTCTTCTTGCCCTTGGTCGGGAAGCCCCACGGCGTAACCCAGTGGATGCCGCCCTTGGTGCGGCCGCCGTGCGGGTGATCGACCGGGTTCATCGTGATGCCGCGGTTGTGCGGCAGACGACCCTTCCAGCGCTGACGACCGGCCTTGCCGATCGTCGTGTTCATGTTGTCCGGGTTGGACACCGCACCGACCGTCGCCATGCAGCGGCCATGCACCAGGCGCTGCTCGGAGGTGGACAGGCGCAGGATGACGTAATCCTGGTCGCGGCCGACGATCTGCACGTAGGTGCCGGCGGAACGGGCGAGCTGGCCGCCCTTCCCGATCTTGAGCTCGACATTGTGCACGATGGTGCCGACCGGAATGCTGCCGATCGGCAGCGCGTTGCCCGGCTTGATGTCGGCCTTCTCGGACGAGATCACCGTGTCGCCCGGCGCCAGGCGCTGCGGCGCCAGGATGTAGGCGAGCTCGCCGTCCTGATACTTGATCAGCGCGATGAAAGCCGTGCGGTTCGGATCGTATTCGATCCGCTCGACCGTCGCCGGCACATCCATCTTGGCACGGCGGAAATCGACGCGCCGATAGGCCTGCTTGTGACCGCCGCCGCGGAAGCGCGAGGTGATGCGGCCGTTATTGTTGCGGCCACCGGTCGAGTGCTGACCCTCGGTGAGCGACTTCACCGGCGGGCCCTTGTAGAGCGACGCGCGGTCGACGATCACCAGATGACGCTGGCTCGGTGTGGTCGGATTGTAACTCTTCAATGCCATCGGACCGCTCCCTTACAGCCCGGTGGTCACGTCGATGCGGTGACCCTCTTCAAGGGTCACGATCGCGCGCTTCACATCGGACTGCTGACCGACTCTATTCTTGAACACCTTGACCTTGCCTTCGCGGACCAGCGTGTTGACGCTCTTGACCTTCACGTCGAAGAGCTTCTCGACCGCTTCCTTGATCTGCGGCTTGGTCGCAGTGCGCGACACCTTGAACATGACCTTGTTGTACTCGGAGGCCATGGTCGCCTTCTCGGTGATCACCGGGGCGATGATGACGTCGTAATGACGGGGATCGCTGGTGCTCATTTGAACCGCGCCTCCAGCGCATCGAGCGCGGCCTTGGTCAGCACCAGGGTCTTGCGCCGCAGGATGTCGTAGACGTTGATGCCCTGGATCGGCAGCACGTCGATATTCGGGATGTTGCGCGCGGCCGAGCGGAAGCTTTCCTCGATCTCAGCGCCGTCGATGATCAGCGCGTTAGCGAGGCCGAGCTTGCCGAACTGCGCGGCCAGCACCTTGGTCTTGCCGTCCTTGGCCGAAGCCTTGTCGAGCACGATGATGCCGCCGTCCTTCGCCTTCGACGACAAAGCGTGCCTGAGCGCGAGCGCCCGCACCTTCTTCGGCAGATCGATGGCATGGCTGCGCACGATCGGACCGAAGGCGCGACCACCGCCGCGGAACTGCGGCACGCGCGCCGAGCCGTGACGAGCACCGCCAGTGCCCTTCTGCGCGTACATCTTCTTGCCGGTGCGCCAGATCTCGCTGCGATCCTTGGCCTTGTGCGTGCCGCGCTGACGCTTGGCGAGCTGCCAGTTGACGCAGCGCTGGATGATGTCGGTGCGCGGCTCGAGGCCGAAAATCGCATCCGACAGGCTGACATTGCCAGCCTCAGCGCCTTCGAGCGTGGTGATCTTCAATTCCATATCACGCGCCCTCCTTCTCAGTGGGCTCAGCGGGCGTGGCGGGCGCTTCTGCCGCCGGCGCCGCGGCCGCATCGGCCGTGCGGAACTTGCCCGGCTTCGGCGCGTCCTTGTGCAGCGGCTTCTTCACCGCGTCGCGCACGGTGATCCAGCCACCCTTGGCGCCCGGCACGGCACCTTCGACCAGGATGAGGCCGCGCTCGACGTCGAGCTGCACGACCTTGAGATTGAGCGTGGTCACGCGGTCGACGCCCATGTGGCCAGGCATCTTCTTGTTCTTGAAGGTCTTGCCCGGGTCCTGACGTCCACCGGTCGAACCGATCGAGCGGTGCGAAATGGAGACGCCGTGCGAGGCGCGCAGACCGCCGAAGTTCCAGCGCTTCATGCCACCGGCGAAACCTTTACCGATGGAGATGCCGCAAACATCGACAAACTGACCCGCGACGAAGTGGTCGGCGGTGATCTCGGCCCCTACCGGGATCATCGCGTCCTCGCTCACGCGGAATTCGGCAAGCTTGCGCTTTGGCTCGACGTTCGCCTTGCCGAAATAGCCGCGGTCGGCCTTGCTCATATTGTTCGCGCGACGCGGGCCGGAGCCCAACTGCAGCGCGACGTAACCATTCTTATCCTTGGTCCGATGGGCGACGACCTGGCACTGCGCCAAGCGCAGCACCGTCACCGGAACATGCTCACCGGCCTCGGTGAACACCCGGGTCATCCCGACCTTTTGCGCAACAACTCCAGAACGCATTTTGGTCCCCACCCGGCTCAGAGCTTGATCTCGACGTCGACACCAGCGGCCAGGTCGAGCTTCATCAGCGCGTCCACGGTCTGCGGGGTCGGGTCGACGATGTCCAAGAGGCGCTTGTGCGTGCGCATCTCGAACTGTTCACGGCTCTTCTTGTCGACGTGCGGCGAGCGGTTCACCGTGAACTTCTCGATGCGCGTCGGCAGCGGGATGGGACCACGGACCTGAGCGCCGGTGCGCTTGGCCGTGTTCACGATCTCGCGCGTCGACGCATCGAGGATTCGATGGTCGAACGCCTTGAGCCGGATCCGGATATTCTGGCCGTTCATTGTCGTTTCTCTCTGCCTGTCATCGTCCGTTCAAACGAACGATCCAGTATACGGTAGCGCCTCAGTCCACCCGCGACTCTAAGCGGGATACTGGATGCCCCCGCCTTGCGGGCGGGGGCACAACAGCAATCTTACTCGATGATGCTCGCCACCACGCCGGCGCCGACGGTGCGGCCACCCTCGCGAATGGCGAAGCGAAGCTTCTCTTCCATGGCGATCGGCACGATCAGGTGCACTTCCATCGCCACGTTGTCGCCCGGCATCACCATTTCCGTGCCCTGCGGCAGGTGCACGACACCGGTCACGTCGGTGGTGCGGAAATAGAACTGCGGACGATAGTTGGTGAAGAACGGAGTGTGACGGCCGCCCTCTTCCTTGGTGAGGATGTACGCCTCAGCCTTGAACTTGGTGTGCGGCTTGACTGAGCCGGGCTTGCAGAGCACCTG